>CAXUEG010000035.1:477-6424 GCA_964249935.1 uncultured Terriglobus sp.
GGCGCCCCGAAGACGGCACACGACTCCACCCTGGACCCGCTCGTCCCCGACGCAAACGCCGCCAGCGCCTAAGGCGTGCGGCTGGGCGGCGTCGACCCGGATCGCGTGGGCGTCACGGGTCACAGCCACGGCGCGCTGATGACCGCCAACCTGGTCGCGCACACCGACCTGTTCCGCGCCGGTGTGGCGACCAGCGGCTCCTACAACAAGACGCTCACGCCGTTCGGCTTTCAGAACGAGCGCCGCTCCGTCTGGGAGGCGCCGGACGTCTACCAGAAGGTCTCGCCATTCTTCTTCGCGGATAAGTTCAAACATCCGCTGCTCATCATGCACGGCGAAGAAGACGCCAACCCCGGCACCACACCGATTCAGGCCAAGCTGCTGTACGAGGCGATCCGCGGCAACGGCGGCACGGTACGGCTGGTCATGCTGCCGCACGAGCCGCACTGGTACACCGCGCTCGAATCCAACGAGCAGCTCGTCTACGAGATGGTCCACTGGTTCGACACGTACGTGAAGAACGCTCCACCGCGCGCGCAGGCCGCGCCCGCGGCAGGGGGAACCCGCTAGCGCCGGTACGCGTCCGGCAGACAGATCTGTTCGGCTGTCATCGGGCGCCGGGAGTATTCGCCGCGGCCAGCAGAAACACCAGGGGCGCGTTCCAATTGATGGCCACTTCGTTCATCGAGTAGGCGCGCCAGTCGTCGAGCCACATGCGCATTGGCGGCTGCTTCGGCATCCCGTTTGCCACCGGGTCGCCGCCGTGCGCATTCGGCCCGCCGGAAAGCAGTCCCGGCCACGGCGCCGCGATGTTGTCTGCCTGGCTCGGCCGATGATGCGGATGCTGAAACGGCCGCGCCCCGACGTGCGTGACCCAGGACACGCCGTGGCAGTTACGTCCCAGCAGGTAGTGCAGGTTCGCCATTGCGGCTTCGCGCGCCGCGGGATCACGCTCGAACCGGTCCGCGATCAGCAGCAGCAACGCGTCGTTGGCCGCAACGGAGTTCGAGCCCCACACATAATCTGTCGTGCGGAGCGTGTGCCCGTAACCGTTCTCTTTCGCACGCTCCGTCAATGTCTTCGACGCCAGCTTCGTTGCGGCCACGATGCGGTCCCGCACCGCGGGCGTTGTGGCTTTTTCGCCCATCGCATAGGTCCACAGAGCGAACGCCTGCATGTTGTTCCAGCTCGGCGTTGTGATCGTCAGCGTTGCCGGAACTCCCGCTTCGAACGCATCGCGGAAGGCCGGCTCGCCCGTTGTGCGGAAGAGCTCCGCCGCTGCCCACAGCAGCTCATCCGCAAAGCTCCTGTCGCCGTACTCGCCGGTGGTGACGCCCGCCGGATTTCGAAACCCCACGTCCGGGTTTGCCCGCGCCCATGCATACGCCTTGCGCGCGGCATCGAGGCATGCCGCTGCGAACTGCGCGTCGCAGACCCGGTAGCAGCGCGCGGCAATCGCCATTACCGCAGCGAGATCCGCCGTGGCGGCCGTGCTCTTGTACGGTGCACTTCCCGTCCCGATGACCTCGCTCGGCAACGGGTCGCGCTCCGGCAGGACAAAGCCGCAGAACGCGGCACTTGTCTGCTTGTGCCACACGCCGCCGTCCCCGCCGTCCTGCATGCTGAGCATCCATTGCAGGTTCCATCGCACCTCCGCCAGGAAGTCCGGAACGCGGCCGCCCGACTCCGGAATGTTCAGTTGCAGCGGCTGCAGCACCTCTGGAAACATCTCCCATGCCCACAGCAGCGTCGCAGTCGAGATCCCGCTGTTCACCACGTAGCGGCCGTAGTCGCCCGCATCGTGCCAGCCACCCCGGTTCCGCACCTTGCCCTGTTTGCCGGAGGTTGGGTGAAACTCGCCATGCTTGTGGCACGCCTTGTGCTTGTAGCCGTCACCCAGATCGACCTTGCAGCCGCAGCGCTGGCCGTAAAACGCGCGCATCGCGAGCTGCAGCGGCCGGGCGTACACGTCATCCGCAATCACGATGGAGTCGCTGACCGCGTTCGCAGCTTTCAGCCGGTACGTGCCCGGTGTCCGCAACGCGGAGAAGTCGACGGAGGCCACCAGATCACCCGAGGCCTCATCCAGCTTCGCTTCACCCAGGGTGCCCTGCAACGCCGCCATACCAACGTTCGCATCCTCCAGCGTGAATCGGTCCGAGAAGCTTCCGGGTGTCATCATGGCTTGACTCGGTATCACCACGCTTGCGAACTTTGCCGCACCCGGTCGGTAGCCACATTGGTTCGTGGCGATCCTGGCGGCTGCGGCTTGCGACAGCTGGGGCTGCTGCGCCCCGGCGATGGGAGTCGCCTGCATCGGCGCCGCCCGAAGCTCCGGCGCGGACGCAATCCACGCTCCTGTGCATCCCACACCGATCGCCTTTGTGGCGGTACGCCGATTCATGAGCAGTTCCCTTCGGGGTTCTGAAGTCCTGGAACATCTGCGGAACAACACACCTTCGCAGCACCGTAAGTGTGACAGGTCACGCTCTTCCCCGCATCTCGCGCCAGGCGACCCGACGCCGCCTCGCCTTCGATTAGCATGGGGCTGTCCGCCAAAGGAGGACGTTGGTGACAGGCCGCTTCACCGCGTGGCTGCTGGGGCTGCTTCCGCTGCTGTCTGCTTTGCAGCGCACACACAGCAGATTGTGCAACCTGGCGCGCCGACACTGGCCGCCATGGAACAAGCCATCGAGAGCGGCAAGTTCAGCAAGATCGGCAGCGTACTCATAGAGCAGGACGGCCGCATCCTCTACGAGCACTACTTCGCGGGCGATGCTGCGACGCTGCGCGACACACGCTCCGCGACCAAGACCATTACGTCGCTGTTGGTGGGCATCGCACTCCAGGAAGGCAGCCTCCGCAGCGTCTCGGCGCCTGTACTCTCCTTCTTTCCTGACAAGAACCCCGCTAACCCGGACCCGCGTAAGACCAGCATGACCATCGAAGACCTGCTCACCATGAGCTCGCCTCTGGAGTGCGATGACTGGAACGACTTTTCGCGCGGCAACGAAGAACGCATGTACTTGATTGAGGACTGGACGCAGTTCGCCCTGGACCTGCCCATTCGCGGCTTCACGCAGAACCCGGGCGACTCCGCGGCTCCGTTCGGCCGCCATTTCAGCTACTGCACCGCAGGCGCTTTCCTGACCGGACAAATCCTCCAGAGGGCAACCGGCGCGGCCGCCGACCGCTATGCGCAGGCAAAGCTCTTTGACCCGCTTGGCATCCACGATGCGCAATGGGTGTACTCGCCGCTGCACCTAGCGCAAACCGGCGGAGGTCTGCGGCTCACCAGCCGCGACCTACTGGCTGTCGCCGAGCTCTGCAGGAACGGCGGCAGGTGGAACGGCAAGCAGGTCGTCAGCGCGACATGGATCGCCGCTTCCACGACGCCGCATGCGCAAATCGATGAGGCGACGCAGTACGGCTATTTCTGGTGGCTCAAGAGCTTTCGCGCAATCAACGGCAGCTCCTACCCGGGTTGGTACATGAGCGGCAACGGCGGCAACAAGGTCGTCGTGGTGCCTGCGCTGCACCTGTCCGTTGTGATCACCAGCACGAACTACAACACCCGGGGCATGCATGAGCAGACCGAGAAGCTGCTGACCGACTACATCCTTCCTGCGGCGACTTCTGCACGTTGATCCGGCGCACACACTTCTGGCGGTGCTGCCCAAGCTGCATGGAACAGAACCAGACCTGGCGGTGTCTATGCGCTGTGACCAATCTCTCGCGCGGGTAGTCCTATCGGTATGCATGCTTTGCGGCGGTCCCTCTTGTTTGCAGCTTCGGCGCTGATTGTGGCCGCCGCCATTCCCGCCCAAACGGGTACTCAGACGCCTGCACCGGCTTCCACCGGTGGTGGCACGACCATCTCGATGCCGCCCACACCCCTGCTGCCAGACAGCTTCGGCCCTTGGCACAGTACCGGCGCGGCCGAGAACGCGCTCCCCTTTGACCCGGCGGTCGCGAAAGAGTTGATCGTTCAGCGCACGGACGCAAAGACCTACACCGCCGAGGGTGCAACTGCCGTTATTTCCGCAGTGCAGATGACCGATTCTACGGGCGCCTACAGCGGCTGGACGTTGAAGCGGGCCGCCGCAACCGGCGAACCCATGCGTCCGTGTGCGGGCGGCAACTCACTTGGCTCCAACTGCGCTGTGTCGGCGGGACGTCTGCTCTTCTGGCAAGGCAACACGCTCGTGCTGATCGCGCCGTCTGGCACAAAGGCCGTCTCCGCCGGATCGTTCAGCGACCTGCTGACCGCGCTGCCCAAACCCGTCGGCGCGAAGGGCGCGCCGCCGCTGCTGCCCACCCGGCTGCCGGAGGCCGGCCTGCTTCCGGAATCGCAGCGCTACGCCGTCGGTCCGGCAACGTACGCCGCCGAGGGCGGAACGCTGCCCGCAGACCTGCTCGATTTCGCGAAGAGCCCGGAGGTCCTGACTGCGCGCTACACGGGCAAAGCCGGCAACGGTCTGCTCACCTCGGTCTTCTACCCCACGCCAACCATTGCCGGAGTGGCGCAGCACGCGCTCGAGAACGCGATTCACGACCGGACACTGACCCCCGGCATGCTGGCGGGTTCGCCCACGGTGCGCCGCTCCGGGCCTATTGTGGCACTGGTCACGGGCGATTTCAGCAAGGCACAGGCTGAGAAACTGGCCGACGCCGTGAAGTACAACGCCGAGATCACCTGGAACAAGCCGGAAGGCTACATGGACCAGTTCACCATCAGCCGCACCGGCAACGTGGTCGTGCAGATCATTATTCTGGTGCTCACCATCGTGGCCGCGGCGGCGGTTCTGGGTGTGGTCTTCGGCGGCGGGCGCGCGCTCATCCGCAAGGCGCGGGGCAAGCCGCTTTCCTCGCTCGAAGACGCGGAGATCATCAAGCTGGACCTTCGCGGAAGGTCCGAAAAGCTGCGTTCGTAGAGCGAAATAAAAGCGAATCTCTGCGCCCCGGCATTGCTTCGGCCATTCGCTAATTTGCTCAATTGAAACCGCTTACGAAAAGGCTTGACTTGGCCTAAACCGCGCCGTAGGATTGCGCCAGAAAGTTCAGATGGCTTTGCCTCCGTCCGGACTATTCTCCCTGAAGAAAAAGCCGCCCTGTTGCCGGGCGGCTTTTTCGTGCGCGCGAACTGCGGGTTCCGACTGCCTTCTGGGGCCAGTCAGAATCAGAAAGGGGTGCCCTCCGGCCACTGCAGGTAATCCTGTGTCCGTCCCGGATCACGAATCGACATGGTCCGGAAAGCATGAATGGAGCCGCAGAGTACGCGCTGCGGCGGCTTGCATTCCACATGCGCCGCCTTTAAACGTTCGGATGCCGTGCCGATATGAGGACAGCCGAAGTACAGGGATATCGCAAAGCAGTCTTCCTCCCGCGTGAGCCGCTCGAGAGGCCGCTCACCCTCGTCGTACACCGTGTTGAGCATCAACGCCATGCGCCTGACTTCAGCATGCACCCGTGGAATAGCTCTACATCGCTCTCGGTGGCCCAGGTCGATGAGCGGGATTCCCCATCTCGAACCCCAGCACTTCGCAATCGAACTGCACGGCTTGCGGCATATCGGACACGCTCAGTAAAGGGCTGATCTCCCGCACTTCGATCGCATCCATCGCCCGGGCCTCTCGTCCGAAGAATGTTATCCGATGCGAGATGAGCATGTGACAGCAGTGGGGCGGATCGCGATCAAGTCAGGCTTAGGAGGCGACGTGTCGTTTGGCGCTGGGACTTTCTGTTGGATAGAATGGGTACCAGGCCGACGTAGCTCAGTTGGTAGAGCAGCTGATTCGTAATCAGCAGGTCAACGGTTCAAGTCCGTTCGTCGGCTCCACAACCCCTTCACTTCTCATTCTTCCCCATGCATGCGCCTGGTTCGCGGTGCGGACCCGTGCGCTTGCGCGGCGAAGCGCCGATACTGGTGCGCGAGAGCGTTTTGAGG
>CAXUEG010000035.1:6434-17183 GCA_964249935.1 uncultured Terriglobus sp.
TCCTTGCGCAGCAACAACGGTTCAAGTCCGTTCGTCGGCTCCACTCCGGCCTACCCTTGCGCAGCAACGAACGGTTCAAGTCCGTTCGTCGGCTCCAGTACCGTCGAACGCTGAGGGACTTCACATTCTGATTGGGGCCGGTGTAAACGCGTTCCAGGCACCTTGCGAGAGAAGCTGGTGCTTGCGTCGAAAGCTGCATCGTTGTGACTGAAGCGCACACGTGGACCCGTGTTTGAGAGTCTGTCCGATGCACTGCGAGGCTCTTGACCAGCAAAGGCCTTTTCGGTCCTTGTTATCCACGGATTTCTGCTGTTTCCGTGACGCAAGCTCTTGAGTCCGCGCGCTGTGCGTCGCATACTCGCAATGACGAGACGCATCGTAAGGCGTAGCCGGATTTTCGTGCGGCGAGCTGTTGAAGCATTTTGTGCGGGAGAGGAGCAGGCGTGGCCGCAGTGACGCTGACCAGCGGCTTCTCCTCTGCGGATGCGGCACGCATCCTCCGCATTCCCGTTCAACAGATTGCGGGTTGGCAGCGCAGTGGTCTCCTGCGCAAATCCGACGACCGCTTTACCGTGCGTGACCTGGGCGCCATGCGGCGGTTGCGTTCGCTGCGCGGTGCCCGGCCAGCCGGACGGTCTGAGCGCAAGTGGGAGGCCGCACTCCGCAGCTGCCTGCGCGAGGAGGCCGCTTTCGAGCAGAGCCAGACCGTGCGCAACGGAACTCGCTTAGTGGTGCGCCACGCCGGCGCCCTGCTCGACCCGCTCACTCAGCAGTTTGGCTTTGATTTCGAGGCCTCCGCGGCATCCCAGTGTTCCACACCCGAGCCGGTGCGCATGCCCTCTGTCAGCACCCGCGCGGCAGCGGAGCCGGATGCGAACGACTTCGCCCGCGCGCAGGACCTGTTTCAACAGGCTGTGCTGCTGGAGGACAGCGCCGCGACCGTCTCCGCCGCAGGCGACCTGTATCGGGAGGTGCTCGCGCTTTGGCCCGGGCACGCGCCGGCCAGCGTGAACCTGGGGACGCTGCTCTATAACCAGCATCGCTATCACGAAGCCGAGCAGTGCTATCGCACCGCCGCGGAGATCGACCCCGACTACGCGCTGGCTTTTTTCGACCTGGGCAATGTGCTGGACGAGCTGCAGCGCCTGCCCGAAGCGATCGCCGCCTACCAGCGCGCCATTCAACTCGTACCGCAGTACGCCGACGCTCACTACAACCTGGCGCTCGCCCATGAACGCGTGGGCGAGCGCCGCCGCGCCCTGCGCCACTGGATGCGTTACGTGCGCCTGGACCCCGTGGGTCCCTGGGCCGCGCACGCCCGCACCCAGGCAAAAAAGACGCTGAGCAGCGAGAAGCTCCGCGTCGTCAGCCGAAACGGCCAGCGCGCCTGACCAACGGCCGGCAGCGGCTGGCGGATCGGTCCCTTGCTTCACCCAATCACATCAGCCGGCGTAGGCGGTCCGGTAAGGGCCGTGACGCGTCTTCAAGGATCCCTCGCGATCCAGAACAAGGCGAGACTTCGCAGCCGTCGTATGAACCGTGAGGAAGATGTGATCTTCCGCCGTTGATTCCTGTTGCTGCCCATCACCGCAGCCGTATTATGGCCGACACAGGGCAGATGGCGACCGGGAGGCACGGCGTGCTCTATCGTTTCGGGTGTTTCGAGCTGCACGCGACGGAGTTTCGTCTCCGGATCGAAGGCATTACCGTCCCGCTCGAGCCCAAAGCTTTGCACCTGCTGCTGTTTCTCGTCACCCGTCCCGGCCGGCTCGTGCGCAAACAGGAACTGCTGGATGAGCTGTGGCCCGATGTGGCCGTAACCGATAATGCGCTGACCCGCTGCGTCACCCTGCTGCGCCGCGCACTTGCCGATGACAGCCGCACACCGACTTTTATCGAGACTGTACCCAAGGCCGGGTATCGCTTTATCGCGCCGGTCACGGTGGAGGTCGTGCCAGGCACGCTGGAGGTCGCGCCGGCCCAGCCGGCCGCTTACTCCGTTCCGGATATACAAAGCGCAGACCGCGAAGCGTCCCGTCACAGCCGAGAGCAGAACGCCGCATCCGATATGCCGCTCCACACTCTCGAGCAGCCGGACTTGTTTACAGCAGCCGTTGCCCCAATAAGATCTCAAACCCGTATGGGCCTCCTCGCCAGCAGTCTGATTGCAGCCACTCTCGTCGTCGTAGCCTCGGTTACGTCGCATCGTCCAGCCGCAGCGTCAACGAACAAACCGCCGCGAGCGGGTGTCGTCGAGGCGACGACTCGTCCCGACACGGCTGCCAACATGTCGGCCGATGATGCGGTGTCAACCGAGGCGCGCGAGCAGTATCAGCGCGGGCTGTACTTCTACGACCGCCGCAACGGCACTGCAAGCGCCGCAGCATTTCGGAAAGCCATTGAATTGGCTCCGCGATACTCTCCCGCTTACGCCGGACTCGCCCTGGCGCTCGCCACAAGCTACACCGTGGATCAACAATCAGTCGTTCCAGAGGCCATTCGCGCCGCCAAGACCGCCATCGCTCTGGATCGCGACAACGGCGAGGCTTACATCGCACTTGGCTGCCTCCAGACCACCTTCACGTGGGAGTGGCGCGAAGCGGAGGCGAACCTCACCCACGGCCTCCAACTGAGTCCACAGAACGCCACCGGCCACATCTGGTATGCGGTGCTTTTGCAGGCCCAGGGACATCAGGATGAGGCCATCGCCCAGGCTGGACAGGCTGTGGCGATCGCGCCACTCTCGTTTTACATGGTGCGTATGCAGGCGTCCGTGCTGTATTTTGCACGCCGCTACGAAGACGCTCTGCGCATCCTGGAACGCGCTCGCGAGATGCAGCCGCAACATCCAAACGTGGTCGATAACTGGATCAGCTGGGCGAACGAGCAACGCGGACTGTACGACGACGCCGTAGCGCACGACCTGCTTGCGATGGAGGATCGATCGACGCCCGGCCAGCTTGCGGCGTTGCGAGTGGCCTACCGGCGCTCCGGCTGGCGCGGATACTGGCAGATGCGTCTCGACCAGATGCCTCCACAGTCCCGTCAAGGCTGCGGCCTTTATTCCGCCGGCGTGGCCTACTTACGCGTTGGCGACCGCGAGCAGGCGTTGGCCGCACTCCATGAAGCAGCATTGCAGCACTGCTTCTGGATGGGCATGGTGCGTGTCGATCCCGCCCTGGACAGCGTGCGCCAGGACCTGCGTTTCCAACAGGTCGAGCAGATGGTGGGCGGCGGCGACACACCCGCTACGGTCATCGCTCACGCCAGCGCCGCACCGGTCCGCTGATTTTGCCTGGTGGCTGGGAGCGCTTGAAGATGAGAAACAAAGCCGTACGCGGCAATTGCGACTCCGCTGCAGCATTCTGCGACCGAACGCATCACGTCACCCAGACAGCAATTTGCCAGATCGGCAGCGGGACGAGACTCAAAGTTGTGGGAGGATGCATACCATCGGAACGGGCCAGCAGATCTACGAGTCGCTATGGCGTAAGAAGGCCGATGGCCCACTCGATTTCATCGGATGCATGAATGCCATGCTCTGCTCGACTTACGCGTTTGCGGTGGCGGGCTCTTCGGCAGCTGCCTGCTTTTTCGGCGCGGCAGCTTCCTGCTTTTTGCTCGGCGCCAGGATGGCGTGCAGCGTGGTGCCTTCCATGCGGGGCATGAACTCCACGATGCCGGTCTGGCCGATGTCCATGATCAGGCGATTGATGATCTTGTAGCCCAGGTCGCGGTGTGCCATCTGCCGGCCACGGAAGCGCAGCGACGCCTTGACCTTGTCGCCTTCGGAAAGAAAGCGGACAGCCTGATTCTTCTTGGTCTGATAGTCGTGCTCATCCACCGTTACGGAGAACTTGACTTCCTTGATGACGATGACCTTTTGCTTCTTACGCGCGGCCCGCTCGCTCTTGTCCTTCTCGTACAGGAACTTTCCATAGTCCTGGATGCGGCACACCGGCGGAACGGCGTTTGGCGAAATCTCCACCAGATCCAGCGATCGCTCCCGTGCAATCTTCAACGCGTCGAACGGCGCCATGATGCCGAGCTGCTCGCCGTTGTCGTCGATCACGCGCACTTCGCGCGCGCGAATCTTTTCGTTGGTGCGGATAAAGGACTTCTGGGAACGCTTGTCGTTAAACGGTGGAATGGGTCGCCTCCGCAGCTGCTCGCTCTCGATCTGCCCTACTGTCGGATGCAGATTCTGCGGCGCTGCAACCTCCAATATACATCGGAACACTGGACTTTCGTGGCGTTCACCGCCGCAGCGGCCCTTGGAACAAGCGGAAACCGCTGGGAATCGCACGCTACCGTAGCGGAAAGAGTATGCTGCTCTTGGTCGCAGCAATGAGACCACGTAGCCGCGCGCCAAGACGCGGACGTACCCGAGAGGATCTGTTCCCGCATGAAGCGCCGCATTCTCCTTGTCGACGACGAAGTTGCCGTCCTGCTCACACTGAAAACCGTGCTCGAAATCAGTGGCTTCGACGTGGACACCGCAACCAGTGCACGCGAAGGCAAGTCGCGCATCAAGCACCGCGAGTACGAAATGGTCATCACCGATATGCGCATGGAAGGCGAGCGCGCGGGGGAAGAAGTGATCGAAGCCGCGAAGGCCGCCACCTACCAACCTGCCATTGCGCTGCTTACCGCTTTCCCGGTCGGCGATGAAGAGCTGGGCGACATGGGCGCCGACCAGATGCTGGTCAAGCCCATGCACACGCGTCAGCTGCTGCAGCAACTCGAAGCGCTCTTCACCAAGCGCCACGGCAGCGCGGAGGAAACCGCTGCAGTGGAAGATGGAGGAACGCAGAAGCCTGCGAAGAAGGCCGCACCGGCCAAGCCAGCGGCGTCCAAAGCCTCCGCGGCAAAGCCGCAGCTTTCGACCGCGAAGAAGCCGGTGGCGACAAAAACCGCAGGCAAAAAGGCAGCTGCAAAGGTGTCCTAAAAGAACAAAAGGTACAGGCACGAGTGAAGAAGGGCACGGCATACGCCGTGCCCTTCTTCGTTGTTTTGATGAAGCAATCCTCCGTCAGAAGCGGAATGCAATCTCGCCCGTAACGCTGCGCGGCGTCACGTAATGAGTTCCGGAGAAGGTAGAAAGGAAGTTATACAGCACGTACTTGTTTGTAACGTTGACGGCCGTCACGCGTGCGCCAAGATGGTATCGATCGCTGAAGTGCACCAGGTTGTCGTCACCAAGCTCCATGTCGAAAAGGTTTCGCGGCTGGATGCGTTGCGGGTTGTGGTCGTCGTCCTCGGTATTCGGAGTGGGAACGCTCACAAGTTTCGATGTCAATCCCGCAGCGTCGCAGGTAGTAAATCCCTGCGTCTGTGTGGCCCGTACACCGTCGCAGGTCAGCCCCGCCTGGAACTCTTCATCCGCGGTGAAACTGCTCAGGTTGATCGCTGGCTTACCGTTCGGCGTGAGGAACGGGTTGCCGTTTGCGTCCAGCGAGTACGCCTGGCATGCGCTGTTCGGATCCGTCACGCCGTAGCACGGCACCGAACCCGCAACCAGCCCGGAATCGAACCGCCAGTTGAACGAGTAATACAGGCTTTTCCGGTGTGGCAGGTGATATTCCAAATGGGTCGTCTGGTTCGCCCGTTCGTCATGATCGATACGGAACGGGTAATTCGTTGCCGAAGCTACCGTTGCCCCCACGCCGCCGATCTGGGGGTTGAAGAACCGTGCCGCAACCGAGGAGAAGGTCACGCGGGCCGTGAGGCCTTTTACATCGGTCAGTGTCGCGCTCGCGGTATACCCGGGAATCTTGGAATTGTGCCATTCGATCGGAAAGGTAATCGGCGTGGCACCCAGCACGCTGAAGTCGAAGCCGTTGTGGGTGTATTTCGTAATCCACTCCCCGTTCACGACGAAATGATGGCCGAGCGATTGACTGAAGCCGGCGTGGAACTCATTTCGAAAGCCCGGATTAAACGGCGCCGGGTTGCAGTACCCATACGTCGCCGTGAACACGGCATTCAACACCGGATCGAGGCAGCCGTTCGCGGAAAGCACCAGGTTCTCGTTGAACGGGGTCTCTTGCGTACGGGCGTAAGAGACCCGCAAGACCGTGCCTGTCTTCTTCACGTTGTAGCTGATGCCGGCCCGTGGTTCCGCCTGTCGTTGGATTGCCAGGCCGTTATAAAAGTCGCCGCGTACACCGAAGTTGAGCTGCCAGTTTCCCGCTTTGATCGAGTCTTCGCCGTACAGGGCAAGCTGCTTTACGTCGGTCTGCCCGTGCCACGTGTACGTTGAGCCGCCGCGGGTCAGGTCATAAGGCGTAAGCGCGGGTGCATAGTTGGGATTGGTTGAGTATGTGGAAGTACCCGGCGTTGCACACTGACCCGGTCCGCCGCTGGCCGGATTGCCATTCACGTCCAGGCACGGCGCGTTCAGATTCGCATCGACCAGGCCCAGCGTGTCGTTCTCGCGAAGAAACGTCTGCTGGTACATGCCGCCGAACTTCAGGCTGTTGGCACCTTTCGTAATGCTCACGTCCGAGTGAACGCCCGCATTGGTTAAAGATCGCCTCTGGCCGACGCTTTCCTGCTGAATCGGCCCGAAGTCGTTCAGCAGGTTTGCCGACGGCAGGTAACTGTAACTATCGCGCCGAATATAAGGCGCAAAGTTCAGTACAGCGTTGGCGCTGAGTATCCGTGTATAAGTCGGAGCGAAAAGATAGGTCTCCACCTTGGACCGCTGATCCGTCGCTCCAGTCGTCAAACCCTGCTGCGCGAATCCATATTGGGTGTCGTAACTGTTGGGTGTCCCAAACAGCGACCGCGTGTACTGCAGATTCATGTGCAGCGAACTCACGCTGGAAAGCTGCCCATCGATGCGATCGAAGAAGTTCTCCTCGTTCCCCTTGTCGTGGTATACGGCGAACTCCGGCGCATCCAGAAAGCGGCCACTCTCCAGCGCACTGGCCGAGATAAAGTTACCCCAGTTCTGCCCGCCGTACGCCATGTCGGCCAGAATCTTGCTCGTTCCAAAGGTTCCGTAAGAGAACGAGATAACTCCCGTCGGTTTCGTAATCCCCTGACCGGAGCGCGTGGTAGCGACAACCACCAGGCTGGTCTTGTCACCGTATTCCGCAGGCGGCGCTCCCTCGATCACCTCAAACGACTGCACCGCATCCGCCGGCAGTTCATTGGAAAATACCTTGCTCTGCTGGTCCGTAATGGGCTGCCCGTCAACGGAAAAGGAGACCTCGTTGTGATCGCCCAGGCCGTGCAGCAGGCCGTTCGAGTCTGCCGCCACGCCGGGCGTAAGCTCCGTCACAATCGAGCTCAGTTCCGACGAGGCCGATTCCACTGGCAACCGCGCAATCATCGTGCGGTCGACATCCGTGTGGAAGCTCGGATCGCCTTCGGCCAGGTCTGCCGTGGCCTCCACCTCGACCGTTTCAGAGGTGCCCGCAACCGCGAGTGTGAAGTCTACGGCAAGTGGCACGGGCGACGAGACCTGAAGCGGGCGGCTGGTTGTCTTCAGCCCGGGCGCGTTCGCAGAAAGCTGATACCGGTCAAATGGAACGTTTGTAAGCGTGTAGCGTCCGGCAGCGTCGCTGGTCACGGTGCGGGTATAGCCGCTGACCGGATTGTGTAGGGTGATGGACGCGTTTGGAACGACCGCCCCGGTGCTGTCTTTTGCGGTGCCCGCGATCACGCCAGATGTACTTTGTGCGACGGCGGCCGCGGCCAGCGTCAGTGGCGCCAGCGCAAACAGAACTTGGTTGAATCGGAAAAGGTCCGATCGTTGCATGATGTCTTCCTCTCTCAAAAGGGGGGAGCGCCTTCGCACTCAGGGGAACGTCAATGGCCGGGAAGGCCTTGCAAATGCACGCGCTAGAGAGAGGGTGGCGGCCTGCAGAAGAGGTCCAGCGGAGCACTGGACAGAGTTAAGACGGGTCGCGCAGCAGTGTGCGCCCGCGCCGTCGCGACCGGTGCTGCAACCGGAGCCGCCTTGGGCAGGGCCGGCAGGTGATCCGCCGCACACAATGCACAGGGTCTTTCGTCCGCATCGGTGCTGCTCCACGCGGGACCGGGATGCTGACCAGAGCAAACGCTCGCACCCCGCGCCGCAGACACGTGCAGCATCGCGTGCGCAAACGGCGTCACCGCCTGCAACGTGGCCAGCAGCAGCGCCATCAGCCATGGCAGCGCACCCGTGGCAGGACGGCGCTTTGACCGAAGCTGTTGCGGAACAGAAAACATACGAATACGGATTAGACGAAGCTCGCCACGTCTAAGTTGCGACATGAATCGCAATAGTGCTCTTGCCTTCTGACGGAGTTGTCCTTGCAACCGGAGCCGGATGCTTTACCGTCCTGCGCAGTGGAGCGGCTTGCACGCTGCCCGCCTGCTACCGTAATCCCGTGGCCGAAGACCTCATTCACTTCTGGCAGCGCTATCGATGGCGGCCGGGCGAGCTCGGTGTGCACCCCGACGACCGCGCCTGGATGGAACAGCACTGGCCCGCACCGCTGCACCAAAGCTTTCTGGATTGGCTGGCGTATCTTCAGAGCTCGCGCTTCGGCAGCAAGGACGGCGGCGTCCACCTGTCGCACCTGCCCGCGCCATTCTGGGGCGATCTGAATCGCGCGCGTGTTCTCATCTTTTTGAAGAACCCCGGGCTGGGGAATTCTGACTACTACCTTGAATCGCAAACTGATTTCCGTAAGGCACATCTCCATGGTCTGCGGTCATCTGCGAAGCGGGTCCGGTTTCCATTCATTCATCTCGACCCGCGCTTCTCATGGTCGGACGCCTTTCAGTGGTGGGAGCAACGCCTGCGCCCCATCCTCGACATACTCACCTCCGAAGACGGCTTTACCTATCAACAGGCGCTGCAAATCCTGGCGCAGCGAATTGCTGCCGTTCAGCTGTTCCCCTATCGCTCGCGCGACAGCTCCCGCCTGCGCTACCGCGTCCGTGGCAGCACCATGCCCAGTGTCGCTGCGGCGCAGCGCTTTCTCGCCGAGCGCGCCCGCGCCGCCAGGAGTGGACCCACCGCCCCGCGCGGGGGCGGACCAAAGCAACTCGTCCTCATCATGCGCAGCCACGCAGACTGGCACACCGGAGCCTGCCCTGTTCCGGATGGGGACAACTTCATCCATGGCCCGCGCCTGCAGGGCGTCTCGCTGCACCCACGCTTTGCGGCCGGCAAGCGCCTGCTCGAAGTGATCCGCCACGACCTGCACGCTTCGAGCGAGTGGAACGTTGCCGGCCCCGGAACACTCAAGCCTGCAGTGCGGCGTTAGCCCACAGCGAGAGTGCCGCGCCGGCAGATGTCGGTGCAGTTCAGTGGTGGCGAGCCCACGCTGAGCCCGTACTTTCTGGATGCCGTCGCCTATGCCCGCAAGGTTGGGTATAACTCCGTGCAGGCGGCGACCAACGGCATCGAGTTCGCGAAGTCGAAGGAGTTCGCGAAGGCCGCGGCGGAAGCCGGTCTGCGCTATGCGTACCTGCAGTTCGACGGCATCGGCAACGCTGCCAACTCTCACCGTAATGTGGGCAACTCATTCGAGTTGAAGCTGCAGGCGATCCACAACCTGCATGAGGCGGGCGTGGACATCGTTCCCGTCACCTGCATCATCAACGGCATCAACAACGAGCAGGTCGGCCGCATCATCCAGTTCGCGCTGGACAATCCAAAGAAAATCAACTTTCTCTCGTTCCAGCCGGTCAGCTTTACGGGCCGCGACGAGGCCGTCTCCGACGAGCGCCGCATGGCGCAGCGCTACACGCTGTCGCACCTGGCGCATGACGTTCGCAGCCAGACCGGGCTCGGCGAATCCACGCGCGACTGGTTTCCAATCAGCTTCATGTCCACCTTCAGCGACTGGGCCGACCTGGTACACGGTCCTGACCGGGACTGGGGTCAGATTTCCTGCGGCTGCCACCCCAACTGCGGCATCGGCATGGCGCTCATGATCGACAAGGAAACCAAGGAAGCCGTGCCCGTCACCGCCTTCCTGAACGCCGATCGTCTCGCCAAGGACGTTGCGAAGGTGAACGACGCTGCCCGCGGCAAGTTCCTCTCGATCGTCGGTGTGTCGCTCGCGCTTCTGCGCAACTACGACCCAACCAAGGCGCCCACGCACTTCAAGATCATGGATCTTCTGCAGAAGTTCGATAAGTGCTTTGGCGCGACCGGCCGCAACTATGGCAAGGTAACCGCGGACCGCACCCAGGCGGACATTGAGAAGCGCCGCGCCGACCGTTGGAACTTCCTCTTTATCGCCGGCATGTGGTTCCAGGACCTCTTCAACTACGATTTCCGCCGTACCGAGCAGTGCATCATCCCGTACGCCACGCAGGAAGGCGAGATCAGCTTCTGCGCCTACAACACCGGTGTGGGCTGGCGCAACATCATCGAGAAGATGCACATGACGTCCTCGCTCACCAAGTGGTACGAGGAGCATGGCCGCCATGAGATCTTTGCCGGCGGCAAGAAGGTCTCGATCGAGAAGCAGGAGAAGTACGACCTGGTGCTCAACGACGCCCACGTCAACTCCGCTGCCAACGATACCTTCGACAAATCCGGCATCGCCAAGAACGCGCGCGAAGAGAAGATCCGTGCCCGCGACGCAAAGCTGAAGCAGGAAGCCGAGAACGCCCGCATGGCCAAGCTCTACCGCAAGGAAATCCTGAAGGAATCCGAGCAGCCCGGCTTCGTCGCCCTCGGCGAAATCGGCGGCCTCGGCTCCGGTCTCAGCGGCATCAAGCCAGCCCCCAAGGCCG
>CAXUEG010000036.1:0-2637 GCA_964249935.1 uncultured Terriglobus sp.
TTGTCGAGCAGTTCAGGCAATACGGTCTGCAGCCAGCGGGCGATCACGGCACCTTTATGCAGGCTGTGCCGCTGGTAGGCGTCACGCCGGTTGGGGCTGAGACGCACTTCCATTTTGTATCGCAAAGTACCGCACAAGCCGCGGCACCCACGGATCTCACCTTTGGCAGCGACTATGTGGTGAATAACCAGACACACACGGAAACCGCGGACCTGGACGCGCCGATCGTCTTTGTCGGCCACGGCATCGTCGCACCCGAGTACCAGTGGGACGACTACGCTGGGGTGGATGTGCGCGGCAAGGTCGTGCTCATTGTTGTGAACGAGCCGCCCTCGACCGACCCGAACTTCTTCAAAGGCGAGGCGCTGACCTACTACGGCCGATGGACATACAAGTTCGAAGAGGCAGGCCGCCATGGTGCGGTTGGCGCGCTGATTATTCACCGCACCGACCTGGCCAGCTACGGCTGGCAGGTGGTGCAGAACTCGTGGTCGGGGGAGCACAGTTATCTGCGCAACGACCCGAACGCGCGCCTCAAAGCCGCAAGCTGGATTCAGCACGCAGTCGCGGACAAGCTGCTCAGCAGCGTCGGCATGACCGCCGATCAGGCGATCGACGCCAGCAACAAGCGCGGCTTCAAAGCAATGCCGCTGGCCGTAAAGCTGCAGGCGCATGTGGTGAGCAAAGTGCGCAACTACGACTCGGCCAATGTGGTCGGCAAGGTCGCGGGTGCCACGCCGGGTGGCGCAGTGCTTTACACCGGTCACTGGGACCACTTCGGCATTGACCGCACGCGGCAGGGCGATCCAGTTTTCCATGGTGCCAACGACAACGGCACCGGTACCGCGATCGTGCTGGAGATGGCGCGTGCCTTTGCCGAAAAGAAGGCTGTTCCGCCGCACGACGTCTACTTCGCCGCGGTCACGGCGGAAGAGCAGGGACTGCTGGGATCGCAGTACCTCGGCGAGCATCCGCCCACACCGGCGCGCAACATTCAGCTGGACCTGAACTACGACGCGCTTCTGCCCGTGGGCGACGTGCGCAGCGCGACCGTCCACGGGGCGGAGCGCACAACGGTCTATCCGCTGGTGCAGGCGCTGGCTGCGAAGGAAGGCCTGGTGTTGCAGCCCGACCAGTTTCCGACCGCGGGCCATTTCTACCGCTCCGACCACTTCTCACTTGCGCGGGTGGGCGTTCCCGCGTTCTCCGTCGGCGGCGGCACGCTCTTCCGCGACCATGACGACGCCTGGGGCAAGCAGCAGGAGGAGCAGTACACCGACCAGCGATACCACACGCCCGCCGACAAGTATGAAGACTCCATGGACTTCCGCGGCGACGCCCGCATGGCGCGCTTCGGCTTCGAATTGGGCTGGCTCGTGATGCAGCAGCCCGGCAGCGTCGCGTGGCAGCCCGGCGACGAGTTCGAAGCCGCCCGCAAGCGCAGCGAAGGAACGAAGTAGCTATGCCGCAGGTCACTGCAATCTATCCCGGCACCTTCGATCCGCCGACCAACGGCCACCTCGACATCTGCATGCGTGGGTCGCGCATTTTTGATCGCCTGATTGTGGCGGTGCTGCGGAATTCGAGCAAAGGTGCGCCGCTCTTCACCACGGAGGAGCGCGCGGAGATGCTTGCGGAGATTACAAGGCCTCTGGGCAACGTGAGCGTCGGCACCTTTGACGGGCTTCTGGTGGACTTCGCAAAGCAGCAGGGCGCCACGGCTGTCCTGCGCGGCATCCGCGCTGTAAGCGACTACGAATACGAGTTCCAGATGGCCATGATGAACCGCAAGCTCGACCCCAATCTGGAGACGGTGTTCATGCAGCCGGCGGAGAAATATACCTATGTTTCGTCGCGGCTGATCAAGGGCGTCTTCCAGCTCGGCGGCGACATCAACTCATTGGTACCGCCAGCGGTTATGGAGCGGCTCCGTACCAAGGTGCCCGCTTCGCGCGTTCCATCCGAAACAGGCGCGAGCACCTGATCCACAGAGCCCGGCATTCTGCGAAACTAGAGCCATGCCTTCACCGCTCCTGCTCTCCGAACGCATCCGCCGCATCGAGGTCTCGGCCACCATGGCCATCACCGCGGAGGCGCTGCGGCTCAAGTCACAGGGCGTCGACCTGGCCGACTTCGGCGCCGGTGAGCCGCACTTCAGCACGCCCGAGCATATTAAGCACGCTGCCATTGACGCGATCGAGAAGAACTACACGCGGTACACCAACGTGGCCGGTATCCCGGAGGTCCGGCGCGCGATCGTGGACCGCCACGCGTCCGACTTCGGCACGGACTACACGCCCGACGAATGCGTCTTCACCACCGGTGGAAAGCTGGCGCTCTTCAACGCGGTTGAGGTTCTGATCGACCATGGCGATGAGGTCATCGTGCCGGTGCCCGCCTGGGTCAGCTACAAGGACATCATCCAGTTCGCGGGCGGCGTGCCGGTCTTTGTGGAGACGAACGAGGCTGAGAACTTTCGCGTGACCGCCGCCATGATCGAAGCCGCGATCACGCCGCGTACCCGCGCGATCATCCTCAGTTCGCCGTCCAATCCCACCGGCGCAATCATGGCGAAAGAGGACCTGTACAACATCGTTCGGCTCGCGCACGAGCGCGGCATTTACGCCCTCTTGGACG
>CAXUEG010000036.1:2647-17049 GCA_964249935.1 uncultured Terriglobus sp.
ACGTGTACCTCTGCTTCGAAGGCGAGCCGGTCTCAGGCGGGAGCGTAACGGAGTGCAAGGAGCACATTATTGTGCTTGGCTCGTTATCGAAGACCTACGCGATGACGGGTTGGCGCGCTGGCTTCGCGCTGGGTCCCAAGCCCGTCATCGCCGCGATCAACAAGCTGCAATCGCAATCCACCAGCAACACCAACACAGTGGTGCAGCACGCCTCCATCGCCGCGCTGACCGGATCACAGCAGTGTGTAACGGACATGCGCGCGGGCTACCTTGAGATCCGCGACAAGGTCCTCGAAGGCTTCAAGACGATCCCCGGCCTGACCTGTACCGTGCCGCAGGGCGCGTTCTACGTGTACCCAAACGTCAGCGCGTTCTTCGGCAAGGGCAAAGTGCATACTGCGTCCGACGTCGCCGCGCGTCTGCTCAGCGAGGCGCACGTGGTCTGCGTACCGGGTGAGCCCTTCGGCACCGCGCAGCACATCCGGCTCTCGTATGCAGTCTCTTCCGGTGTGGTGAACAAAGGATTAGAGCGCATGCGCTCGTTCTTTGCATCCCTTTAATACACGCGCAAGGCATGAGCCTTGCCGGTTCGCTACACTGCAGGCTATTTCCGCATGACTGAGCAGCAGCACCATCCATTTGTTCCCGTGATCCTGGCCGGCGGCAGCGGCACCCGCTTCTGGCCACGGTCGCGCAAGGCACGCGCAAAGCAGGTGCTCGCGCTTTCGGGCGAAGACACCATGATCCAGCAGACGGTGGAGCGCCTCCGCGCGCTCGCAAGCGACAACGCCTTCCTGGTCATCACGAATGACCTGCTGGCGGGAACGATTCAGCAGCAGCTGCCGGGCGTTCCAGCGTCGCGCATTCTGAGCGAGCCCGCCGCCCGCAACACGGCGCCCGCCTGCCTGCTTGCAGCGGCGATCCTTGCCAGAGAGAACCCCCAAACCGTGCTCGGCATCTTCCCGTCGGACCATGTTGTGCTTGACGACGCGAAGTTCATCGATCGCATGCGGGAGGCGATCCACGTAGCTGCTCTCGGCGAAAATATCGTTGTGCTGGGCGCGCCGCCAACGCGGCCAGAGACTGGTTACGGCTACATCGAAGAGGGCGTTGCCGTGAATTTCGGGGAGGCCTCACCACACGTGCACGCGGTGCGGCGCTTCACGGAAAAACCCGACTTTGCGCACGCCCGCAGGTTTGTATCCGCCGGGAACTACGCGTGGAACAGCGGCATGTTTCTGTGGTCGGCGCAAACGCTGCTGAACGCCTTTCGCGAGCACTGTCCCGCCATGCTGCCGCCCGTCCTTGCCATCGCGGAGGCCTTCGGCACGCCGGACTTCGATCGCGTCTTCGCCGAGCACTACCCGAACGTCGAAAACATCAGCATCGACTTTGCGATCCTTGAACCGCGCTCCTTCAAGGGCGAGGGCAACAGCAATGTCTACTGCCTTCCCGCCGACTTTGGATGGAACGACCTGGGCAGCTGGAGTGCTTTGCATGAGCACTACCTGCAGCACATCGAAGACATCGGCAACGACAACGTCGTCGAGTCCTCGAGCACGCTGCTGCTCGACGCCAGCGGCAATTACATCTACGCGCCAGGGCTGACGGTAGCTCTACTTGGTGTGAACGATTTAGTCGTGGTCCAGACCGACGACGCTCTGCTGGTTACCACGCGCGCCCACTCTCAGGAGGTCGGCCGCGTCGTCAAAGAACTGGTTAAGCATGCGCGCCACGAACTCGTGTAGCGACGCAATGGCGTCGAATCGTCACGGAATGACGCATTGCGTTGGCCACGGTCGATACGCAAAAGTGTTAGTCCGATTGGCGAAGTGACTGTCGGATAATAGGTCGGATGGGTACTCTGGCCGCCGATCTGCAAACCGCCACAACCAGCGCCGTCAAATTCGGCACCGATGGCTGGCGCGGCATCATCGCCGACGACTTCACCTACAGCAACGTGCGAGTCGCCGCCGCTGCCATCGCGAACTACGTTTTACATCATGAACACGCGAGCAAAGGTGTGTGTATCGGTTTCGACACGCGCTTCGGATCACCGCAGTTTGCAGGGGTGGTTGCGGAAGTGCTCGCGGGCGCCGGTATTCCCGTACAACTTGCGACCGACGTGACACCGACGCCCGCCTTGAGCTACGGCGTGCGCAACCGCAACGCGGCGGGCGGCGTGATGATCACGTCTTCCCACAACCCCGCGCAGTGGAACGGCGTGAAGTACAAGGCAAGCTACGGCGGCTCGGGCTCGCCCGGCATCATCAAGCAGATTGAGCAGTATCTAGGCGCGGAGTTGCGGCAGGTCCTGCAGCCTGCCGCAATCACCCGTGTCGATTTCCTACCGGAATATATCGCCGCAGTCGAAGCCTTCGCCGACCTCCCGGCGATCCAGGCTTCCGGCTATCGATTCCTCATCGACAGCATGTACGGCGCCGGTGCGGGCATGCTGAAAGGCATCTTCGACCGTGCGGGTGTCTCCGCGATCGAGATGCGGGCCGAGCGCAATCCAGCGTTTCCCGGCATCAACCCCGAACCGATCCTGCCGCACATCGCACTCACGCAAGAGCGGGTGGTTGCCGAACATTGCGACGCGGGCCTGATCACCGATGGGGATGCCGACCGCATCGGCAGCGTGGACGAGCACGGTAACGTGGTCGATGCGCACAAGATCTACGCGATCCTGCTTCACTGGCTGCTCGAGCGCAAGCAGTGGCCCGGCGGCGTTACCCGCGCCTTCAACACGACGAAAATGCTCGACCGCATCGCCGCGAAGTACAGCCGCAAGCTGTATGAGCACGGCATCGGCTTCAAGTATGTCTGCGACCTGATGCTCTCGGAAGACATCCTGATCGGCGGCGAAGAGTCGGGAGGCGTCGGCATCAGCAAGCACCTGCCCGAGCGCGACGGCATCCTGAATGCTCTGCTCATCGCCAACGTCATGGCCGATGAGAAGAAGACTTTGGGCGAGCTCGTCGCATCGTTGCAGGCTGAATTCGGTGAGCACCACTACGGCCGCATCGACATGCACATCGACGATCGCCTGAAGCAGTCGGCGATCCAGCGTGCGTCCAGCGGTGTGCCAGAGATCGCAGGCTTCAAGGTGCTGCGTACCGAAGATCTCGACGGCTTCAAATTCTTCCTGGAAATCCCGGAAGACGCGGCGAAGCAGAACTCGGCACCGGCGCCTGCAGAGACGTGGCTCCTCTTGCGCGGGAGCGGTACCGAGCCGCTGCTTCGCGTGTATTGCGAGAGCTCGTCGCCGCAGAATGTCGAGCGCATCCTGAAAGCGGCCGAGCAGTTCGTGCTTGCTGGTTAGTGGGCGCACTCCGAAGGCTTGCCTCAGAGTGCGTCCACCGCAGCGGCGGCCTTGTCGATCGCCTCTGCAATCTGCTTTACCTGTTCGGGCGTCAGCCGTCCACGAACCGCGCGCGCCTGGATCGCCGAACGAAGATTCAGGAACGCCCGCATGATCTCCGGCGACCGCCCGCGTTCAAACGCGCCGCCCTGGTGTTCGAGCCGCGCGTTGATTTCGGCGAGCCGCGCTGCGTGCTCCTGCAGATACGCTTTGCCGGCGTCCGTGACGGTGAAGACCTTTTTGCCGTCGGCCGTCTCGCCTGTGGTCAGGCCTTCCTCTTCCAGCATCGTCAGCGTGGGATAGATCACGCCCGCGCTCGGCGTGTAGCCGCCCGCCATCCGCTCCTCCAGCCGCTTGATCAGCTGGTAGCCATAGCTGGGCTGTTCCGCCAGCAGGTTCAGGATGACCAGCTTCAGGTCGCCACCCTCGAACAGCCGCTCGCGTCCGCCGCCGAATCCACCTCCGAAACCTTGGTGACCGCGTCCCCACGGACCGAAGCCGCCCCGTCCACGGCCGTGTTCTTCGCGCCCGTGCCCCTCGTTCTCACGGCCAAAGCCGAACCGCTCAGACCCGAAGCCGCCTTCGCGGCGATCGCCGCGCATGAATTCCTGGCCGGCGCCGCAGCCCCGGCCCCATCCGCGCCCACCGCCATGGCGGAAGCCGCGCTCCTCGTGTGCAAACATCATGTGTCGAAACATATCCTTCGTTCTCTCTTTCTTCTTGCGATACATCGCAAGATATATCTTTAACTCCGTCGCGGCAAGAAGGATTCAGGACGGCTCACTAGAATTGTTGGAGAATGCAAGAAATCATCACGACCCGTGGTCTGCTGTTCGACATGGACGGCGTTCTTATCTCGTCCATCGGCTCGGTGCGCCGCTGCTGGCGCCAGTGGTGCCGCCATTACGATGTGCCCGGCGCGGAGACCTTTGAAATCCCGCACGGCACCCGTGCCATCGAGATCATCAAGCAGATCAAGCCCGACATCGACCCCGAAGAAGGGCTGCGCCTCATCGAGGACCTCGAAATCGCGGACACGGAGGACCTGCGCGTGCTGGAGGGCGTTCCTGAGCTACTGAACAGCCTGCCACCCGACCGCTGGACGGTTGTCACCAGCGCGACCCGCCGCCTGATGATCGAGCGGCTTCGCGTCGCCGGCCTGCCCGCACCCGGACGCATCATCGCCGCGGAAGACGTGGTGTTCGGCAAACCCGATCCGGAACCTTACCGCAAGGGTGCAGCGATCCTCGGTTTCAATCCCGTCGACTGCATCGTCATCGAAGACGCGCCTGCAGGCGTGTCCGCCGGCCTGGCCGCCGGGTGCCGCGTGCTGGGCGTTTTGGGAACTCACCAGGCCGACGAACTCAAGCATGCAACCTGGGGATTGCAAAGTTTGCGCGACGTGCAGGCGAATGCGGGTGCAGATAGCCTCACACTTACGGTGAACACGTTGGGGACGCAAATATGACAGGCCCGGTCCGCTTCGTTCGCTATTTCCTGCTGGGTGTAGGGTCTCTGCTCCTCTTGGTCATATTGCTGGTGGCGGGACTTTGCACCTACGCCACAGCCAGGGAGAGTTGGCTGCAGCGACAAGCGCGAGTCAGTCTGCCAAGCTACCGCTTGGCCCTGCCAGCCGGCACTCAGCGGGCGCAGGTGGCACGCTGGGCAGCGGATCACCACGTGCTGCTCGTGACCAGGGGCGGTAACCCGCTTCCGGAAGACATGCTGCTCATGGGTCGCGCTCCCGCTCTGAGTTTGTGGTGTGAGGCTTCAGACATCGGGATTCAGGTGCGGTATCGCGCACCGTGGCCCGCGATGGCCACACCGGCAGATCCCGTGCTGGACGTGACTGCTGCCGAATGGCCCGGTGCATGCGTATGACCGCCGGTCCGCGCTTGCCGGTTCAGTTGAACGGCGGCCTTTTGGTGCGTGAGCCACATTGGCCTGAAGAGCATCCGCTCGTGCACGGACTGTTCCTCCGTTACTTCGAGTATTTGCGGCAGAACCCGGCGGTTCCCATTGAGATCCGTGACAAGGACCGCAGGCCGGAGCTGGACGGCCTGGGAAAACGCTACACAGACGGCTCTGCGTCGCTGCTGCTGGCGTTCGTGGGCGAACAGCTATCTGGTTGCGCGGCAGTACAGCTTCTGCCGAACCGTGCAGGCGCCGCTGAGATGAAGCGGTTGTATGTGCGGCCGGAGGGCCGCGGCCGCGGCACCGGGCGTGCGCTCGTTCAGGCTTGTATCGCGTGGGCACGCAGACGTGGTGCGGGCGAACTGCTGCTGGACACCGTACCGGAAGCCATGCCGGGCGCTGTCCGCCTCTACCGCTCGCTCCGTTTCGAGCCGACCGAGCGGTATAACAACAACGAGGGCTGTTGCTTCGCCTTTTTTCGCCTCGGCCTGGAGTAATCTTCCAGTGCACACACAGCCAAGGCAGGCCCCGCGCGAAAACCTCCACCGCATTCTTCGCCGGGGACCTCAGCAGGGCTCAGGGTGAATACGCATCCGCAGAGGTTCCAACCACGTCGGATCGCGACGAATGTTCTTGCCATGCCGTAACCCGCTCGTTACTTTACGGTCAATGGCTGACATGCACATGATCTTTCCGGCGCGGAACGCCCCGCCGGAGGAAACACCGGTAACCGCGGCGATGAATATCGGTTCGACAATCCGCGGCTACCGCCTGCAAAAGGGCATGTCGCAGGGCGACGTGGAAAAGCGCACCGGCCTGCTGCGCTGCTACCTGTCGCGCGTGGAAAACGGCCACACCGTTCCGTCGCTGGACACCCTGCAGAAGATTGCCGGCGCGCTCGGCTTGCCGCTGGGTCAGTTCTTTGCCGAAGAAACGATCGCGCGCGACATGCAGTCCATGTCGCTCAGCGAGGACGACATCCGCTTCCTCACCCAGGTTCAACGCTATGCCGCCCACCTGACCGAGTCCGACCGCAAGCTGCTGCTCGCCATGGTGAAGAAGTTCGCGCAAACAGCCCTGGTCTAACGGGCAAGCGTTATCGCGCGTTTCAGCTGGAACGCTGCGGCCCCGCACCGGGTGTGTATCCGGGACCAAAGGATGAAGTCCCATCCGCCGGCCCGTCCAGCCGCACGGTCGCCACACCCTGAAACGCACGCAGGATCGCCTGCGCCTGGTCGGCTGAGTTTACCCGCACAATCTCGATCGGCGCGCCCTCTACGGTGTCCTTTGCATCCTTCAAGCCCAACCGGGTCACCGCGCGCACAGCTTTGATCGTGTTGATGATGTTCGGCCCGCGGTCCAGCAGCGTCACCCGGTAGATGCCGTTCGGATCGCCGCCGGTCACGCGTGCGGGTGCGCTCTGTCCGAACTGCAACCCGGAACCCGGGCCGGCACCGGCGGATGCGCCAACTCCGGTCGGACCTCCAGCATGCGCGGCCGAGCTCCTTGCCGTGAGCCGGCCGAACAGCACCCCCAGCCCGAATGCAACCACAATCCAAACTGTCACACCCATCCGCTCACCCCGTTGTTGGCGTTAGAGTGTGCCGTCCGGGGCAAAGTGGCCCAGTTGTTTCCCCGACTTTCGTGTGCGCTGCGTGATACCGTAAGCTTTGCCGTGGCTACGCTTCCCACCCGCGACCCCGATACCGGAGCCCGTCGCGGAACGGCTGCACCCCCGACTCGACCCGCCGCGGAGCGCGGCTATGTGCCGGCCTGGCTGCCCTACAGCCTGCGCGAGCGCTGGTATCGCTGGTTTCCCACCCGTAGAAAAGCGCGTCGCGCGATCTTCTTCAGCCTGCTTGCCGTGTCGGCCGTCTTCGGCGCGCTGGCCGGCCTCATGCTGGTCTCCGTCACCGACCTGCCCCAGATCGAAGACCTGGAGCACTACCGCCCCAGCACCACCACCGAGCTGCTCGACATCCACGGCCGCACCTTCGGCTCCTTCGCCCTGGAAAAGCGCGTCGTCGTCACCTACCAGGACATCCCGCCCGTCCTGCATGACGCGATCCTGTCCATCGAAGACAAGAGCTTCGAAAGCAACGCAGGGATTAACCTGTTCCGCGCGGTGGGCGCCGCCATCGTCGACATCCGCAGCAAAGGCCGCCGCCAGGGAGCGTCGACCCTGACCATGCAGCTGTCGCGCAACCTGTTCCTCTCGTTCGAGCAAACCTTCACGCGCAAGCTGCAGGAGGTTCTGCTCTCGATCCAGATCGAGCGGCACTTCACCAAGGAACAGATCTTCACGCTCTACAGCAACCAGATCTACCTCGGCAGCGGCAACTACGGCTTTGAAGCAGGCAGCGAGCACTACTTCTCCAAGCACCTCCACGATCTTTCCCTTGCGGAAGCCGCGATGCTTGCGGGCCTGCCCAAGAACCCGAACGGCTACTCGCCCGTCCGCCACCCGGATCGCGCGATCAAGCGCCGCAACCTGGTCCTGGGCGAGATGCTCAGGGACGGCAAGATCTCGCAGGAGGCCTACCAGCAGGCTATCGACACGCCCCTGCAACTGCATATCGAGGCCGCGCCCATCACCGTCGCGCCTTACTTTGTTGAAGAGGTGCGCCGCCAACTCGAACAGGAGTACGGCACCGAACAGGTGCACGGTAGCGGCATGCGCGTGTACACCACGCTCGACCTGGACCTGCAACAGGTCGCCGAGAAGGCGGTGCTCGACAACACCGCCGACTACGAGCGCCGCCACGGCTGGAAAGCCAAGCTGCAGAACGTGCTCGCGCAAGGGCAGGACCTGGACAGCTACGCGCACCCCGATTGGGTCGATACCCCCGGCAACGGCAGCTACATTCACGCGCTCGTGGTCGACGTGAATGCACGCCACGTCCTGGTCCGCATCGGCAAGCGCTACGCCGAAATCCTGCCGAAAGACTGGGCCTGGACGACCGTCTCCGCCAGCAGCATCCTTCAGCGCGGCGACATCGTTTACATCCGGGTCGAAGACGCGCCCGCTTCCGGCACCATGCACGCCTCGTTGCAACAGGACTCCGGCGCGCAGAGCAGCATGATGGCCATGGACAACTCCAACGGCGAAGTGCTCGCCATGGTCGGCGGCCGCGACTTCAATCTGTCGCAGTTCAACCGCGCCACGCAGGCCGAGCGCCAGGTCGGTTCTTCGTTCAAGCCCTACGTCTACACCGCGGCCGTCGAAGCCGGCGCCAAGCCCTTCGACACCATCGTCGACGCACCCACCAGCTTCTACACGCCCTCCGGCCCGTATACGCCGCACAACTATGAGCCGAACTATGCCGGCAGCATGAGCCTGGTCTCGGCGTTTGCGCAGTCACGCAACATTCCCGCGCTGAAGCTGGCGAACAAGGTTGGCATCAAGAAGGTGATCGAAGTGGCTCACCGCTTCGGCATCACGGAAAACATTCCGGCGTTTCTGCCCGTCGCGCTCGGCTCCGCTTCGCTCACGCTCAATGAGCAGGTGGCCGCCTATGCGGTCTTCCCGAACGACGGCATCCGCGTGGAGCCGCATGTGATCCGGCGCGTCGTGCAATCGGACGGCGTGCCGTTGCGTTCGAACGCGCCGCGCGCGAAGGAGGTCATCAGCGTCGAAACCGCGCGCACCATGATGACCTTTCTGAAAGCCGTGCCCACCTTTGGCACCGCCGCACGCGCCGGCGCGGAACTGAAGCATCCGCTTGGCGGCAAAACCGGCACCACCAACAACTTCACCGATGCCTGGTTCATCGGCTTCTCGCCGTCGATCACCTGCGGCACGTGGATCGGTTTCGACAATCGCCAGACGCTCGGCGAGAAGGAGCAGGGCGCCCGCGCCGCGCTGCCCGCATGGATCACCTTCATGAAGGTTGCGGTCGCGCGCACGCCCAACGAGCAGTTCCCCAGCGGCGCGCTCAAGAAGCAGCTCGAGGTTGCGACCGATAACAGCACCACCACCGCGCCCGCGCAAAAGAAGGAACAGGATTCTGACGATACCGATGATTCGGGCGACGACAGCTCTCCCAAATCCACCGCACCTGCCAGCGTTACGCCCATGCCCGACGCAGAACCTGCCGATGCGGCCCCCACGGATGCGGCTCCAGCGGACACCGCGCCGACTGCGGGAACCCCGCCGGCGCCGGTCGTCCGCGCTCCCGCCACCGTAGCGCCCACAGGCACTTCGCGCTCTGGCATGGTTGCCTCTCCGGTCGGGCCGTACCGCCCCTACACGCCACCTGGTCCGGCATCCGGAGCCACCCCGGCACCGGTCAGCACGCGCCAGCAAACACCGCCTCGTACGCAGAAAAGTGCGAACGCGCCCCCACAGTAACATCCTGATGGGCAGCAAGCTTCCGCACGTCGCTCAGCCCAAAGTTTGGCTCATCGCATGCCAGCGGCTTGAGCATTGCAGGGCGACACGATGTCGTTTTACGCGAGCCGAAAAATAGGGCCCTCGGCTAATTTGCCCGAGGGCCTCTTCCCCAAGTGCTGCCGTTCCCATTGGTAAAACCTTTGCTTTCCGCTCGATACTAGGCATTTGCCTAGCAGACATCGGCGATGCGTGACATCGTAGCTAGGGCTTTTCCCGGTTTGCGCGATGAAAACTAAAGGCATACTGAGTACAAGGCGACTCTTCCCCAAGTACCCGCCATGATCTGCGGACAGGACTCTCCGGGATAGCGTGGATGAGTCCTCCGCAGATCGACTTTCCCACGCGCTCAGTCACGTTGTGAGGCGGCGCAAGCGCGCCGCAGTGCGAACCAACGTTCCGCCCGCTTCACGTCCAGCCCAATCTGCGTCTTCAGCGCCTCGGGCGAGGGCCATTTGCGCTCCTCGCGCAATCTCTTCAGGAAGGTGAGCTCGACCGGCGTGCTTTCGTCCAGGGCAATGGGCCGAAACTGAAACAGGTAGCTTTCCACCGCAAAGCTGTCCTCGCCGAAGGTAGGGCGATTGCCAACGTTTGTCACGCCTTCAAATGTGACCGCACTGTCGCTTCCACCGATGCGCATTTCCGTCACATACACGCCGTTGCCGGGCAGCAGCTCCGGATAGGGCGCCAGGTTGACCGTAGGCACCGCGTACTGCGTTCCATAACCACGGCCGCGCGCCGGTGTACTTTGCACGGCAAAGCTTCGTCCGAGCAGGTGCCGCGCGGTGGAAAGGTCGCCCTCCGCGATCGCGGAACGAATGCGCGACGAAGACACAATGCCGTGCGCGATCTCCACGGGCCGGAACGCCTCCACTCGAAAGCCAAGCTCTCTTCCCAGCTCACTCAGCCCGGCGATGTCCGCCTCCGCCTGGTAGCCGAAACGGAAGTTCTCCCCTTCGTGTACCTCCACGGCATGGAGCCGGTCGCGAAGCACGCCCGCGGCAAACTCGCGCGCGCTCGTGCGGGCCAGGGCGGCGGTGAAGGGGATTACCAGCCCTGCGTGGAGCCCGGTTTCGCGCAGCAGCCGCAGCTTCTCCGGTGTGGGCGTGATCAGCTTCGGCGCCTTGTCGGGCCGCAGCACCGATGCAGGATGCGGGTCCAGCGTGACCAGCACTGCCTTTGCCCCAAGCGCCTGGGCGCGCGCCACCACCTCCGCGATCACGCGGCGATGTCCGCAGTGGACACCGTCGAAGTTGCCCACTGTCACCACGCTCGGACCGAAGTGATCCGGCACGGCTTCCAGACTGCGAAAGACCTCGCAGCCACGATCCGCGTTCGCACTTTGCACAGCAAAGTTCATGCGATGCGGAACTCCAGCTGCAGGCCGTCGTATGCCGGGCGGATGTGCGGCGGCAGCTCCGCTTCGACTTCCGCGTGGTCCAGTTCATGCGCGATGTGCGTGAAGAAAGTGCGCTTCGCCCCGATTTTCTCCGCGATGCGGATGCTGTTCTCCAAGTGGCTGTGACTCGGATGCGGCTCCCGCCGCAGCGCGTCCAGAACCACGACATCCAGGTCGCGCAGGCTCGCAAAGCTCTCCTCGGGAATGTCGCTCATGTCGGTCAGGTAGGCCGCGGCGCCGAACCGGTACCCGCCGATGCTGTGACGTCCATGCATCATCGGAATTCGCTCATAAGCAGCGCCGAACAGCGAGACCGTCGTGCCCGGCTCCGCGCTCAAGCGATGCAGCGCCACGCGGGCGCTCGTCGGGTACTTGTCGACCTTGCGAAAGGTGTACTCGAAGACGCGCTCCAGCACATCGGCCGTCGGGTCGTCCGCATATACCGGCACCGATGATTTGCGGCCAAAGGTCAGCGGCCGCAAGTCGTCAAAGCCGAGCACATGGTCGGCGTGACCGTGCGTATACAGCACCGCGTCTACCTGACGCAGGCCGCTGCGCAGCATCTGTTGGCGAAAATCCGGCCCGGTGTCGATCAACACCACGTGGCCGCCATACTCCAGAGCGACCGACGACCGCAATCGCACGTTGCGCAGGTCCGTCGACGTGCACACCGCACAGTCGCAGCCGAGAGTCGGCACGCCCATGCTGGTGCCGGTTCCAAGAAATGTAAGCTTCGCGTCCAATGCTGCGATCCGGGCCGTGCGCTACGACACGATGCGCGGGCCGCCGCCCGGCGCTCCAGGTCCGCCGAATCCCGCGGCTCCGGGCGTACCGGGCTGCCGCGTTGCTGCCTGCCGCGCCAGCAACTGCGTGATCTCAAGAAAGCCCATGCGCAACTCAAACAGCGCGGAATCGATCAGCAGCTGTTCGCGGCTGTCCAGGTTTCCCTCTGCCTTCTCCAGGATCGTACCGAGCATGTCGATGCTCTGCTTAGCGCCCATCAGGTCCACACGCGCCTGCTCGCCCTGCGGCGTGCCCGCGCCCATCTGCATCATCGCGCTCATGTACACGGATTGAACCAGCCGCGTAAAGTCCATGGGCGGCAGGTGTTCGCCGCCGGGATTGGTCGCGCGCATGACTGTTTCCAGCCGCTCGGCCGTGCTGTCATACGCACGCTTTACCTGCTCCACCTCTTCCGCGGTGGGCGGCGGCGGCAGGTTCTCATCGGCAGCACCTGTGCCAAATCCATCCTTTGCATCCGCCGCATATTCACCAGGCTCCGGTTCCGGCGTGACCATGTGGGACTGGAAGGGAATTGGCTCAGCCGCGTGCTCCGTGGAGCGCGGCCGTTCGGCATGTGCGTGCTCGTGCTGCGCCGCGGCATCGGCAAACTGAATCACCTTGCCGCTGTCCGCGGGCTTCTCGGCCTCACGCTCTGTCGCAGAAAAGCTGCTGGCCGGCTGTCCGGTCGCATCGTCCGTGCGCTCCGGCGCGGGTTCGCGCAGCTCGCCGTCCATGCGGAACTTGCGGCGATCGTTGACGACGAATGGCTTGTCCTGCTCGGCCATGATGGTGGTGTCCTTCCCGGGCTAAAACGCGTCTGGCGCGAAATCTCAAGCGTTGGATGCGGCGTTCGCGCCCGGAGCTTCCAGGCGCGCCGAGGCTGTGCCGCCTCCGTACGACAGCGGCAGCCTGCGCTCCAGCGCCTCGCGCCGCACCTGGCCAAGCGCCAGCCATGCTCCGTCCACCGGCTCCGCGCTGACGCTTGTCAGCACACCCACCGGCTTTCCTTCCGCAAAGAGCTCCGTTCCCGGTGCGGGCACATCGCCCGCCAACATAAACTGCGCAAATGTGCGGTGCACCTGTCCGCGCGACCGAATCCGCTCCACGATCTCCTGGCCCAGATAGCAGCCCTTGTTGAAGTGCAGCGCGCGCATCTGCGCCGTCTCCTGTGGCAGGTCTTTGTCGCGGATGTCCACGCCAAACCGCGGCACGCCTTCCAGCAGGCGCAGCAGTTCGAAGCTCTCGTCCGGCACGAGCAGAACGCCAGCGTCGTTCAGTGCTGCCGCGACCGCAGCGACCGCATCCGCATCGCGCGACCAAACCTCGAATTGCGGCACCACCGGGCTGTACGCACTGATCACGGTCAACGTGTGGCCGCGCCAAGCCACATGGGTCTCTTTCGTAAGCGCGCCAATTGCGGCGGGCAACTGCAACCGTTCCAAACAAGCCGGCGCCTGCGGTCCGGCGACCCGCACAGCCTTCCCCTCGTCCGGGAATGCCCGCAGCTCCACGTCATCCATGATGATGAAGCGTTCCAGCAGCTCCGTCATCGGCTGCAATTGCGCCCGATCGGTCTCCAGCAGCAGCAGATCTTCGCTGGAACACCAGACCGTCGCATCGCCCTGGATGCGCCCCTGCGCGTTCAGCAGAAAGGTATACGCGCCCTGACCCACCTCGAGCGCCTCTACGCTGTTTGTGAACATGCCGTTCAGCCAGCGCACACGGTCGCTGCCCATCACCGCAATCCAGCCCACATTGGATAGCGGCGCCCAACCCGCGGCGGTGCGCAACGTCTGCAACCCCTCTGTCGCCGTCAGCATGGCTTCCGTCGTCACTCGCAACCGCTCCTCTACACTGAGGATACGCCGCATCGTGCGCCGCCCTTTCGCGCCGCCGCCGCCAAGGGGACCACTTCGTGCCGACATTTCCGCCACTCCGCTCAGCCTCGCTGCTGCTGTCGCTTGCGCTTGCTGCCACCACGCTCGCCGCGCAGGCCACCGCCCCGGTGCAGCCCAAATCCGGCTCTGAGGGAGCACAGAAATCCGCGCAGCGCAACGCAGAATCTCAAAGCGGCGCTGCCAAACCCGCAGCGCCCGATGCAGACACGCACCTGACCAAAGCCCAGGCCGATGAACTCCTCGCCTCGGTCGACGGCATTCTGGCCTTTGTCAGCAAAGACACGCATCTCGCCAACAACAAGCCGGTCAAACGCGTCATCCACACGCGCGCCGAAGTCACAGAGATCCTGCGCAAGAAGATGGCCGAGGATGAAGGCACCCGCCGCATGCAGCGCGCCGAGCTGGTGCTGAAGAAGTTTGGCTTGCTCGACCGCGATTTCGACCTGCAACCCTTTCTGCTTTCGTTGCTCAGCGAGCAGGTCGCCGGCTTCTACGAGCCCAAGACCCGCACCATGAACCTGCTCGACTGGGTCAAGCCCGAAGAGCAGAAGCCGGTCATGGCACACGAACTCACCCACGCGCTGCAGGACAACCGCGTCGGCCTGGAAAAGTGGAACGACCCGCAGCCGGAAGAGATGAGCCACAACGAGCGCG
>CAXUEG010000037.1:0-7364 GCA_964249935.1 uncultured Terriglobus sp.
TCGACCTACCAGCACGAGCTATGCTCCTCCGTTAGCGCAGAAAAACGCTGAGTTCGTTGGCAGCGGCGCGTAAGTGCGGCAGAAATTGCGTTTGCATGTCCAGCAGCGGCATGCGTTGGGCGTTGCCGCTCAGGTTCACCGTGGCGATCACTTTGCCGCTGGGCGCGTATACAGGCACAGCAATGGATCGCAAACCCATTTCGAATTCCTGATCGCACATTGCGTACCCGTTACGTCGAACGTTTCGCAACATGGAGCGCAGCTTATCAACATTGTTGACCGTCTTACCGGTGAATGGCTTCAACTGCACGCGCGAAAGATAGCGTTCCACTTCATCCGGCGGCTGCGATGCGATCAGCACACGACCCATGGACGTGCAATAAGCAGGAAGCCGGCTACCCACGTGTAAATCGACGCTCATCAAGCGGCTTACCTGCGAACGCGCGATATAAACAATCTCGTCACCGTCCAGGGTAGCTACGCTAAAACTCTCCCTCAGTTGCGCGCTCATTCGTTCAAGAATCGGCTGAGCCGCGCTTGAAAGCGTGTTACTGACCGTGTAGGTATGGCTAAGCGTCAGCATTTTCGGCCGCAAGGAATAGCGCTGGCCATCTTCAGCACCGGCATATCCAAGCCGTGAGAGTGTATACAGGCAGCGACGTACCGCCGCACGGCTCAGACCCGTTTTGCTGCTTAGTTGCGAGATCGTCATTTGAGGCGACTCCTGGGCAAACGCTTCCACCACAGACAGGCCACGTGCGAGTGACGTCATAAAGTTTGGGTCACCCGCATACTGCTCGAGGTATGCCGCGGTTTTCACTTCGCTCTTGATCAGGGTTTCCGGCATGCACGCCTCCTTCTCGCTATTCTTAAGGTCGCCACCAAAGCTCGCTACGCGCGAAAACCGCACAGCAATCTCGATAACCGCACCCTCAGTATACGCGCGCAAAGGCATGTCAGGCGCGCGTTCAACGCAAGCGAATGGGCTAGAGAAGCGCCAAAATGTCCTGCGGTTCGGGGCGAACACGGTGATCGGCATGCCCTTCTGCAAAACGGACGGAGCCTTGTTGATCCAGCAGGAACGTTGCAGGCAACGGCAGCCGACCGGCGTCGCCGGCCGCGGTCTCCATCACATTGCGACCGCTGTTGATGTAAGGCAGGCTCACCAGAATGGAGCGGTAATATCGATCCATTTCAGGAGTTACGTCGTAAGCGATGCCGAAGCCGGCGGCAACTTCGCAGTTCTCATCCCGCAACAGCGGGAAGGGAAGGGAGTGCTGTTGCACAGCGAAGTCGCCCTGACGCAAGCTCTGTGCTGAGATCGCGACCACCAGCGCATGGCGGCGTCTCACCTCTGGGTATAAGTCGCGCCACATTTCCAGTTCTGTCACGCAATATGGATCCCACCGGCCGCGGAAGAAGCTTACGATGAGCGGTCCAAGCGCAAGCAGGTCAGCGGCGTGTACCAGACGACCTGTGCTGGAGTCAGGCAATGCGAATTCTGGAGCTGCCGTTCCTATTGGCAGGATTCCATCCTCAACGCCTGTCGCGAACAAAGTGGCAATGAGACGCTCCGAAAGGAGCAGGCGTTCCGGTGGCACCAGTTTGCGGGTCTTCTGCGTGATCGCATCCAGTCGCGTCTGTAGCACCAGGGAGCGACCCGCAAACTCAGCCATCACCTAACGCCCGAACTTTCCCAAGCCACCCATGTTCCCCATTTGCGACATGAGGCGCCGCTGCATCTTGCCACCACCGGAGCCCAGACCCTTGAACATTTTGCGCATCTGCGCGTACTGCTTCAGCAGCTGATTGACTTCCTGCACGCTGGTTCCACTGCCTGTGGCGATGCGGCGCCTGCGTGATCCGGAGATGATCTCGTGATTGAGCCGCTCTTTCTTCGTCATGGAGTTGATCATTGCTTCCACACGTGTGAACTGGCTTTCATCGACGTGCTCGGCAGCCTGCTGCAATCCCTGAAATGGGCCGACGCTGGGCAGCATCTTCAAAATTGACTGCATGGAACCGAGCTTCTTGATCTGGCGCATTTGGTCGCGAAAGTCCTCGAGCGAGAAGCCATCCCCAGTTAGCGCCTTCTTCGCGAACTCCTCGGCCTTGCCGCGGTCAAGCTTCTCTTCCGCGCGTTCCAGCAGGGTTGCAATGTCGCCCATACCCATGATGCGGGAGACGATGCGGTCCGGGTGAAATGCCTCGAACGCGTCCGGCTTCTCACCAGTGCCCAAAAACTTCACCGGTGCCCCGGTCACGTTGCGAATCGAAAGCGCAGCACCACCGCGTGCGTCTCCGTCCATCTTCGTCAGCACCACACCGGTAAGGCCAAGCTCTTTGTGGAAGGCATCGGCGGAGTTCACGGCATCCTGGCCTGTCATGGCATCCGCAACGAACAAAATCTCAGAAGGGTTCAGCAGTGCCTTCAGCTTGCGCATCTCGTCCATCAACGGCTCGTCGATGCCAAGGCGGCCCGCCGTGTCGACGATAAGCACGTCATTGCCGAAGTTGGTCGCCTCTCGCTTAGCCTCACGTGCCAGGCGTTCCACCAGAGATGTGCCTTGCTCATCGTCATTGATCTTGCCTGTATAGATCTGCGCGCCCACGCTCCTGGCCACAATTGCAAGCTGCTCGCGTGCCGCTGGACGGTATACGTCAACCGACACCAGCATCGGCCGATGGCCACCTTTTTTCAGCCAGCTCGCCAGCTTGCCACTCGTCGTTGTTTTGCCCGAACCCTGCAGGCCAGCCATCAGGATCACGGTAGGCGGCTGCGACGAAAATTTGAATCGGGCGTTGTCTTTCCCCAGGATCTCAATCAGCTCGTCGTGCACAATTTTGATCACTTGCTCGGTAGGAGAAAGCGCAGTAGCCACCTGTGTGCCCAAGGCTCTTTCACGGACACGCTCGATCAGGTTTTTCACGACGTTAAGGTTGACGTCGCTTTCCAGCAGAGCCAGCCGAATCTCGCGCAGCGCCTCGCCGATGTTCTCTTCCGTGATGGTGCCTTGACCGCGGAGGTTCTTGAAGGCGCGCTGTAGCTTTTCCTGTAGGTTTTCAAACATAGCCAATACAAAGCTTACAGGCTGCCGTGTGTGGCAGCATGGAGCCATGCCTTACGACGACAGAACGGTGGAACCCTGGCTCCGTTGCACCCGCCAGGAATCCCCTGCGCTTTTGCGGGCGGTGCTGCACGCGTTGGACCTGACGCGCGAGGATTTTGCGCGCTGGGTGTGGCCGCTTCATCCACAATGGGCGGAAGAACAGCCGTACGGATTGCCGTCTGTCGGTTTCCAGGCACGCCACATTGCGCGCAGTCTCGACCGGTTGCTCACCTATGCCGAGGGTAATCAGCTCTTGACATCGCAGCGCATATCTCTCGCGAGCGAGCGAGCAGGTCAGGACAACCATGCCACGCGTGACGAGTTTGAGGCGGGTCTGCGGTCCGCTGAAGATCGCATAGCAGTCCTGCCACTGGACCAACTTGAAGACACAAGATACGTCGGCACAGCCCAACTTCCGGTAACACTGGCCGGTGTGTTGACGCACTTGGCGGATCACACACAGCGACACGCAGGTCAGGCTGTCACCACGGCGAAGTTGCTGCTAGCTTTGCACGGGGCAGAGCAGAGCTGATTGGCGCTGCTGTGCCGCTCAGCTTGTCACCTGCAATCCTAAATCTCAGTGCACCACTGCCTGTCATTGAAAATGACACGTTGGTACCATGAATACATGGCGCATCTTGCACAGGAACAGATCACGGCGCAAGCCGATGCGGCCTCCGCCTTTGCAGAGGCAGCCGCAATCATGGCTCGTCTGCGCGCGCCCGGCGGGTGCCCATGGGATCGCGAGCAAACACTGGACAGCGTCAAGCTGCACACGATTGAGTAGGTCTACGAGGTCTTCGACGCCGTCGACCGACGCGATTGGACAGGTCTTCAGGACGAGCTCGGCGACCTGCTGCTACAGGTACTCTTCTACTCACAGATCGCTCAGGACGAAGGTCATTTCAACATCGCCGACGTCATCGGTTCGCTCAGCGCGAAGCTTGTGCGTCGCCATCCTCACGTCTTCGGCGACTTAAACGCAGAAACATCCGCCGACGTCCTAATTACTTGGGAGCAGGTCAAGAGGCAGGAGCGTGCTGCCAGGCCGCAGCCGCAAGATCAAGGCATGCTGGCAACGATCTCCACGGCCATGCCGGCGTTCACCGAAGCACGAAAGCTGGGAAAAGCCGCCGCAGGCGTCGGCTTCGACTGGCCCGATGCCGATGGACTTTTCGATAAGGTCACCGAAGAAGTGCAAGAACTGAGAGACGAGGCGCTTTCCGACAGTGTCTCCGATTCGGCGCGTGTCGAAGAGGAGTTTGGAGACCTACTCTTTGTCATGAGCAACCTTGCGCGTCACTTGAAAATCGATCCGGAGCAGGCGTTGCGCAAGGCCAATGCTAAGTTCCGCCGCCGCTTCGGCCGCATGGAGCTGTTTGCAGGAAGCAGACCGCTGGTCGAGCACACCATCGAGCAGATGGAAGCATTCTGGCAACGCGCCAAGCAGGAGGAACGCGAGTGATCCACCCTCGCGCAAGCGCGTTGCCGGTTGAACGCCTGCGTACGCTCGACCATTACGAACAGTGCGTCGCAATCCAGAGCGAAGTCTGGAACTATTCTCCGCAGGAGCTGTTTCCGCGCCGCGCCTTTCTGCTCGCCGAGAAGCTTGGCGGACATGTGCTCGGTGCTTTTGATGGCGATGCGATCGTAGCCTTCAATCTGGCCTATCCCGGCTATAGAGACGGTCACGCCTATCTTCACTCCCAAATGCTCGCGGTGCTGCCGCCTTACCGCAACAGCGGCGTCGGCCGCGCACTCAAGCTTGCGCAGCGTGACATCGCGCTTGCCGACGGCTTCGACCTCATCGAGTGGACATACGATCCACTCGAGATTAAGAACGCCTTCTTTAATCTGCACCGGCTCGGCGCGATCAGCCGCCGCTACGTGCGCGATTTTTACGGCCCATCCACCTCGCCTTTGCAAGGCGGGCTGCCGACCGACCGTCTTTACGCGGAGTGGTGGATCCGCAGCGGTCATGTGCAGCGCGCACTACACCCATCCACCTCGGCAGGCGGTGCACCAGCAACGGTCCAAGTACCAGCTGATATCTACGCCTGGAAAACTGCAGGTGATCCGCGCGCCGCAGAGACACAAAGCCGGGTGCGCGAGCAGCTTGAGCGTGCGTTTGCTGAAGGTTTCGCTGCTGTCAACTACACTCGCTCCGACAGTGGCACTGGCGTTTTCGTGCTCGACGTAGCGCCTTCGGAGCTCACACCTTCTAGCGGTGAAAGGAATTCACTTGAAGCTTGAGCATGTTACTCTTCGCGAAATCCAGATGCCACTCGCACACCCCTTCGTCACCAGCTTCGGCAAGACGACAACGCGCCGCATTCTGCTGATTGAAGCTGTGAGCGATGGCGTAACCGCGTGGGGCGAATGCGTTGCGGGAGAGCACCCGTATTTCTCCGATGAAATGATCGACACTGCATGGCTCATCACCGAGTCCGAGCTGATACCGCGGCTACTCGGCAAACCTGTCGAGCAGGGAAGCGAAATACCCGCGGTATTCGAGCAGGTGCGCGGCCATCGCATGGCCAAGGCCGCGCTCGAAAATGCCGTATGGGACCTCGAAGCTCAGATCAAAGGCATCTCGCTCGCGAAGCTCCTCGGCGGAACACGCGATCACATCGCCTGCGGTGTCTCCATTGGCATGCAGGACACCATGGAAGCGCAACTTGCAAAGGTCGAGCAGGAGGTTGCAGCTGGCTACCAGCGCATCAAGCTGAAGTGCAAGCCCGGTTGGGACACCGCCATGTTTGCCGCGGTGCGCAAGTGCTGGCCCCACATCCTGCTCAGCTGTGACGCCAACTCCGCCTACAGCCTTTCCGACGCGGATCACATTGCTACCTGGGACGAGTTCAACCTGCTCATGATCGAGCAGCCGCTCTGGCACGACGACTTTTTCTTTCACGCAGAGTTGCAGCGCCGAATCCAGACGGACCTCTGCCTCGACGAATGCATCCGTAACCAGCGCGATGCCGAAGCTGCGCTGCGCCTGGGCAGCGGTCGCATCCTCAACATAAAGGTCGGCCGTGTGGGTGGCTTCACGGAAGCCATCGCCATTCACAACGTTGCCCAACATCACGGAGTGCCCGTGTGGTGTGGCGGCATGCTCGAAAGCGGCATCGGCCGTGCGCACAACATCGCATTGTCGTCGCTTCCGAATTTCACCTTGCCGGGTGATGTCTCCGCGTCGAAGCGCTACTGGGCGCAGGACATCATCGAGCCAGAGGTTACGGTCAGCGGTCAAGGTGAGATCGTGGTTTCTACTGCGCCCGGACGCGGCTACGAAGTGGACCGTGAGCGCATCGATGCGCTCACGGTTCGGCGCGCCGCTTTTAGTGTGTAGGAACCGGCTCTGCCAGCAGCATCTTCACAGCATCGTCGCCGCTGGGCGAGATCATGAGGCGCTGAAAAGCACTGGCCGTCGAATCTGTGTCCACCGCTACCGTTCTTATCATCAGTTCGCGCATGCGCAGGTGCATCACGATGTGCGTGAAGGTGTAGAGCTCTTGAAACTTCCGCTGCTCGTACACGACACTTCCACCGCTGTACACTTTGGCCAGCAAACCCCACGCCAAATTGACGTCGGACGTGTTGTGGAGTTCCATGCGCAGCAAGCGGCGGTCGTTCAGGTCGATCCAAACGCGGCCACGTAGCGCCGGCAGTATCTGCTCTGCCATATTCGCGGGATGGAATTGCGGGTCGGGCGCAAAGTCGATGACGATCTGCCGGTCTGCAACGTCGGCCAGCGGTGTCTGCTCAGCCGCCGGCGTAAAGTGCATCGCGTCCGGCATCACCTGCAGCAACTCAGTGCCATAGGAGCGATTGTGCGCCTCATCGCGCTCCCGCTGCTGCAGCTTGTTACTTCCAAGCAGGGCAGTCAGTCGCTGGCGTTCGCCCTCGTCTTCCGTAGCCGTCAGCACCTGTCCGTTATGTTGCAAAAGGCGCGCCACGCCACCATCGTGACTTTCGATCTGATCGCGAAGCGTAGTCCCCTTATGATCGACGCGCTGGATTTGATAGCGCAGGCGCGTGTCCCGCCGCCGCAGCAACTGCACCTCGTCGTTGCATACAGCCCGCATCAATGCCCGAACATCCACAGGCGTCTCGGTGCCTTGTGTCGCCGCGAGGCCCTTTGCGGAAGCAAGGAGCGACGCCAGCAGGGCAGAATAGAGTAGCAGCCGTCTCACGTAATCACTTGGATGCGCAAGGGGCTTCCACGTTAGCAGAACCGCACAGGGCGTTGTG
>CAXUEG010000037.1:7374-16722 GCA_964249935.1 uncultured Terriglobus sp.
TCGGTACACTCGCCGGGGGGCGTTAGCCTCAGGAGCACTTGTGAAACCATCGGAAGGCAGCACCGTAATTGGAAAGTCCGTGCAATTAAAAGGTGAAATCACCGGCACGGAAGAGCTTTATGTTGACGGAAAGGTCGACGGCATCATCCGCCTGTCGGGCAGCCGGCTCATCATCGGTCCCAATGCCGAAGTGACCGCCGAACTGCACGTGCAGGACCTCGTCGTTCTCGGCCAGCAGCATGGTCCCGTTCAGGCGACAGGGCGCGTGGAAATCCGGCAGAGCGGCCAACTCATCGGCGACATCACTGCGGCCCGCTTCTCTGTAGAAGAAAGTGCATCCGTCCGAGGACGAGTTACGCTGACCGGCCAGGAAGGTCGCGGCTAACTTAGTCGCCCAACCGGCGCAATCCTGCTTTTCGAGAAGAGACTATGCGATTGTTCGGCGGCGGAGAAGCACGTCACTCCGATCTATCCAAGCAGCGTATTCCTCGTCACTCCAGTGGCTGGAATACCCTGCGTACGTTCCTTAACGAGCAGGAAAGTTTACGAGTTCTGGATATAGGGCCGACCTCATCCACCAACATCAACCTGCTCACAAGCTGGGGCCACAGCATTTACATGGCGGACCTGGTGGGCGAAGCACAGAGCAGCACCTGGATACGCTCAGGAGCCGAGCCCGGTCAGGAGTTTGACACCGAAGCCTTTCTCAACAGCAACCTGCCTCCGTCGGGGCGTCTCTTCGACATAGTGCTTTTCTGGGACGTCGCTGATTATCTGCCAAGATCTCTGGTCGGTCCCTTATTCGAAAGGCTGCACGCTGTCATGGCGCCTGGGGGAAGGCTGCTGGTCTTCGGCCACGTCAAGCCCGAAACCGGGTTCCACCGTTATCACCTGCGCGAGGACGAACAGGTGGATGTGCAGCCGATCAGTACCTTGGCCGTCCAGAACATCTACACGAACCGGCAGATGGAAACCTTGCTTCATGCGTTCGCGACCTATCGATTCTTCCTGGCCAAAGACAATCTCCGCGAGATTGTGGTCAATCGTTAACACGACGCATCGGGCGCGTCGTCTGAGGGGACCTTCAATGGCTTAGCCTTCCTTGCGGCGCTCTGCCCAGCGCCGCTTTTGCGCCTCCGCGATACGCTTCCGCGCATCTGCGCTCAGGTTGCGCTTCTTTTTCACGCCACCTTTTGCGACTGCAGAGACACTCGGCGCAACATTCTTGCGCGGACGCCCGCGTCCGCTTCCACTTGTGCTCAGGCCCTGCAGCAGAGCCTTTGCCTGCTCCAGCTTGCTGATCTGTAGATCGATCTCCGCGATAATCCGGCTAACTTCCAAGGCTATCTTCCCCCTGACGGGTAAATTTGTGACCGCAAAGCGGTAAATCTAAGCGGCCTTGAGTTGCCCCATCTTACTACGGCAAGTGTGTCTGCTAGTTGCGAGTTTCTGCCAAAGAATAACCTGGTGCTTCTTCGTCCACATCTTCCTGGAAGCGTGACGCTCTTCCCAATCCGCGGCGTCCGCTTTCATTCTCGATATTTTGCTGCAATTCCTGCAACGTTCCCACACGGTCCGCCGCGAAATCGCTCGCCAGTCGCGTTAGCGCATAAGAAACAACATCGGAATGGTGCAGGTGCTCCATGTTCGAGTCCCGACGGAAATTCAGCCAAAGGCGATGCACCAGTTGCACGTCGCTTGCGGGGATGCTCGGCGCGTGCGGACCAATGTGGAAGCTTTCTGCATCGCCAGAAGGCGGTACGACGTAAAACGTGAACTGCCGCTTAGGTTCCGGCAGGGACTCCCATGCCTGGCCGACGTAGAACGCTTGCTCCTGCGCCGATAACTTCGTGGAAAGACCGGAAACAACGGCCGCAGCGTCGAGCGAATTCGCTGTCCGCACGATCGCAGCGAAGATATCTCCTGCGGGCACCACCAGCAGAGATATATGTTTTCCAAAGCTTTCCGCCACGGAGACTGCTTTTGTGAACAGCATCTGCTCATGTTCGCTGAAGAGCTGCTCCGAGGCGTCCACATACTCTGGACCTCCCGCGCCCATCATGCGGGCCGCCAGCACCACCAGGTCCTGCTCATCCGTTTCCGTCCGCGCAAGAGCCCACTTCAATGCATGTGGCATCGTGGCGTCGCGCATCGTGACCAGCACTCCGCCCGCTCGAATCGCCAGGTCGGAACGGCCAACCTCCTCCGCATGGCCCAGCTGAAAGTGTTCTTTCATTTGGCGTTCCGTAAGCGTGTAACGCCGCTTGTTATCGCGCTCAGATAGCGAGAACAAGCCAAAGAACACAACAGCAAAGATGATGCCGCTCACTGTTGCAACCTGCTTCGTAAACAGGTTGACAATTGCCGTCGTCAGTAGCACCAGGAAAACAGAGATAAGTCCAACCGGTATCTCCTGTTTTCCGATGCGCAGATTCATCGGCGTCTTAAAGCCGCGCTCGCCCTTATACTTCCAGCGCAGCACCAGCATCGCAAGCGCGTTAAAGGTAAAGCTCCAGATGACGCCAAATGCATACGCCTCACCGATCAGCAATACGTCTCCGCGCGTGATCAGAACGACGAACAGCTGCATGAGCGCTACAAGGTTCACAATCCGGTAACTTGTGCCGAAGCGCTTGTGCGGCTTGCGGAACCAATCTGTCAGCACGCCGTCCTCGGCAACCCGCATCAGCACGCCTGTGGAGCCGACGATCGCAGTATTAACTGCGCCTCCGAGAATCAGAAAGCCCACAATCACTACGAAGACTCGAAAGGCGAGGCGCAGCCCGAGCGGGCCCACCATGTACATCGCCATGCCGGCGATCAGGTTGTCGCCGTATTGGCTGACACGGACTGAATCCGGGATGATCATCACCGCCAGCATCGAACCCAGCCCGGTAAATACCGTGCTATACACCGCGATCACCAGCGCCGCACGTTTCAGGTTCTTAAGCTTCGGATGTTGGATCTCTCGATTCACTTGCGCAAGCGACTCTTCACCGCTCATCGCCAGCACAGAATGTCCGAACGCCATCAGGATTCCGAAAAGTCCAAGCGAGTGAACGAAGCTCGTATGCTTCAGAAATCCTAACGACTCATTCGAAAAATGCAGGTTTCCTGGTGTCGGAAACGGCGGCAGGTGCGCGCCGATATGAAGAACTGTGTAGCCGCCCCAAACAAGCAGGATCACCACCATTACGGTGGTCACTTTCATGATCGAGAGAGCCTTCTCACTCGATTCTTCGATCCCCTTCAGGTTCTGCCACCAGAAGTAAAGGGTGATCAGAATCGCAATCAAGGCTGACGCGTGATTCACGTCAAACTGTCGCGGCTGACCGGCTCCATTTACCAGAAGATGGTGCAACCTGGGTGAATTTGCCATCTGCGCTGCCACATTGTTCAAAAGTCCAACTATGTACTGGCCCGCCGACACGCCAGAAATGGGTCCGGTCAAGACATAGTCGAACATCAGCGCAGATACGCTGACTTTCGCAAACGTTCCTCCCAGGGCTTCCTTCACAATGCGGTAGACGCCACCGCGTGTGTACATCGAGCAGCTCTCGATGTACACCGCTCGTACGGAGTAGGCGAATAGCATCACGCCCAGAATGAACCAGGGTGCAGCTTTGCCCACCGCCGCCTCTGCGATACCGCCTGCGTAAAACGCCGAAGAGCCCAGGTCGTTGAGCACGATGGCCGCCGCGCGCCAGAACGAAATGAACGTCAGCATCACGGAGGATGCAACGACTAGTCGAACTCGCTTGGGCTGAGCCGGAACTTCGGCGGGAACAGAATGGTTGCGTTTGAACGCCATGTGGTTATGCGCCCAGCGCACCATTTTCAGGTGCTTTCACCAGACGCCCATCGCTAAGTCTAGAGCCGCTGCGACTGCTAGTCAAACCAGCACACTCCCGCTACCGCTTCGGGTCGGCGGCATCTGCACCGTCATCCTCAGCAAAGAACTCGAACACATCACTTGCCAGCTTTCCAAACACCACCAGCGCGGATCCAGCCAAGCCTATGAAGAAAAGCGGTGTAAGCACGTGAGCGACGATACGAATGAGCGGATCTAGCATAGGTTGAGTCTACGCCTGCACACGTCGGAAAACCGGAGCGATGATAGACTCCCGCGATGCGGCGCACTCTGCTTCTGTTGACCTCTGTTCTGTTCTCTGCCGCGTTGCAAACCGCTATCTTTCCGGTAGCCGGACCTTTACCATTCCCGCGCGCGCAACTGTCCTTTGTCGCCCTCACCCCGTGGTTCCTCGTCCTTCTGCAGCTGTCAAATCAGAGGAAGGGAACTCTCCTGCAGTCCACCCTGCTGTCATATGCCTGTGGCATTCTCTGGTATGCCGGCCACTGCTATTGGATCTTCGGCACCATGCATCAATACGGGCATCTTTCGCAGACGATGGCCTCTACAGCACTGCTCTTGTTCTGTTTGTATCTTGGCTTGTATCACGCGCTCTACGGCTGCCTTGCAGCGCTGCTGTTGCGGTCTGAGGTGAGGTACTCATGGCTTAGCACGCCGCTGCTCCTCGCTGCTCTCTGGGTCACAGTGGAATTCGCGCGGGCGCACGTCACCAGTTTTCCTTGGAATCTGCTCGGCTATTCGCAGATCGACAATGCGGCCCTGATGCATCTCGCGCCATGGGCAGGCACATACGCCATCAGCTTCATCGTCGCGCTGTGCAATGCGATGCTCGCGTGTGGCCTCTTCGCCTTACCCTCTCATCGAAAGCGATTTGCCGTCGCAATGCTGACGAGCGGCACAATGCTGATGGCCACATGCGCCGTGCTTGGTGCAACCACCCGAGCGCCTATGCCGGCACCAGACAATACTGCCGTGCTTCTGCAGCCGAACCTGTCCGGCGATGATGATCCTAGCGCTGAGCCGCGCAGCTCCGGTCCTGCGTTGCCTCTTGAAGGTGAACTCGCGGCACTGACCGAAAAGGTGCTCACGGATCAACCAGCCGCCCGTTCCATTCACCTTATTCTTTGGCCTGAGGCTCCAACCTCCTACGAACTGCACCAACCGCAATTGCAGTCGGTCCTTACCGGCATGGCTGCCCAGCACAACGCTACCGTTATCGCGGATGCCAATGCTGTCGATGCAGACGCCGGTGTGCAGCGAAGGTATCGGCTCTATAACTCTGCTGGCCTGTTCACGAAAGAAGGGCTGCGTGGCCGTTACGACAAGATTCACCTTGTACCCTTTGGTGAGTTCATGCCATACGCATCGCTCTTCACTTTCGCCAGCGGCCTTACGCAGCAGGTTGGCTTATTTGATCGTGGCACGCGTCGCGTTCCCCTCACAGACGGTATCCATCATTACGGGGTCTTCATATGCTACGAATCTATCTTTCCAGAAGAGGTCCGCCAGCTCGCGTTGAAAGGCGCGGACGTACTCGTGAACCTCTCCGATGACGGTTGGTATGGGGACACCAGCGCACCCTTCCAACACAGCAACATGGCCCGCATGCGCGCCATCGAAAATCGCCGATGGCTCCTGCGCGACACCAATACCGGCATTACGGAGTCGATTGACCCCTACGGCAACGTGCGTGCCACGGCACCACGCCACCAGCGTCTCGCCCTCGCGTTGCCTTTTGCGTACACGTCCGATCTCACCTTCTACACGCGCCATGGCGATCTCTTCGCTTGGCTCTGCACTGCGCTAACCGCAGCCGCCATCCTTTTCAGCTTCACGCAACGGTGTATGCCGCGCCCTCGCTCGCCGGCCCGCTGACTTGCTCCCTCGCTGACTCGCTGCTCTACTAACAACAGATGATTACGGATTTGGAGTACGCCTACTCCCCGGTTCGCGACCGCGTGCGCGAGCTGCGGGAGTATCTTTGACCGCCCCCGTCTGGAAAAAGATCTCGCCGTGGTAGAACAGCAGATCGCCGACCCGGCCGTCTGGTCCGACGCCGCCCGTTCCCAACCCCTCATGCGCGAGCGCAAACGCCTCGAATCGCTACTCAGCGAAGACCGGGAACTCGAGCACCGCGCCGCCGATGTCGAGGCCTACTTCGATCTCGCCCGCGAAGGCGAATCCGTCGAGCCCGAGCTCGAAGCTGAGATCCGCAACACTGAAGCCTTCGCAGAATCGCTGGAAACCCGCACCCTGCTCTCCGGCGAAAGCGACGCACTCAATGCCATCGTCACCGTCCACCCCGGCGCCGGCGGCACCGAGTCCCAGGACTGGGCCGAGATGCTCATGCGCATGTATCTGCGCTGGGCCGAGCGCGAGGGCTTCAAAACCGACATCAATGAAATCCAGGACGGGGATGAGGCCGGCATCAAATCCGCTACCTTCACCATCTCCGGCGAAAACGCGTTCGGCATGCTCAGTGGCGAAACCGGTGTGCACCGGCTGGTGCGCATTTCTCCGTTTGACTCCGCAAAGCGTCGCCATACGTCTTTCTCCTCGGTCTTCGTCTCGCCAGAGATCGACGATTCCATCGTCATCGACATCAAGCCCGACGACCTCCGCGTCGACACCTACCGTTCCGGCGGCAAAGGCGGCCAGCACGTCAACACCACTGACTCTGCCGTTCGCATCACGCACCTGCCCACCGGCATCGTCGCCGGCTGCCAGAACGAGCGCTCGCAGCACAAGAACCGCGAACGCGCGATGAAGATGCTCCGTTCGCGTCTTTACGAATATGAGCTCGCGAAAAAGCAGGCCATCTCGAAGAAGCTGGAAGACTCCAAGCTCGACATCAACTTCGGCTCTCAGATCCGCTCTTATGTGATGCAGCCCTATCGCATGGTCAAGGACCTGCGGACCCGCGTCGAGTCTGGCGACGTGGATCGCGTGCTCGACGGCGGCCTCGCACCCTTTATCCGCGGTTACCTGAAAATGCGTCGCGAAGGCAACATCCCCGCCCCCATCGAAGCCACCGATGACTAACGTCCGCAACCTAGCGGCCCGTCAAAGATCGTCATCCTGAGCGAAGCGAAGGACCTGCTTGGCTCAGCAACGGCAAGCCCTTCCGGAAGGTACATCGTACGATTCGGCCAGACTCCCTGACCTGAAAAAGAATGCCCCTGACGCATTGCCTGGCATCGAAATGACCATGAGCGAACAGCCCCTCCGAGCCGTCCTCCTCGAACAACTCACCACCCTGCTCGACGGGGGCGAGGCCCATGTCACTTTGGACGACGCCCTCGCAAGCCTGCCCTTCGAAAAGCAGGGCATTGTGCCGCCGGGCCTGCCGTACTCGGCATGGCAACTGCTCGAACACCTGCGCATCGCCCAGCGCGACATCCTCGATTTCAGTGACAACGCTAGCGGCAGCTACAAGCCCATGACCTGGCCTGACAACTATTGGCCAAAAGACCCGGTCCCGCCTGACCACACCGCATGGCAGCGGTCCATCGACCAGATCCGCACCGACCGCGACCGCTTCGACAACCTGCTTCAAACCGATGACCTCACCAAGCCTTTCCCCTGGGGCCAGGGTCAGACGCTCCTGCGTGAGGCTCTGCTGATCGCCGACCACAACGCCTATCACCTCGGCGAGATTGTCGCGGTCCGCCGCCTGCTCGGCGAATGGAAGCCCTCATGAACGAACCCGACGTGCTCCGCCGCATGCTCGCCGCACAAACCATCGCGGTCGTTGGCCTATCCGACGACCCTGCAAAGCCCAGCCACTACGTCTCGCGCTTCATGCAGTCGACCGGCAAACGCATCCTACCGGTCAACCCAAGCATCGATAGGGTTCTCGGCGAAACGGCATACCCGTCACTCACGGCCCTTCCTGAAAAGCCGGACCTGGTCAACGTTTTCCGCCTACCGCGCGCCATTCCCGCCATCGTAGACGAGATGATCGCGCTCAATCTGAACCAGCTCTGGGTGCAGCAGGGAATCATTCACCACGAAGCCGCCCAACACGCCGAAGCGCACGGTATCGCGGTCGTCATGGATCGCTGCATCATGGTCGAGCACCGCATGCGACGCGTCTGAGATCAGCCGGCGGCACGGATTTGCGGCCGGAACAGCACCCTACAATCCTTGGGCGGCACCGCAGCCACCAGAGCAATAGCACTCCATCAATCGGAGCAGCACCCCAACCAAGTTGTCATCCCGAGCGAAGCGAAGGACCCGCTTCCGTGGTCAGCGAAACTATGTCGGTTCGACCGAAGCACGCGCGCCTTTAGAGCATGCAAGCGGAGAACCGCATTCCAAGGTGCGCAAATGCATCAGCGCAGGCCCGATGTACCTCCAAACCTGAACTGGCCCGGCCACCTACCGACGCGATCGCATCTGTCCCGCTCCACTATCATCTAAATACCATGCCTCATCGCGCCACCGGCAAGCACGTCTTCGCACTCGCGCTGCTTCTCATCCTGTGCCTCACCGGCATAGCGCGTGCGCAAAAAGCCGCCTTCGGCAACGGTGGTCCCGGTCCGATCAAGGCCGACCACCTGACAGTAGAACTCGTCAGCGCAGGTCCACAGATCGCAGTTGGTGGCTCTCAGACACTCGGCTTCGTCTTCACCCTTGAGGACAAGTGGCACATCTACTGGAAGAATGCAGGCTTCGCGGGCTTCCCGCCTTCCGTCGACTGGACCTTGCCGAAAGGCATCACCACCGACGACCTTCAGTTCCCGCAGCCAAGCCGCCTGCCGTTTCAAGGCGCCGTCGACTACGGCTACGAGGACAACGTCACCTACCCCTTCGTCGTCCACGCCGCGCCCAACGCAAAGCCCGGCAAAGACGGCACACTGCACCTTGCCGCTCACCTGAAATGGCTCGTCTGCCGCGAGCAGTGCGTTCCCGGAACTGCCGACCTGGGCATCGACCTCAAGCTGGTCCCCGCCGGTACCACCGTCTCGCAACAGGGAACTCAGGTCGGCCCCATCGCGAACGCGCTCAAGCACATACCTGCCGCTCCGCGCGAAGGCTTCGCAGCCAAGGCCGTCTCCGATGGCAAGCATATCGCGCTCACCTTCACCACCGGTACACACGAAACCGACGCTTCGTTCTACCCGCTCGATGAACAGCTGCTCCAGGACAACGCCGACCAGCCCATCGACTCGCTCGACAATGGTGCTCGCATCTATCTCACATTGCTGCCCAACACGCCCGCTCCGAAACAGCTGCGCGGCGTTGTGGAGCTCAACGACGACGAAAGCTATCAGATCGCAACAGATTTAACGCCCGGCAGCGTCATTATGCCGGCGAATGCTTCCGACGCAAGCGGCGCAGCAAGTCCCGCAAAGGCGGCTGCAGCAGGCGACGTCACCGTTGCGAGCGCCATACTCCTGGCGCTACTCGGCGGCCTGATTCTCAACCTCATGCCGTGCGTCTTCCCGGTTCTGTTCCTCAAGGGTCTCGCGCTG
>CAXUEG010000038.1:0-6702 GCA_964249935.1 uncultured Terriglobus sp.
GGCTTTCAGGGCCAGAACGATGTCGTCGACAGTGCGGACCTGGCCGAACATGGGAAAGATCTTCTCAATGGCGAACTGATGCAGATCGGCACCGGTGCTGCTCATAGCGTCGTGCGCGAAGATGACGGCGTAGCGGCGGTCAAAGGCTTCGCGGGCGGTCGATTCCACACCAATGTTGGTGGAAACACCGCCGATGATGATGGTCTGAATGCCTCTCCTGCGGAGCGTCTGCTCCAGGTCGGTGCCGTAAAAGGCGCCGCGCTGCCGCTTTAGCAGGACATGGTCTTCTGGCAGGCGGTGCAGCTCGGGCACGAGGTCGAGAAACTGTGGCGGCACCGGCTGGGAAGGCCGCGGCGTGGGCCTATCGGTAGGGACGTCCGGCGCTTCGCCCAGGCTGACATGCACATAGATGATGGTCGCACCCGCGGCGCGGGCGGCGTCGGTGAGGCGATTTGCGGCTTCTACTACCTGCTCGCGGCTGTAGGGAGCTAGCTGCCGCTGCAATATTCCGTGCTGCAGATCGATGAGGACGACTGCGCTGGTTTTCGGATCGAGTGTGGTTTCGGCCATGCGGACTTGGATGCGCGGGATTTCTGGCGGACTAAGATCTGTGGTTTGCGCCGTCGTTACTTCAGCATGGCGGTAAGCGGCTTGCCGTCCATGCCAGTTTGCGGCAGGTGCAGAATCTGGGCGATGGTGGCCGCGACGTCGAGGGCGGAACAGGGGGGCTGTTCGCCGGTGTTGCGGATGGCCGCGCCGCTGGCAATAAAGATGGATTGCATGAGCGGGCGCGTGTTGGGATACCCATGGGCGCCGGTTTGCGCTTCGGGTGTCTCGAGGCTCGCGCGCTGGGGTGTGTCTTTGCGATTGAGATCGTCGAACTTCCAGTCTTCTTTCGCGTAGACCAGAACGTCGAAGGCATTGGGGTTGTTGTCGCGTGACGGCCAGCCCTGGGCGGCGATTTCGGTGTCACTCGGGACGGAGTCGGTGACGGGATCGACGGCGAAGGCGTTCCGGATCTTTGCCGTGAGTTCAGGCGTGCGGTGTGCTTCGTAGATGTATGCGGCACCGCCCTCGGCGAGCGCCGTAGCCTGAGCTGGAGCGATGCCAGCGTTGCGCAGGATGCCGTTGGGGTCGACAGTGTGGTGCACGCTGCTTTGGCCGTGATCGCTGACGATGAGAAAGGTAGTGCGGTCAAGGTCGCCCGCTTCGCGCACGGCATTGACGACCTCCTGTACGCGGTCGTCAAGAAACGCGGCGGTGTTGACGCCGGCCATGGTGCCGAAGCCATAGGTGTGTTCCGCGCTGTCGAGCGCGAGCAGATGCAGCAGTAGCAGGTTGGGGTGGTGATGGCGGATCGTGTAGACCGCTGCGCGCGTGTAGAGGCGATCGCGAAAGGCCTGGGAGCCTTTGCGAAAGTTGTTCAGATCGCTCTGCGCAAGACTGCCGTCCGTGAGCATCTCGCGGATGAGGGGTGAAGAGGCGACGGGTTGCTCGAAGAAGCTCCAGTCGATGGTGGAGGCGTGCTCGATGGCGACCCAGTCCATCTCGGCGGTGACCAGGCCGGCTTCGTGGGCGCGGTCGTACACCGTGGGCACGCGAACGAGTTGTGCTTTCTCGGCGTGGAACTCGACGTGGATCGGCTTTCCGGTGCGCTGATCGGTGATCTCCCCATTGGCGATCAGGCCGTGCTTCGCGGGAGTGACGCCGGTGACCATGCTGGTGTGGTTGGGCCAGGTTACGGTTGGGTTCACGGGACGCATGCTCTGGGTGTAACTGCCGCCCGCCATGAGCGCGTGCAGCGTCGGGACGGGCAGTAACGGATCGTGCAACAGCGCTGCGCCAAAGGCGTCGAGGCTGATGACGATGACGATGGGTTGGCGCTGCTGCTGGGCCCGCAGAGCGAAGGGAGCCGTAGCGGCAAGGAACGCGACACATCCCGCGAAGGCTTTGTTGAACGTGGAACGCCAGTGGATGCCGGTGTGCATTACGCCTCCGCTACTTCAGCCATCGCAGGCTACCGCATCGCGCTTGCCATGCGAATGAACTATCCACGAAAAGGCGCGAGCCCGTAAGAGCACGCACCTTTATGCCTGCTGTTGTGGCGTTAGACCGAGGCTTCTGCCCGTGAGCGTCCGGGCTTGTGTTGGAAAGGGTAGCCGTGCTGCAGGGCTTTCTCGAGGTCGTCGTCGTAGCCGTACAGGTCTTTGAAGAAGTGGATCTCGCCATCGTCGACGTAAGCGGTGCCGTAGAAGAGCACGACCGGAACGGACTTGCCGCCGAGCGACACGGTTTTGTTGATGACGGTGTCGTCGTTCATCGTCTGCTGGATAGTGTCGGCATCCCATTTGCTGTTGTCGCGCAGGAGCCATTCGGCAAGCTTGGGCGGGTCCTGGATGCGTACGCAGCCGTGCGAATAATCGCGGCGATTGCGCTGGAATAGGTAGTGCGCGTTGGTGTCGTGCAGGTAGACGTTGAACGGGTTCGGGAACATGAACTTGACCAGGCCGAGCGAATTTTTGGAGCCGGGTTTTTCGCGGACCATGACGGTGCTGTGCTCGACCGCGGCGAGGGACGCAGGCTCGGCTTCGCCCTTGTTGTTCACCGTCTCGTAGTTATGCGAACCGAGATAACCGGCGTCCTTTTCCATGTGCGGCACGATCTCCTTTTTCGCAATGGACGGCGGGATGTTCCAGAAGGGCCGGAAGACGAGGTACTTCATCTGATCCGCGATCATGGGTGTGTGGTGCTCGTCTTCCTTGCTTTGGCCGACGACGACCCTCATGTTGAACTGCTGCGTGTCGCCATCAAAGGTGCGCAGAACGAACTCCGGCAGGTTTACCAGGATGGCGGGCTTCTGGTACTGATCGGGCAGCCAGCGCCAGCGCTCCATCGAGTCTTCGATCTCGTTGACGCGCGTGGTCACTGGTACGTTGAGCGCGGCTACGGTGTCATGCGAGAGCTTGCCGTCTTCCACCAGGCCGTGGCGGTGCTGGAAGTGCTTGAGACCGTCGGTAAGGGCGGCGAGATCGATGCCGGCATGGGGCGCTGCGGTGTTATCTGTCTGGGTGGAGGTGTCACCCGTGTCATTCTGCAGGTCGCCCAGCAGCTGCAGCTTCTGTTGAAGAGTCTGCAGACCCGGGTAGCCGCGCGTCAGGGCGGCGGAGCTGCTGGTGTCGGGCAGCGGGTCGGTGTGGTCCTCCGCGGCGAGATCGAGGTAGTGCTGCAGTTGATCTTTCAATGCTTTGTATTGCGCGGACTGCGGCTCCAAATCGGTGAGCGCTTTGTCCACATCACTAGCGGAGGCGATCTGGTCGTCCAGCACATTGGGCAGGTCGAGCTGCTTGGAACTGGAGTCGATGCCGAAGGCAAAGAACTTGGGGTCGGTGCGGCCCATGTGGATCGCGTTCAGGAAGCGCATGGCGTTGACCGTCATGGCGGTATCGAAGTCGACCTTCCCGCTGTCGGTGGAGAGGGCGGCGACGCGGCCTTGCCAGCGGCTGGCGTCGTAGTCTTCCGGATCGAGGCCGCGCTGACGCGCGTTGCTAAAGGCCTGCAGCAGCGCGCTGGCCTCCGTGGTGGGCCTGCCGTCCTTGCTCCACGCCAGGGTGAACTGGCGGTTGTCGTAAAAGCTGTTCACCGCAGGCTGCAGGTCGGAGTAGTCGGGCCATTTCAGAGCGTCCATGTGGCCGCTGCTGATGCTCTGCTGGATGATGTCGGTGTAGGTGGGCTGAGTGACGCCGACGGAGCCGGCTGCCTGTGCGGCGATGCGCTTGGCACGCTTGCATCCGGAGAGCGGGAGGGTCAACAGCAGGGCTGGCAGAAGAAGTCGTGCAAGTGCAGAACGCATATATGTGTGCCTGTAGGATGCAAACCAAAGAAAAATGGCGCGATGTTCGAGAGCTTGTTCGGAGTGCGTGTGATTACGCGCGCTGGATGCGCCGGTGCTCTGCACTGCGGGCCGCTGCCGCTACTGATGCAGATGAGGTGCGATGCTGACGGCCAGCAGGGCTTCGGTGGCGATCACGAAGCCGCCAAGCAGCAGATACAGCCGGCGCTGGCGGGTTTCGAGCGCATCGGCGAAGACCCCGGAGATAAACGTGAGCAGAAAGGGAACCGCCCACAGGAGCGGAAAGGTGACCAGCTGCGTGGTTTGGAGGGGAAGCAGCGCCAGCGCAACCAGCAGCGGGGCGGTGTTGCCGAAATAGCGGGAGCGGCGCACCGCCACAAACAGGACCAGGCACAGCGCCAGCGTCACGGTGAGCGGCAGATTGCGGAAGTCGGAGAAGAACTGCCGCGCCGCGTCGACCTGGAGCGTAAAACGTGCGGCGCCGGCCGTGATGACGTAAAAGAACGGTCCGAGGCGGAAGGCGTAGCTGGCGAAGACAATGCCGAGCGCGCCCAGGCCTGAGCCGATGAGCAGCGGAAGCACGAGGTTGCGGCGCCGCTCCGCGACATAAAGCATGTACAGCGCCGAGAAGAAAAGGCCGACCACGCCAGCGAGCACGTGTGCCGTCATGGTGACGCCCAGCGCGATGGTGTAGAGCACGATGCGCGGCCGCCATTTGCGCGCCGGGCCATACATGGCGTGCGCAATGCCAAGGGCGGTGTAAATGGTGGCGAACAGGCCCCAGGCGGCGAGGATGTCGTTATTTGGTGTGGTCGCGGCGGCGAGTACCGGGGGCAGAACGCAATAGACGCAGAGCGCGAAAAATGCGGCGACATTGCCGAACTGGCGGCGGCACACCCACCACAGGCTTCCGCCCAGGCCCAGGGCAGCCAGCGCAAACGGCACGCGCAGCAGATATTGCAAGCCGGAGATCTGGTGCCGGAGGTCGTAGACGGAGCCTTCGACGGAGTTTGGAACGTAGGTGCGCTCGTTGGGCGGCCTGGCGGCGTCGGCACGGCGCTCGCGCCAGTCCTGAAAGCGGAGCGCCTGCACGTACAGCGTGACGGGCAGCGCGGCGGCGCGATAGGCGGCGGTACCGTCGCCCTGCATGTTGCCGCAGGTGGTGAAGTAGCCGAGCGCGGGTGAGGGTTTCTCCCACATCTCGCGGCCGCACAGGGCGTAGCGGTAATCGCTGTCGGTCAGCGGTGCGCGGCTGATGATGAACAGCGCCTCCCCCAGGAACAGCAGCAGCACCAGAGCAGCCAAGCGCTGCGGACGTCCAAAGTGGAAGTGAAAACTCATCAGAAAGCTTGCTCTCCAAGTCTACGCGCCGGGCGAACGCCGTTTTGCGATGCCACCGCGGAGGGAGCCCTGCTTTACCCTGAAAGCATGGATGTACTCGACTTTCGCGTAGGTAGCGCGAAGCTGATCAGCTACTCGCCGATGCGCGAGCTGCCGTGGCGCGTGGTGTTTGAAGACGAAGGCGCGGCAGGGTATTGCTACGCCTGCGACGGCGAGCGCGCGACCGTTGAGGACGACTTCGACGTGACCGTGATGGATGCCATGCTGGTGTACAACACAGACGCGATGCGTTCGCAGGAGGACGGCGAACGGGAGCGGCTGGTCACCGTGGAGTGGTCCACGGACGGCCTGCGAGCGGCGCTGCGGCTGGATGGCGTGCCGCAGGTGCTGCTCGATTTTGAACTGCGCGAAAGCTATTGCCGGTCGAACTTTCCGAACTTTATGGATGATGGGCGAAACGGCTGGCGCAGCAACGACCATCGCTGGGACGAGGAAGCGATGCTGCGGTTTGAAAAGGCCGCGCTGCATGCACGCTGAGGTGCCCGCCGCGGATGGAAGCAAGCAGCGCTTCGGTGTGCTGGGAAATGTCTTCTCTCGCGGACTCACCATCTCGACGCCTGGCCGTACACATTCCGTTGCCGGGCCCGTCCTGGTGTTGTGGATATCTGTCTTGCCGCTGGCGTACTTTCTGCTGCGGCTTGTGCTGTATGCGCGTACGTGGCCGATCGTGCATGACCCGGCGATCCTGCACTACGTGGTGTTCATGATCGGTGCGGGCCGGGCGCCTTACACGGGCATGGTGGAGATGAACCTGCCGGGCGCGCTGATGAGTGAATGGTTCGGCATGCACCTGTTCGGTGCCGACGCCGCGGGGCTGTGGCGTTGGGACACGTTCATGGGCCTGCTCGCGGTGTTCGGCGCGGCGTGGGCCGCTGGACGTGGCGCTCGCGTGGCCGGTATCGCCGGAGCGATGTTCACCTGGACACTGCACCTGAATGACGCGGCGTTCACGTTTGCCGCGCGAGATTGGCTGATTGCTGCGCTCTGGATCGTCGCAATTGCATGTGCCGCGGAGGCGATAGAACGGCGAAGCCCAGGCTGGTTGTTTGGGTGCTTCGCGGTGGCTGGCTGGTGCTGCGCCATCAAGCCATTCGCAGCGGTTCTGCCGGCAGTCCTGCTGGGTGTCGCGCTCTGGCATATGCGCGGCCGCTGGCGCGGTGTGCTGCTTTGGACGATGGCCGGCGTGTCTGTGCCGGCATTCACAACGGTGCTCTACTTTGCCCACTGGCCAGGAGCGTTCACTGCGTTCCTACACACGGAGCGCACGCTGGGTGCGTGGTACGGCACGCTGGATCATGCGTCGTTGCACCGCATGCTGTTCGGGGTGCTGCTCTACCCGGTACTGGCGGCGCTGTTGTTGATGCTGTACCTGTTTGTGCGGACGCGCGGTTGGCTCCATGTGCGGGAACTGCTGCTGGCGCTGGGAGTTCTGTGTGGCCTGTTGATGTACC
>CAXUEG010000038.1:6712-16345 GCA_964249935.1 uncultured Terriglobus sp.
AGCGGAAAGGCTATTACTACCACGTGTACCCGTTCGTGCTGTGTGCGGCGGTGCTCGGCTTTGTGCTGGCAGAACGTGCCTGGCTGACGGCATGGCCCGCACGCTCGTTTCACGGTTGGGACGCGCGAGCGGCGGGGGTCCTATTCGTATTGCTGTGCGCGGTGCGACTGCCCTTCAAGTTTTGGCATAACCACGAGCGCGCCGCGTACTCCTACGGAACACAAGAGGCGCTGATCGCAGACCTGAACCGGCTCGGTGGACATGCGCTCAGCGGGCAGGTGCAGTGCCTGGATATGACGCTGGGCGGGTGCATCGGTGCGGAGTACGATCTGCGCCTGTTGCAGAGCACCGGGTTCGTGAACGATCACATGCTGTTTCCATACCCCCAGTCGGCATCGCCCGTGCTGCGGGAGTACCAGGATCGCTTTTTGCGTGAGATGACCGCGAGCCCGCCGCGCGTGATTGTACTGACCGCACACAACTGGCCGAACCAGGATGACCGCGACCTTACGAAGCTGGAGCGATGGCCCGCATTTGCGCAATGGCTCACGGCGAACTACCGCGTCGATCGCACGCATCTTGCGGCGACAACAAAGCACACGGCGAGTTATCGCATCTACGTCCGCCGCTAGCTTTGCAACGGTGGCTTGGTGGCGACGACCATCTGGTAGCACATGGGGCCAAGCGGAGCGCTGATCCACGGCATGAGCAGGGGTGCAAGCACGTTGTTCCAGCGGGCGCGCGTCATGCGCTTGCGGCTGAACAGAACATCGCCGAACAGAAACTTTAGCGTGACCCATGGAACATGCGCGACGGACGGCGCAACGCGCCATTGCAGGTTCGTCGTTGCGATGTCTGTAAAGCCGGTTTCGGCAAGCGACGAGGTGAAGCGATCAAGACGCGCGAGGTCCTCAATAACCCAGCACTCGCATAGCTTGTGGTAGATGCGTTCCTGCAGGCCTGGTGCAGGTGTGCGCATGAGGAAGCCGTCGGCGACAACAAGCCTGCCGCCGGGCCGCAGCAGGCGGTATGCCTCGGCGAGCAGCGCATGCTTGTCATTGCCGCGTGCGTGGCAGCTGCTTTCGAGAGCGTATACCGCGTCGTAACTGCCGCGCGGCAGGATCGTGTCCTGATAGTCGCCCTGGATCACCGAGACGCGATCACCCAGACCCAGATTGGTATTCCGCAGGTTCGCCTGCTCTACCTGCCAGGGCACGCGTGTGATGCCGAGCAGGCGTGCGCGCGGCAGTTGCCTCGCGAAGCTGCGCAGGGTAGCGCCAAGACCGCAGCCCAGGTCGAGGATGCGTGGTGCGGCGATGTGGTCCACGTGCAATGCGGAGAGCACTTCGCGATTCATCTGCTCAAGCATGCTTTCTCGATCGAGCGGATTTAAGCCGCGCCGGAAGAAGCCGAAGTGCATGTTAAAGGCGGAGCTCCATGCGGCGTAGTCGGGGCCAGCCTCGTTGTAGTACTGCTCCAGGCCGATGGCCGGCGGTGCGGGCGCGTGCTCCGTGGCAAATGGGTCTGTCGCTGCGGTTGCGTCGTGGATGGTCACGAGATCGGTGGGCGCGGTCGTCATGCTTCCCCCTTGCGTGTGCGTGCGGGCAGCCAACGCGTGATGCCTGCGCCGATGCCGATGAGATTGCGGAGTGTGCCGGCGGGCAGCTTGCTCATCTGCCGGTACCAGTTATGCATCTCCTGTAAAAAATCGTGCATGGCTTTGATTCGCTCGGTCACGATCCGCTCGGCCGCAACGCGCTCGGCGGCCGTGCGGCCGCGTGCATCGCGGCTGGCGGGGCGCGATGCAGCAAGCTTGCCAAGCGCAGCGATGGTGGGCTCGATTTCACGTTCGACACGCTGCTCAATCACGGTAAGGAAGAGCTGCCATATGTCGTGGGAGGTGGAGAAGAAGTCGCGGCGGTCACCCATCTGGTGCGAGACCTGCACCAGGTTCCAATTCTGCAGTTCGCGAAGGCTGGTGCTCACGTTGGAGCGCGCAACGGAAAGCTGTTCGGAAATGGTTTCGGCGGTGAGGGGATCCGGGGAAAGATACAGAAGCGCGTGCACCTGGGCGACGGAACGGTTCACGCCCCAGCGCGCGCCCATCTCGCCCCAGTGCAGAATGAACTCCCGGGTGCTGTCGGAAAGAGCCATCGTCTACCCCTATCTGTCATTTCAGTATAAACAGAAATAAGAGAAGTTAGAACCGCGGCCTTGGTAAGGCTGCTTTTTCCGCTTCATAGAATCGACTGCTGCTTATCTGCTGTAGAGCAGGTTCGCGTCTTTGTAGCCGATCTTTGTGAAAAGTGCGATAACCAGAGCCGTGAGCACGAACGCTACGGTCGTGCTGATCCAGCTGGTACGGATGCGCCGCGCGATCAGGCCGATGAGCAGCAGCACAAGGTAGAGAATGCCGTCGCACAGGAGCCAGTCGAATTCATATTGGCGGCGCGTGTAACCCTCTTGCGCGATCACGTGCGTCATGTGAAAGGGTCGCCACAGCATGCCCGCCAGGGCGGTGATGAAGAACAGGATGATCTGGCCGAGAACGGCGAATACACGCTTCATCGTTGCACCTCAGGACTGCTGAACCGCTGATTGGGGAGCGAGGTCATTGTAGGGCTGGTTGGCAGCGGGAATCGCAGATCTTATGATCGCTGCTCTGCTGCGCGCGTCAGTGCGCAAGCAGTGCCTCTTCATAGACGGCGAAGCGGCGCTCCAGCTCCCATTGTTGCCGTGCCTTGTCGCTGGTTTGGAGGAAGGTCTCGCAGCTTGCGCCCGGAGCATCGCCGCCGTGGAGCGGTAGGCTGCAGCCCCCGCGCGCGACGCTGAAGTTGTCTGGCGCGGACCACAGGCTGTCTCCATGCAGAAAGCTGTGCTCCAACGAGGCGCGCGCGCTCTGCTTTAAGACGTGGTAGTCCAGGTGCTGCTCGGTCACGGCGCGCACGTATTCGTGGGTCAGGTCGATGCGCGAAACGCCCTCGTCATCCGTGGACAGATGAAAGGGCACACCAGCCGCACGGTATAGTGCGAGCGGATGGTCTGCCCCACGAACGCCCAGGATGCCGTCGTTCGAGCTCAGGTTGATCTCCACCGAGATGTGGTTGGCCGCCATTTCCTGCAAAAGTGCGGGTGCGCCGGTCTCAAAGGCAATGTCGTCGCCGTGGCCGATGCGCTCGGCACCGGCGATTTCGACCGCTTCGCGGATGTGAAAGCGCAGACCTTCCGGCGGCACCAGGCCGAGCGTGAGTTCGCCGGCATGCAGGCTCAGGCGCGCGTGCTGCGGCTTGCTCTTATACTTCGCCTGCAGGAACTGCAGCAGCCGCATCTCCGTGGAGTACTGGCTCATGCTGGCGAGCGTATCCTCAGGCTGAACATAGTTCAAACCAACGTAGTTGAGATCGTTTGCCTCGGCTGTGCCCATCTCAAACGCCATGACGCTCTGCGCGAAGACGGTGGACAGCGGCAGCGCCCGCAAGGCCTGATACAGCATGCGGATCTCCACCTTGCACGCGGGTTCTGCTTGCGGTGTGCCGCACCCTTCGCGCACGCGGCGCGCACGCATGGCCTGCTGCATTTCTTCCGTTGCCTGCTGTGCCAGCGTGCGAATGCCGTTTGTCAGCAGGTATTGGTAGAACGGCTCAGGGTTTGCCGGGTCTAGAGTGGCGCCGCTGGCCAGCTTCGCCACGGGAACCACATCCGGTGTGTGCATGATTTCGAGGTACTGTTCATTCTGCGCCGCGGCTCGAGTCGCAACCTCGTCCAGCCACTCTGGCAGATGCTGCTTGTTTACGCCGCTGAACCGTGCAAAGGTCGCAAAGAACTGGTCGTGGCCGCTGGAACCTGCGCTTGGCACAAACGAGCGCATGCTGAAGCTGTCGATCAGGCCGTCGTAGAGCTTTTGATTGTTCAGTGCGCTGGCGGCAGGCACCGTGCTTTCGGCGCACACCGGCTTCGGCGGGATCGACTTCGTGGTGCCGAGATTAGGCAGGAAGAGAAGCTTCACGGGATCGGCGCACAGGTTGTCCTCCGCTGCTTCGCGAATGAATGTTTCCGCATACACCGCGCCGGACAGGTGTACGTGCAGGTCGCCGCCTTTAGGAAACGCGGTCAGCATGGCACGCAAGGCCGGGGGCGAGTTGCGCAGGGCTTCCAGGCGTGCAGCCACCTGTGCCTCGCGCGAGAGTGGTAGCGCGCGCGTTTGCGACAGTGAGGCTTCGGTCTTGCAAGCTGCAGTGAGCAAAGCCGCTGCCAACACGATGCGGCGCAGCAGAACATGAGGGTGGCAAGGCATAAAGTGGTTCCCGTTCCAAAGCAGCTCTGTCTGAAGTCACTTCAGAGTACGCCGTCACCGGCCGCCAGTTTCGGTATACTACTCGGGTCGCTGGTCCTTTTAGGCTGAGCGATGGCAGCAGCGCCGACCGGCGCGTGCCTCTGTGGGATTCACCTTCGTGAGCACCATGGCCAGATAGCTCAGTGGTAGAGCGCGGCCCTGAAAAGGCCGGCGTCGGCGGTTCGATCCCGTCTCTGGCCACCACATTCATCTCCCGTACAGGTTCAGCTGTTCTGAGAATGCGCGTACGACATTCCTGCTTCCCACACCTGGCTTCTCTTTCGTTCGCTCTCCAGTTTTCTGATTGCGCAGGACAGTAGGAACAGCGTTGGCAGCGACAGAGGCAGCGGAAGTCTGTTGCGCTGCAACGGCAGGGTGCCGACACGGGTGTGGCGCGCGACTGACCGAAGCATGATTGAGAACGGTGTTGGAGCGCTGTAGCAGGTCTGGGTGGCTCGGTCCACGCCGGACTGGCGGCTTCTGCGAGTTGGTTCCTGGCGGTATGCAGGAGTCGCGCCCGCGCCTGGGCGGAAGTAGGCCTCTGCATAGCATGTTGGCTCTATCGACTTGTTCGTTGATGCGCCGAAAGGCACTCGAAAGTGATGAGACGTGGAGACATCTTTGCGCGTAAGGTGGGACATCAACATCGCCTAACGACGACATTGCTTTCCGCCGTTTATACGAAGGAGATCTATGAAGCGCTTCGCTGTACTCTCGCTTTTCTGCCTTTTCGCCACCATTCACGCCGCTAACGCAAGCAGCCTCAACCCCATCGATAACGGGTACACACTGACCGTTGGCAGCACTACCCTGACCGATGCGACCGCCAATCTCAGCTTCAACAATCTGACTGGAGCCTTGAGCTTTACGGACGGAACCGCGAACTATACCTTTTTGGAAGCGAACGCTTCCCCGTTGATTAACGCGCTCCTGATTACGCGCGCCTGCATCACTTTAGATCTAAACGGCGGCTGCTCAGGCGCGACCGTTGCCATTTCCGATGCAAACGTGCTGGATGGCACACTGCAGGCAAACCTTCTGATTGGTGCTACGTTGCAGGCCACAGCGAATGCAAATATTTACAACATCAACTTCGATGGCAATGCTCATATCGGAGGGGAGTCAGCTCTTGTCGGCTATTCCGCATCAAATGCGAGCAGCGTGACACCGGAGCCATCCAGTCTGCTTCTCATCGGCACCGGTCTGCTCGGAATGTATGGAGCTGCAAAGCGTCGGTTCGCGTAACGTTAGCTTCGCGAAGCTGATGAAAGGCCCAGGGCGCACATTCTCTGGGCCTTTCTCGGCGCGCATGAACCTGGCTAACTCAGGCGAAGAGGCATTCTTCACTCGCTGCCGGGCACAAATTTTTGGAACACACGTCAAATGAACTGCTGATTCCGGCGCAGATCGCTATCTTTTCAGCCGGCTAATGAAAGTCATGCGAGCGTACCGCGATCGGCTCTGTCTGCAGGATTTCGATTGTCTCCGCTTTTACGTGAACGACGCTGTCGGTATTTTGCAGCTTGCCCCACACGCGCAGGAACTTGCCCTGGGTCACGGTGATGCGCTCTCGCTCGTATAGGTCGGGATGCACAATTACATTGCTGATGCCGGTTTCATCCTCCATGGATAAGAAGATGAAGCCGAGTGCCGTACCCGGCCGCTGCCGTGCGATAACGCATCCGGCGGCAGTCACGTACTCGCCGGTGTTGCCTTGCTTCAGCTCTCTTGCGGAAAGAATGCCCATGGCGCGCATCTCCGCGCGGCGGTAGGCCATGGGGTGATGGCCTGTGGTCAGGCCCGTGCCGGCGTAGTCGGCGACCAGGCGCTCATCGGTGCGCATTTGCAGCAGCGGTGATGTTTCGGCTTCGCCTTCCAGATCGCGCAGAAGCGGACCTGCCGGGCGGCCGCACTGCTCCACCTGCCACACGGCGTCGCGACGGTGCTCGACGCTTGCGAGCGAGTTCAGAGCTCCAATGCGGCCCAGCTGCGCGAGATCGCCCCGGCGCAGCGCCGGCACACGCAGCGAAAGGTCGTGCGATGTGCCAAAGCTGCCACCGCGCTCGCGCTCTTCCACGATGGCAGCGGCGACCGTGGCCTTCATGCTGCGCACGTAGTTGAAGCCGAGCCGCAGGGAGAGCGAGCCGTCGGGTTCGTGCTCGATCGTGCACATCGCCTGGCTACGCTGAATGCACACCGGCTTGATGCGTAACAGGTGGCGCTGCGCATCCTTAACCAGCACGGCGGGCGTGTAGAAGCCCATGGGCTGGTTGTTGAGCATGGCACAGGTAAAGGCGGCCAGGTATTTCACTTTGAAATAGGCGGAGGCGTAGGCGATCAGCGCGAAGCTGGCGGCGTGCGATTCGGGAAAGCCGTAGAGCGCGAAGCCCTGGATGCTGCCGACAATCGCTTCCTGCGTTTCCTCGGGCAGGTGGCGGCGTGTCATGCCCTCGCGCAGCTTTTTCATCAGTTCGCCAAGACGTTCCCAACTGCGCCGCATGCCCACGGCTTTGCGGAGTTCTTCGGCTTCGGCGCCCGAGAAGTCGCCGACGACCATGGCCATGCGCAACAGTTGCTCCTGAAAGAGCGGCACACCGAGCGTGCGCTTCAGAACGGGCTTCAGTTCGTCGCATGGGTAGGTGATCTCTTCCCGTTTCTGACGTCGGCGCATGTAGGGGTGCATCATCTTGCCCACGATCGGACCGGGGCGAATGATGGCGACCTGCACCACGATGTCGTAAAACTTCTTTGGCCGGTTGCGCGGCAGTGACGCCATCTGCGCGCGGCTTTCCACCTGAAACATGCCGACGGTGTCGGCATTGCAAAGCGTCTCCCAAACCGGCTCCATTTCAGGTGAGTCGTCCGGCGGCATCTGCGCCAGGTCGACCGCATGGCCGTAGTGCTCGGGGATGAGGGTGAGGCAATCCTTCATCACGGCCATCATGCCCAGGCCGAGCAGGTCGATTTTAACCAGGCCCAGATTGCTGCAATCTTCCTTGTCCCACTGCACCACGCTGCGCCCCACCATGCTGGCGCGCTCCAGCGGCACGACGTGGTTCAGCTGACCTTTGCAGATGACCATGCCGCCCGAGTGCTGGCCCAGGTGCCGCGGCAAGTCCTGCAGACGTTCGCACAACTCCACGTACTTGGCAATGCGCCAGTGCTTCAGGTCGAAGCCGGCGTGTTTGAAGTTGTCGCCAATGGTTTCGTCCTTGCGGCGCCACTCCCACTGGCCGATCAGGCCGCTGAGCCGGCCGAGCGTTTCCCCATCGAAGCCGAGCGCCTTGCCCACCTCACGCGCGGCGCTCTTGCCACGGTAGGTGATCACGTTCGCAGTCATGGCCGCGCCGAGCTCGCCGTAGCACTCATACACGTATTTGATTGCTTGTTCGCGTCGGTCGCCGCTGGGCAGGTCCAGATCGATGTCGGGCCACTCATTGCGGCTTTCACTCAGGAAACGTTCAAATAGCAGATCCATACCGATCGGGTCGATGGCGGTAATTCCCAGCACATAACAGACGACGGAGTTCGCCGCGCTGCCACGACCCTGGATGAGGATGTCGTGTTTTTTGCAATGCTGAACGATGTCCCACACGATGAGGAAGTAACCCTCAAAGCCGAAGTGCTCGATGAGTTGCAGTTCGCGCTGCGCCTGCTTCCTCGCCTTTTTCATCAAGACAGGGTTATGTTTGGGGGCGTAGCGGTCCTGGATGCCTTTGTAAACCCGTTCCCGCAGATAGATGTGCATCGGCATCCCGCCCGGCGCGTCGAAGGTAGGGAACTGGTACCCGAGCTTATCCAGTTCGAAGTTGAGCCGCTGCGAGATGAGCAGTGTATTGTCGACGGCTTCAGGAATATCGGCGAACAGTTTGCGCATCTGTGCTGCACTGCGCACATGCCGCTGTGAGTTTTGCTGGAGCAGGCGACCCGCCGCGTCGAGTGAACATCCGTGGCGTACACCGGTAAACACATCGAGCACCTCACGTTCGTAGGGTGTCGCGTAACGCACGCCGTTGGTCGCGACCAAGGGTAAATGCAGTGTTGTTGCAATGCGCAGCGCGGCCTGGTTGCAGGCCTCCTCGTGCCGGCTGCCGTGGCGCTGCAGCTCAATATAGACGTTGTCCCTGCCGAAGATGCGAGTGAGCTGTTCGACGGTGCGCCGGCCCTCGGCTTCACCTCCACGGTGCAGCGCGGCCCATAGCGGACCTTCATCGCCGCCGGTCATACAGATCAGGCCATTGTGAAACTCGCGAAGATCGTCCAGTTCGGCGAAGCCCTCGCACTTGCCGGGCTGGCGCATTTTGAACCGCGTGATCATCTGGCACAGATTCTGGTAGCCGGTCTGGTCGGTGCAGAGGAGTGGAATGCGCGCGGGCTCTGGCTGGTGCTGGTGCGGAAGCGCAGCAGGTGGCGTGAGGCGCAGGCCAAGGTCGGGCACGGCAATCTCCGCGCCAACGTGCGCTTTGATCTTGTTGTCCTTGGCGATGGTATGGAACCGCGGCGAGCCGTAAAAGCCGTTGCGGTCCAGCAGCGCCATGGCGGGCAGGTCGGCCTCATGCGCCGCGTGGATCAGCGCTTCGGGTAGCGATGCCGCTTCCAGGAAGCTGAACGCGCTGTTTGCGTGCAGTTCCACGTAGCCGCGGTCGATCTCGGCTTTAGTCATAGAGGCCCTCCAGCAGCCATTGCCGGTGCAGGATGTCGCGCGCGATGCGGCACAGGAGCGTGGTGCCGCTGCTGCCGAGAGCGGTGATGTCCCACTCCTCGCGTGACCAGGCAGAGGTGGTCCACCAGTTGCCGCTGCGGCGCCATGGGCCATAGGCTGCGGTGATTTCGTAGCGCAGACCCTTCCAGAAGAACAGCACGGGCTGTTTCGCCGCGGTATGCATCTTCAGCAGTACAGGCGGCCGCAGCCGCCTGAGCGCAAGCGCTCCGCTTTGCATGGCAAAGCTTTTCTCGCGATGGGAAGCAAGCACAGCATCACGCTGCAACGCGGGATGGTAGATCGCAGAGGACCGTTCCTGACGATTGGGGCGCTGCACGGAATGGGTGTGTGGAGCAAACGTCTCCACGGTGAAATTTTCGGGAGCATGTGTGTCGAGTAAACGTGGCCGGCCCACGCGGTCCTCGCCCACCAGCGCGCGGATGCGTGCGAGTGTCACGTCCAAGCGTGAGGATTCCGGCAGCTGCGGGCTGAACATGCCGAGCTGCGCGCGTGTCTGATCGCCGGGTTCGGCGTGAAGATGCACTGCAACGATCGGCGCTCCGGGTGGATGCGCCTGCAGATCCAGGTGCAACAACTT
>CAXUEG010000039.1:0-16331 GCA_964249935.1 uncultured Terriglobus sp.
CGGTTTTTCCGTACGTGCTGCTTGGCACGGCGCTGCTGATTGCGCTCGGCTTTGAGTTCGTGAACGGGTTCCACGACACTGCCAACGCCGTGGCGACCGTAATCTACACCCATTCGCTCGAGCCGCATGTAGCTGTGGTGTGGTCAGGTATCTGGAACTTTATCGGCGTGCTGACGAGCTCCGGGGCCGTCGCCTTTTCGATTGTGGCGCTGTTGCCGATCGAGTTGATTCTGAAGGTCTCGCAGGGCTCAGGTTTTGCGATGGTGTTCGCGCTGCTGGTAGCAGCGGTGCTCTGGAACCTGGCGACCTGGTGGCGCGGACTGCCAGTCTCTTCGTCGCACACGATGATCGGATCGGTCCTGGGCGTCGGTCTGGCGAACCAGTTCATCAATGGCCGCACGGGTACGTCGGGTGTGGATTGGGAACAGGTCGTCAAGGTATTCAAGGCGCTCATCTTTTCACCGATCATCGGGTTCATTCTCGCGGCTCTGCTGTTCTTCCTGTTCAAGCTGGTGGCGCGCGATCCGCGGCTCTACAAAGCTCCCGAGGGCGATGAGCCGCCGCCGTTTTACATTCGGGCACTGCTGGTGCTGACCTGCACCGGTGTCAGCTTTGCGCACGGATCCAATGACGGCCAGAAGGGCATGGGCCTGATCATGCTTATCCTGGTTGGCACCGTGCCCACGGCATATGCGCTCAACCACACGGTGGACAAAGGATCGGTAGCGCCGTTCGCCGCGGCCTCGACTGCTGTGATCGAAAGCCTGCAGCACTACGTCGATCCTGCTGCCACGGTGCAGGATCCGGACCGTGATCTGGAGCAGTTCGTTTCTTCGCACAAATATGACCCTTCCACCATTCCGGCGCTTCAGCAGATGGTCGGCCAGGTGCGCAATGAAGCAGTCAGCTACGGTTCCCTTGGGAACGTGCCGCAGAACCTGCAGGCCAACGTGCGCAACCAGATGTACCTGATCAGCGAAACGATGCGGCTGCTGCCCAAGGCGTCCGGGATCAAACTGAACGATGATGAGGCCAGGACACTGACCGCTTACAAGGGCTTCCTGGATAAGTCGACGAAGTACATACCGTCGTGGGTCAAGGTTGCGGTGGCACTTGCGCTGGGCCTGGGCACCATGGTCGGTTGGAAGCGCATCGTGATCACGGTTGGCGAGAAGATCGGCAAGACGCACCTGACGTATGCACAGGGAGCTTCGGCAGAGCTGGTCGCGATGGTGACGATTTTGGGCGCAGACCGGTTTGGCCTGCCCGTGTCGACCACGCACGTGCTCAGCTCGGGCGTAGCCGGAACCATGGCGGCGAATGGAAGCGGTCTGCAGAAGTCGACGCTTTGGAGCATTGCCGCCGCGTGGGTGTTCACGCTGCCCGCGGCTGCGATCCTGTCCGGCATTCTGTTCTGGGCGTTTTCACTCTTTACCGCTCACGCCTGATATCTCTGCAGAGAGGCCGTCAACAGACCTGCCCGGTTCGCCGGGACAGGACTGTTTGCGCCCGCATCGTGCACGGGCGATGTTGCGCAAGCGGGTGGAAGCAGATCGTATTTTCACACTCCGCAACGTCCTGTTCACGCCGCGTTCATGAGCCCCCGCAATACTGGGTTCAATCACCATCACAGTTGTTCCACTTACTTGGATTTCCGAGTATTTGCACGCCTATCTCTTACAGGGGCTTGAATGAAACGAACTGCTAGTCTGACCGCTGCGCTGCTTGCGACGGCACTCCTTTCCAACAATCTCTCGGCGCAAAGCCAGGCAGCCGGAACAGGCGCTGTCAAGAAGCGCAAGCCTGTGACCCGGCGTAAGGTCGAAAGCTCCAGCGAGCGCGAACTCCGCGAGCTGCGCGCAATGATGACTGCCCAACAGGAGCAGATCGATGCGCTGAGGAACCAGCTTGCCGCGCGCGACCAGCAGGTCACCGCAGCGCAAAGCTCCGCGGCAGATGCGCAGACGCAAGCCGCCGCAGCACAGGCGTCGGCGCAGCAGGTCAGCACACAGGCTACGCAGACCGCGACGGACGTGCAGCAGGTAAAGAGCAATGTCGCGCAGCTGGAGACCGAGCAAAGCGCCTTGACGGAGACGGTGGTCAACGATCAGGCTGCGGTCTCTGAGCAGATCAACTCGCCGACGGCGATCCACTACAAGGGTGTAACGATTACGCCGGTCGCGTTCTTTGCGTTGGAAGGTGTGTGGCGGCAACGGTCGGTGAATTCGGACATCAACACACCGTTCAATTCCATTCCATTCCCAAGCGCGAACGAAGGCCACATCAGCGAGTTGAACTTCAGCGGCCGGCAGAGCCGTCTAGGCGCCTTGGTCGAGGGCAACGCGGGTCGCTATAAGCTCGCCGGCTACTTTGAGGCGGACTTCCTGGGCACGGGCACGTCGTCCAACAACAACCAGTCCGATAGTTATGTGCTGCGGCAACGGCAGATTTGGGGCCAGGGCAGCGTTGGCGGCTTCACGGCGACGGGCGGACAGATGTGGTCGCTGGTGACGGAGGACGGACTAAGCACGAACAACCGTACCGAGAAGCTGCCCAACACCGTCGATCCGCAGTACATGGTCGGCTTTTCGTGGACGCGTCAGCCAGGTCTTCGCCTCCAGGAGCGTTTTGGCAACGTGAAGACCGGTATGTTCACCGCGGCGATGTCGCTGGAGCAGGCACAGATCACGAACTTTACTGCGGCCGGCACCATTCCGACGGACTTCTTCTTCGCCGGCGTAGGGCAGAATGGCGGGTTGTACAACGCCGCCAGCAATGTGACAGCCGGCAATACGGCTGGCACCGGCGCCATCACCACGTATGCGAACAATGTCGCTCCAGACGTGATCGTGAAGGGCGCGCTGGACTTCACGCATGCTCACTTTGAATTGGGCGGCCTGGCGCGCTTCCTGCGTGACTACTACTTCCCGGTCGCCGCGTACACGGGGACGGCCGCCGCGCCCACCTACACCTACGGCACGGTAGAAGTGAGCCACACCGCGACTGGCGGCGGCATCTTCGGCAGCGCTCGCGTCTCCCCAAACAAGCATGTGGATCTTGCGGTACAGGCGATGGCAGGGCAGGGCGTTGGCCGCTACGGCTCGTCGCAGCTGGCCGATGCCACGCTTCGACCGGACATGACACTGGAGCCAATCCACAACTACCACGGTATGGCGAGCCTGGAGACGCATCCCACGCCGAAGCTGGACGTATACGCCTACTACGGTGGCGAATACGCGCAGCGCACGGTCTACACCACGCCGCAGGGCGCTCTGATCGGCTACGGTCCGCGTAACCTGAACAACTCCGGGTGCTATAACTTGCCGGCTGCTTCGGGGAATGGCAGCGGCACCGCAGGCAGCCTGAGCGCGGTCACCTGCGCTGGACCGACTCGTTATATCCAGGAAGGCATGCTGGGCTTCACCTACCGGCTGGCGAACAGCCCCAGGTACGGCCGCCTCCAATACCAGTTCACTTACAGCTATCTGCAGCGCAACCTGTGGTCCGGTACGACTACGGGTGCTACGACCCCATCGGGGCCGCGCGCGCTGGAGAACATGATTCATGCCGGCATGCGGTACTACATTCCGTAGGACGGCGCATCCTTCTGGCGGAATCTCCGCATCCCACGCTGCAATGTGCGAGCAGGTGGGAGGCGGACCGCCAAGTTTATCCAACGTTTCACGTTATTGTGGAGACAGAGATGAAACTCAAGTTTGCAACTGCGGTCATGCTGGCTATCTTGGCCGCAGGCGCCCGTGCGCAGAACCTGACCGGCGCCGGTGCCACGTTTCCGAACCCGATTTATTCGCGCTGGTTTAGCGAGTACAGCGGGTCGCATCCCGGTGTGAAGATTAACTACCAGTCTGTCGGATCGGGGGCGGGTATCCGCCAGGTCTCGCAGAAGATCGTCGATTTCGGTGCATCCGATGGTCCCATGACGGACCAGCAGTTAGGCGAATCGAAGGTGAAGCTGTTTCACATTCCCACGGTGCTGGGCGCGGTGGTGCCCGTGTATAACGTGCCGGGCGTGAGCGGGGACCTGAAGTTTTCGCCGGAGGTTCTGGCCGGCATCTACCTGGGCCAGATCAACCACTGGAACGACGGGCGCATTGCGCGTGACAACCCGGGTGTGAATCTGCCGGATCATCAGATTCTGCCGGTCTATCGTTCGGACGGGTCGGGCACCACGTACATCTTCACGGATTACCTGGCCAAGGTGAGCCCGGACTTCCAGCAACGGATCGGCCGTTCGACCTCTGTGAAGTGGCCCGTCGGCATCGGCCAGAAGGGCAACGAGGGCGTGGCCGGCATGGTGCGCAACAGCCAGTTCTCCTTTGGTTACGTGGAGCTGATCTACGCGGAGCAGAATCACATGAGCTTTGGCCAGGTGAAGAATCCGGCAGGCAAATGGGTGAAGGCCTCTACCAATGGAGTAACCGCGGCTGCGGCTGCGGCGATCAAGACGCTTCCAGCCGACTACCGCGTGTCTATCACCAACGCTCCCGGGCCGGACAGCTATCCGATCGCATCGTTCACGTGGCTGCTTGTGCCACAGCATTTTGACGACCCGAACAAGGGCAAGGTGATGGTCGACTTTCTGCACTGGATGCTGCAGCATGGCGAAGGCGAGGCCGCCCAGATGACCTACGCACCGCTGCCGAAGCCGGTGGCGGACCGCGTGGCGCAAACAATCAATCAGATTCACTAGGCCTGCACGGAAGTCTCGCTGAGAGACTTTCCATTTTGAGAAGATCCCATCATTGAGAACCGCTTCAGCGGTCGAACTTCGAATCGGTATGTGGGGACTTCATCTCCACATGCGTACGACCCTTGCAGCAGATCCCATGGCAGACAACGAAACAAGCCAACACGCACCTGTATCACTCCCTGCGCTTGCGTCAAAGGAGCCGCGCACGGCAGGGTCAACCATCGCTCCAGCGACGCCGGATGCTGCCGCAGTCCGTGCGTTTCTGCGGTCGCGCGGATCGGCCAGCCTGGCCGACGGCACCTTTGGAGCAGTGATGCTGCTGGGTGCGCTGAGCCTGTTCGTGATCATGGCCCTGATCGTTTGGATGCTGGTGCATAATTCGCAGATCTCGATCCACACCTTCGGCTTCCGATTCTTTCGGACAAGCAACTGGGATCCGGTCAACGGGGATTTCGGCGCGTTTCCGTTTATCTACGGCACGCTCGTCTCTTCGCTGCTGGCGCTGGTCATCGCGGTTCCCCTCTCGCTGGCGGTGGCGATCTTTGTGCTGGAGATCTGCCCTATTCCGCTGCGTGGGCCCGTCTCTTTCCTCACAGAGCTGCTGGCCGCGATCCCCAGCGTCGTCTACGGCCTCTGGGCGGTCTTTGTGTTGGTACCCCTGGTGCGCGACAAGCTCGGGCCCGTGTTGGAGAAGGCTCTAGGATGGACCGGTTTGTTCGTGGAGCCCAATTTCGGCGTGGGCATGCTCACCGCGGGCGTGATCCTGGCCATCATGATCTTTCCGGTGATCTCGTCGATCAGTCGCGACGTGATGCGTGCCGTGCCCAACCACCAGCGTGAGGCAGCTCTGGCGCTGGGCGCCACGCGCTGGGAGATGATCCGGTTGGGCGTTCTGCAAAATGCGCGGATCGGTATTGTTGGAGCTGTGATTCTGGGCCTGGGTCGTGCGCTGGGCGAGACCATGGCGGTGACCATGGTGATCGGCAACCACCCGGATATCAGCAAGAACCTGTTCAATCCTGCGTATACGCTCTCCAGCGTGATCGCGAATGAGTTTTCAGAGGCGACGGGCGACCTATACCTGAGCGCGTTGATCGAGATCGGCCTAGCTCTGTTCCTGGTGACAGTTGTGGTCAATGCAGTGGCCCGCCTGCTGGTGTGGGCGGTTACACGCGGCAACACGGCAAAGGCGGTGTGACGATGCGAGCATCTGCCTATGAACCCAGCCGCATGCAAAGCCGGGCGAGAACTGCGAAGGACCACCTGGTCACCGCCATTGCCGTCTTGAGCACGCTTCTGGTGCTGGTGCCGCTCCTGGCGATCCTTGGCTATCTGATTTACAAGGGCGCGAGTTCGTTGAACCTGGCCTTTTTCACAAAAGTGCCGGTGCCCGTGGGCGAGTCCGGGGGCGGCATGGCGAACTCCATCGTAGGATCCGGGATGATCCTGCTGGTCGCCAGCCTGTTCGGCATTCCAGTTGGCATCGCGGCGGGCGTCTACCTGGCGGAATACGGTCGCGGAACCTGGCTGGGTCATGGCATTCGCTTTACGGCGGATGTGTTGAACGGTGTGCCGTCGATCGTGATGGGCATCGTGGCGTATGCATTGATCGTGAGCAAGCAGAACCACTTTTCTGCTCTGGCCGGCGGTGTGGCGCTGGCGATCATGATGGTACCGACCGTGACGCGCACTACAGAGGAGATGTTGGCAACGGTTCCGACCGCGCTGCGCGAGGCTGCGCTGGGGCTCGGCATTCCGCAATGGCGCACGATCTTTTCTGTAAGCCTGCGCGCAGCCTCGCCAGGCATCATCACCGGTTGCATGCTGGCCTTTGCACGGGTAGCGGGTGAAACGGCTCCGCTGCTCTTTACGGCATTCGGCAATCAATTCTGGAATTTGAACCTGAACCAGCCCATGGCGGCGTTGCCGTTGCAGATCTACACCTATGCGGTGTCGCCGTATGACGAGTGGCACCGGCTGGCCTGGGCCGGGGCGTTGGTGCTGATCGTGTTGATCATGGCTTCGGTGACGTTGGTCAGGCTGTTTGCCGCGCGCAACAGCCTTGCGGGAGGACGTTAGTGGGTGTCGACATTCGAGTGGAACACGTGAACGCCTGGTATGGCGCCACCCATACGCTGAAGGACGTGAGTCTCCACATTCCGGCGAACAAGGCAACTGCGCTGATCGGTCCGTCTGGCTGCGGCAAGTCGACGTTTGTTCGCTGCCTGAACCGCATGCACGAGACCACGCCCGGCGCCCGCGTGGAGGGCACCATTGACATGGGCGACGTGAATATCTACACCGACGCTTCACCCGTGGAGGTGCGGCGACGTGTGGGCATGGTATTTCAGCGGCCCAATCCGTTTCCAAGCATGTCGATCTATGACAACGTTGCGAGCGGTTTGCGGCTGAACGGTTTCCGCAAGCGCCGCATTCTGGATGAGGTGGTAGAGCGCTCGCTGAAGCAGGCTGCGCTTTGGAACGAAGTCAAGGATGACCTGCGCAAGAAGTCAGGCTCCAGCCTCTCCGGGGGACAGCAGCAGCGCCTCTGCATCGCCCGCGCCCTCGCAGTGGATCCTGAGGTGCTGCTGATGGACGAGCCCGCAAGCGCGCTCGACCCGGTTTCCACTTCGAAGATCGAAGACCTGATTTTTGAGCTAAAGCGCGATTACACCATTGTGATCGTGACGCACAACATGCAACAGGCCGCGCGCGTCGCCGAGCAGACCGGCTTCTTTCTTAATGGAGTCATGGTGGAGTTCGATGCCACGGAGAAGATTTTCACCAATCCCTCTGACAAACGCACTGAAGATTACATCACCGGGAGGTTCGGTTGAGCCGCATCAATTTTCAGCAAAAGCTCGGCGAGCTGAAGGAACGCCTGCTGCTGATGGCGGGCCTGGTCGAACAGGGAATACAGCGCTCGACCGAGGCTTATGCAACGCAGGATCTGCAGCTGTGTGAGCTTGTGTTGCAGAGTGAACCGGCGATCAATCGCATGGAGCGCGAGATCGACCGTTTTGCACTGGACCTGTTGGCGACGGAGCAGCCTCTGGCGGGCGATTTGCGCCTGGTTCTCGCCGTCATTCGCATCAAGTCGGACCTGGAACGTGTGGGTGATCAGGCCGTCAGCATCGTAAACCGGGTTCAGGAACTGGCCACGTTGCCGGCGGCAGAGATTCCCGTGGATATCGCGAAGTTGGCGAAGGTCTCTGTCGCCATGATCCGGAACGCGCTTCACGCCTTCCTGACTGGCGACGCGGCGCTTGCGCAATCGGTGCTGCTGGCAGACGATGAAGTTGACGACCTCAACCGGCAGACATTCAGCACGCTCGCTACGCTGATTCAAGAGAAGCCGGGACTTACGCCGCAGGCCTTCAATACCCTGGTGATCTCGCGAAGTCTGGAACGCGTGGGCGATCACGCGACCAACATCGCGGAGGACGTCATCTTCTGGGTTCAGGGTGACGATGTGCGCCATCAAGGTACATCACTGACGCAGGCTTCGCGAACGTAGCTGCCTTAATCATGCCCCCCGGCGAAGTCGACGCAGGGAGGTGTTCAGGGCTGATAAGCATTCGTAAGCTGAGAGCTTGCTCCGGCGGTACCGAGCTAAGACTTGTAACAACAAGGCTAAAAATCGTAGAGGTGTTCGAGAGTTGAATCGTGCGGTAAAGCCGTGATCAGCGCGGGCAGCTGTGAGACGGGCGTTACGATCAGCGTCCGTGTGACCTGTGGCTGGCTGGGAATGGCTTGCACAATGAGTGTCTGTGTGCCGGGTGACGTGTTCTGCCACCCTGTAGGCGTAAGCACGGTGAGGCTGATGATGTGATTGCCAGCGATCTGACGGATCTGCGCACCTGCGGCAAGTAGCTGCAACATGCGTGAGGTGAACTCGGCGTAACGGGGCAGCTCGACGACTGCATCGCCGGGATGAAGCTCAGTGGCGATGCGTACATGCGGCACAAGTGCGATGGCGTCACGCTGTGCAGGGTCGAAGGTGATCCACACTGCCGTTGTAGTGTCTTCGTAACCATAGCTGGCATGGGTGCCGAGTTCGATGATCTCGCAGTATGCGGCTTCAATTCCGTAATCGAGTGAAAGCCACACGCGGCGCTCCAGGGAGCGCATCCGGTGCGTGGAACGGATGGGAACTGTGCGCCAAAGACCTGTGAGCGCCTTGCGGAACGAGTATTCGTAAAAAGGGCGGATGTGAACGAAGGCGGCGTAATGCTCGGCGATGCCAGCGGCATAGCGATCCTCTTCGACCATCTCGCCATGGGCGGTGAGTTCGCTCAGCCTGCCCAGGGTTTTCTCGTACGCGCCTTTGATGGCGTACTCCAACGTGAATGAGCTGCCGATCACCGCGAGCATGATGTGATCGCCAGTGGCGAACGGGTATGCGTGCCGGGTGAACGCATACATGCGGCAGTAAGCCTGCCAGAACTGCGCGATGTCACCGCCGTAGGTGAAGCCGCTGGGAAGATGGTGTTGCTGGAAATCAGCTTTTGCCTGATAACTCCAGACGATGTACCACTCGGGATAGGTGTAAAAGGTGTCAACCTCGTCGCGGTGGTAGTTCTTCACGCCAGCTGCTTCGGCCGGTGTGCGTTGCGACGCAGACACTTCTGCTACGTTCAGATGCTCCGGCTTGCAGCGAACGATGAACACGGTTACGCAGACAGCGAAGACTGCTACGGCCAGCAACACCAGCCGTACCACAAGACGGATCGCCCTAAGCAATCGCCGCATTGGAGGATGCGTAGCCCAAACGCTTGCCCACGTTGATCGCGATAAGAAAGGCAGCGATCGAGATCACGGCATGCGGACCGTTGACCAGGATGTTCTTGACGATCGGGAGCGTGTGGATATGCGTGACGAAGTAAGTGATCACGTCGGCAGCGTAGAAGAAGCCTAGAAACCAGAAGTAACCGCGGGCCGCGCGTGGGCCGATGAAGGCGCAGATGAGAGCAAGCGTGCCCAGGCCGAGATGGCCGATATCCACGAAGGTCGTCATCGAGAATAAGCCGAACATCTTTCCGTTTGCGTCCATGACCCCGGGTACGAAGTCCAGCGCATAGACTGCCAGGAAGAGCAGCGCAAAACCGAAGCCGCATTTTTGAATGGCCGTAAAGCGACTCATCTGTTTCTTGCCTCCATGCCACGGGGATTGAGCGCACGCCGTATACTCGCGCCCATGCGAGAGATGCGGGCGACCGTTGTTCGGGTTGTGGTAACAGGTTTGATCGTGCTGGCCGGCGTGGGCTGCCGGGGTAAGTCCGCCGCCAGCGATGGTTCCTCTGGTCAGAGCAAGGCAGTGGTTCCGGACGGATCGAGTGAAGGCGGCCTGCACGGTGTGCACGACGCACTCTTCGCATCCTTTTTGCCCGTCCATGACCTGCCGAACGAGCCGCAGACGGAAGCGCTGCTGGCGGCCGCGCGCGACGGCATCTGGAAGCAGGGCGGCTCCGCGCCTGCCATGCGTGCTCTGCTGCAGCCCTTCACGGATTTACGTACCTTTGGCGGTGCCTGCAGTCTGCAGCAGGTCGACGGAGGAAATGACGCAATCTCATATGCGAGTCTTTCTCCCGATCAGCAGCAAGCCGTGCTCTTGCGATTGCAGAACTGCCCTGCCGCGGAGCCGCGACGCCTGGCCGCGACGGTGCGGAACTTCTATATCGTGCGCGGCTACGGTGCGGTTCAGGGCCCGCTTACGGGCGTGAAGCTGGACTTGTTTGCGCCGCCCGCGTACCTGCAGGCGCACATGCCCAAGCTCGCGCCCTCGCGGCTGGTGTATGACCCTGCGATGAAAGAAGTCAAGGAGAGCGATGGCCATCCGATCGACGTATTGATCGTTGGCAGCGGCCCGGCCGGTTCGGTGCTGGCGCATGAGTTGCGACGAAACGGCCAACGTGTGGTGCTGCTGGAGCGCGGATCGTTTGTGATTCCGGGTGCGATGGAAACCCGGCTGATCGACGACCTGATCGACACGCGTGCCTCAAGCGATGGAACGATCCGGGTGCGGAACGGCATGGGCGTCGGCGGTGGAACGACGGTGAATGTGGACCTTTGCTTTGCTCCGACAAGCACGCCCATTCGTACCAAGATCGAAGGCTGGCGCAGCGAAGGCCGCATCGCGCCGGCGCAACTGACGCAAACTGAGCTGATGCATGAGTACGACTGGGTCAAGCGCACGGTTGGCACACGAACGCTTACCGAAAGCGAGATCAATCGCAACAACCGGGTGCTGTGGGATGGCGCGCGCGAGTCTGGCATGCACCCCAAGCTGTACGCGCTGAACACGTACGCTCCCGGCAAGTCACCGTCACCGGTGACGGACAAGCGCTCCGCCGAAAGCGGTTTGCTGCTGGATGCACTGCAAGACAAGACCAATCCGCTGGCGATGGTGCCGGATGCGGATGTGCGCCGCGTGCTTTTCCGCAACAGCAACGGTCAGCAACAGGCGGTCGGCGTTGAAGTACAGAGCCGCGCTCCAATTCAGGAGCAGGGGATCATTGCCGATCCCGCAAACTTGAAACTATCGCCCGGGCAAACATACACCGTGCATGCGAGGACAGTGATTCTCTCCGCGGGTGCGCTTGGATCTCCGACGGTGTTGTTGCGAAGTGGTTTGAAGAACGATCAGATTGGCCGTGGCATTGTCCTACACCCATCGATGCCGATTATGGGCCGGTTCGACGAGACGATCGATCTCATGAAAGGCACGGAAGCGTCAGTGTATGTGGATGACAGGCTGGTGGACCGGCACTATGCGATGGAGTCGATGGCGGATCAGCCTTTGTATGCTGCCTTGATGAGCCCCGGTCCAGCGCTACACAGCCTTGAGATGATTCGTGACTTTCGCAACCTGGCCGGCTTTGGAGTCATGCTGGTGGACACGCCGCAGCCGGACAACCGGGTCGTGCTGGACAAAGAAGGAAATGCGCAGATCGATTACACGTTGAGCGACGATGACAAAAAGCGGTTTGCAGAAGGCATCGCCGAGGCGATTCGTGTGATGTTTCGCGCGGGCGCGACAAAGGTCTACCTGCCAACGACGGAGGACATCCTTGGACAGCAGAGCGGCGGTCCTGCGGCGCAGGTGCAGCGCGGCATGCCTGCTGCCGTCAGCAGCGAAGTATTGACTTCGCCGGATCAGGCTGCACTAGTCGAAAAGAACTTGCGTTTTGTCTCGAACCGGTCCGTTGTCACGTCGGCTCACATGCAGGCGACCGACAAGATGGGTACTGCGCCAGAAAACAGTGTTGTCGGGCAGGACTTTCATGTTTGGGGCACAGAGAACCTGTATGTGGTGGACGGCAGCATTTTTCCCACCTCCGCCGGCGCCAATCCGATGCAGACCATTTACACGGTAGCGAAGGTGTTTGCGGACCATTGGGATAGGGGGCGCGAAGTCCAGCCTGGCGCTAGATAAGGCTGCTCCTGACCACCGGTCCGCCAGACGAAGCAAGCGGAACGGAGCGCCGCATTATTGTGTCCTTCACAAGCTGTTCATCGCTCTGTTACAGTGGCGCGGTTCACTCAAACCTATGCGTCAATTCCTTCGCCAGTTCCCGCTGCTCGTCTGTCTTGTGTCCGCCGCCGTTACGGTGCCTGTTGCGGTCCACGCACAATATGAAAACGGCAGCCTGCTCGGCACCATCCGCGACGCGAGCGGTGCGCCGATTCCGAATGCCGACGTCACGATCGTCAACACGGCAACAGGCATCAGCAACGCGGCAAAGACGGATTCGGTCGGCAACTACGACGCGCCGCAGCTGCGCGTGGGCGTGTACACCATCACGGCCACGGCACCTGGTTTTTCCAGCGCGGTTGCGCAGAACATCTCCGTGTCCGTTGGCAACCGTCAGCGGATCGATCTTTCGTTGAACGTCGGCACAACCTCGACCACGGTCGAGGTGACGGACGTAGCCCTGCAGGTGCAGACCGAGTCGAGCCAGCGCGATCAAACCATCACCAACTATCAATCGGAAGCTCTGCCGATCGTCAACCGGAATTACAGCGACCTGCTCGGCCTGGTGACGGGTGTGCGCCAGGCACCTACCGCGGCAACAACGTCGAGCAATGGCAACAGCCTTATCCGTCAGGGTGCATACAACGTCAACGGACAGCGCTCCGTCTTCAATAACTTCCTGCTCGACGGCATGGACAACAACAGCTACGGCGAGTCGAACCAGGGTTTCGATAACCAGATCATCGCCGTGCCGCCCGACTCCGTCGCACAGTTCAGCGTAGTGACGAACAACGAAAGCGCGGAATACGGCCGCAGCTCTGGCGCGACCATCAACGTCGCCTCCCAGTCCGGAGGAAACAGGTTCCACGGCACAGTCTATGACTTTTTTCGCAACACGGACCTGAACGCCGCCGGCTTTTTCAAGCCGCTCAGCCTTAACACCGTGAGCGGCAACATTCCATTCCGCAAGCCCACGACCAACCGCAACCAGTTTGGCGGGAACGTCGGCGGCCCCATTCTGCACGACAAAATCTTCTTCTTCCTCGACTATGAAGGCCTGCGCGCTATCACCAAGCCGCTCTTCGTACTCACGCTACCCACGCAGAACGAGCTGAACGGCGTCCTGGTTGCCCCGGTCCGCAACCCACTCACAGGTGCCACCTACGCCGCCGGCCAGCAGATCCCGGCCAGCGCATACAATCCACTCTCGCTGCAGATTGTGAATGCCTTCCGCACCGCGGTTCCGGGCCTGCCCCAAAATGGTCCCACTTCCAGCGGCGGCGCCAACGTCAATGACTACTCCGCACAGATCCCGTTCAAGGACTATGGCGACAAAGGCGATCTGCGTCTCGATTTCGCGCCCAACGCGTCCTCGCGCTACTTCCTGCGCATCAGCGACCGCAAAGAGACTGGCACCAACTTTCCCACAATCCCGCTGCCGCTTGAAGGTCAGACCGCCGGCCCACAGCGCATCCTCGACCAGCAGATTGCGCTCGGCTACACCGGTCTCTTCGGCGCCAACCGCGTGCTGGATGTGCGCCTCGGCCTGTCGCGCACCAAGGCTGGCAAGACACCGCTGAGCGCCGGCACCGCCGCATTCCCCATTCCCGGCCTGCCCACAACGCCTAGCCTGGCCGGCGGTCTTCCCGCCATCGGCATCTCCGGGGGCTTTTCGGCCTTCGGTCGCCAGACCACCAATCCTCAGTTCCAGAACCCCTCGGTGCTTGACCCCAAGATCAACTACACCTGGGTACGCGGCAACCACTCGCTCAAGTTCGGCTATGAGTACGTCAAGATCTGGATGGGCGTGCTCGATAATAATCCGCTCTACGGCCAGTACGGCTTCGGCGGTGGCTACAGCGCCGTCGGCACCAAGGTGGCCGACAGCTACTGGGCCGACTTCCTCTTTGGTCTTTCCAATACTTACGCGCTCGCCAACTACTTTGAGGCACACCTGCGTGAAACGCTGCACAGCACGTATGCCCAGGACGACTGGAAGGTTTCTCCCAACCTGACACTGAACCTCGGCCTTCGCTGGGAGTACGGCTCGCCTTACTCGGAGAAGAACAACTACATCTCCAACTGGGACCCGACCACGCAAGCGGTGCTGACGCGGTCGCCCGGAGCGGTCGCCGGCAATGGCATCACGCCCGTCAATCCGGGCGGCGTTTATGGTCAGACGCTCGTCAACCCCGACCTGAACGACTTCGCCCCCCGCGTCGGGTTTGCCTATGCTGCATCGCCAAAGCTCTCCATGCGCGGCGGTTTCGGCACCAGTTTCGTGCACTACACGCGCGCCGGTTCGGGCGACATTCTTGCCATCAATGCGCCGCAGGCCCAGTTCGCCGCCGTGACGCAAATCAACCCGAGCACCACGAATCATTGCGCCTCACCGTTGCCTTCGCAGATCATCGCAACGAATACCACGACGGAGTCCTGCTACGTCACGGTCGACCAGGGCTTTCCTTCGGCGCTCGCCACCAGCTTCAACCCGGCGACGGACAACATCACTTGGGTTCCGCGCAATACGCGCGATAGCTACGTGGAGAATTACTACTTGGCCATTCAACGCGCGCTTTTCAAGAACAGCTTGGTCGACATCGCTTACGTTGGCAATCACGGCCTCAAGCTCCAGCAGTTTCTGAACGGCAACCAGCGCAACGTGGTTGGGACCACCTTCAGCGGAACGACCGCGACACCCGTTTACTCGCGGCCCTTCGGCAACTGGCCTTCCGATATCACGGAAGCGCTCAACGAGGGCTACTCTAACTACAACGCGCTGCAGGTCCGCTACGAGCAGCGCATGGCGGGTGGCCTGACTCTGCTGAACAGCTTCACCTGGTCGCACTCACTCGACAATGCCAGCGCTTCGCTGGAGGGCAACACGCCCTCGCCGCAGGACGCGAACAATCTTCGGGGGGAGTACTCCCAGTCGGACTACAACACCCCGATTATCGATGTGACCAGCCTCGTCTATGAGCTGCCCTACGGTCGCGGACGCCGCTTTGGGAACAATGTCAACGGTGTGGTCGACGCGCTGCTCGGCGGCTGGCAACTAACCGCCATTAACACCGCACAGGCAGGCACGCCATTTAACCTGACGTACACGCCAAACGGTGCAACTGCCGCGTCCTTGCAGATCACCGCAAACTATCGCGGCGTGAACCTCTACCGTCCGAATCGCGTTCCGGGCCAGCGGCTCACCGTGGGCCGCACCAATCGGCTTGCAAACAGCGGCTACGTCCAATACGTAAACGACAGTGCGCTGCAGCTGCCGGCCACGCAAAACGCACAGGGCTTCTACCAGGCTCCCTTCGGCAACCTGTCTCGTAACCCGGGTCGGACGCCGGCGTTCTATGAAACGGACATGGACGTCAACAAGAAGTTTGCGATCACGGAAGGCGTGAAGCTCGAGTTCCGTTCCGAGCTCTATAACTTGTTCAATCACACGAATCTGTATCTGCCCTCGAGCGCGCTTTCGGGCACGCTGCAGAGCTATACGAATGGCGCGCCCACGGCAAATACAGGCACCCCGACGGGTGGCGGCACCATCAGCAGCACCTTCACGCCGCGCGTGGTCCAGTTCGCGCTTAAGGTGATTTTCTAAGCTTGTCGCGGAAGAAGCGAGGGCGGCGGACCGAAGCGGCTGCCCCTCCCCGCTGGTGCGAAAATCCCCGATCCATGCTCCAGAGGTGGCGGTGCAGGTTGTTCGAACCTGGACTCCCGCTTCTCTATTGCCGAGTGCGCGGGCTGGCTACGAAAGGTAAGCAGCCTGATCGTGCTGTGCAAGAGCGATCAGGCGACCACTGCCGCGGCTCTAGGAAGTGCCGTGTACGCTTGGATCGCTGATGGCGCCAAGTTTCTTGTTTTGTTGGCGTCCCCGACGGGATTCGAACCCGTGTTACCGCCGTGAAAGGGCGGTGTCCTGGGCCACTGGACGACGGGGACGCGTGCGCATCAGCGATCGCGCGATTCTTCTAAGTTACCTGTGCTGGTGGGCTGTGTCAAAACTTTGACCGTGCTGCACTTAAGACGTCAAGCTCGTCACGTGCTAGCACGCGCTTGCAGCAGCTGGGTGCACATGCGAGACTGAGGATGCGCCGGGATGGCGGAACTGGCAGACGCAGCGGACTCAAAATCCGCCGA
>CAXUEG010000040.1:0-5627 GCA_964249935.1 uncultured Terriglobus sp.
ATGCTCACCGGTATGGGCAAGCAGATCGTCAGCTCCGCCGACCTGGTGAGCCGGTTCGAAGCTGTGCTCACGCCCGGGCAGATCGAGACACATTACGAAGCTCAACAGGCCATCGACGAGATCCTGGATGAAGCCTGGAAGGAGATCGGCCGCCGCGTCCGCGCCCGTTCGCCCGGCGCGAACGAGTACAGCATGGTCGAGTACCTGCAGGCGCGCATTGCAGAAGCCGGTCTCGTGACCGAGCACGGCCCAAATGTCTCTGTCGGGCCCAACGCAGCCGACTCGCACTACGAGCCAACGCCCGGCTCCTCGCGTCCGATCGAGCGTGGTTCCTTTGTGCTTATCGACATCTGGGGCAAGCTCGCCAACGACCCAGGCGCCGTCTGGTATGACATCACCTGGTGCGGCGTGGTTGATCGCAACCCCACCGCGCGTGAGACCGAGGTCTTTGAAGCCGTCCGAGACGCCCGCGACGCAGCCATCGCTGTCATCCAGCAACGTTTTGCCACAGGCGCGCCAATTGCCGGTTGGGAGGCCGACCGCGCCGCGCGCGCCGTCATCGAACAGCGCGGCTTCGCCGAGTGGTTCACGCATCGAACCGGCCACAACATCGGCACGGAACTTCACGGCGCCGGCGCCCACCTGGATGACTTCGAGTCACACGACGAGCGGACGATTCTGCCGAACACCTGTTTCTCCGTCGAACCGGGCATCTATCTGCCCGGCGACTTCGGTGTCAGGCTGGAGGTCGACATGGTCACCGCCGCCACCGAAGCGCGCGTCACCGGCCGCATCCAGCGGGAACTTGTCCGCATTTAGCCGCGGCCGCTGCCATCGGGTCGCACCGCTGGTAAACTCAACAACGGAATGGCAACCAAGGCAGTCGTCGTCCCGGTCAAGCGCACCGGCATCTCTCCAGATTTGGTTCTACTGGCCGGCTGGATCGTTCCCGGGTTGGGGCATGTGCTTGTCCGCAAGCCCATCCGGGCGTTGCTGCTGTTTGTCTCGGTCGTCGCCATGTTTGCAATCGGCCTGGCGATGCACGGCAAGGTATACTCGCCGACCACGGGCGATCCGCTCGACATTCTGGGCTTTATCGGAGATGCCGGAGCCATCGGCCTATGGGGCATTGCCAAACTCGGCGACCTGGGCGCAACCCAGCTGAGCGACGCCTTCTCCGACTACGGCTCCAAGTTCATCGTGGTCGCCGGCCTGCTCAACGTCATGGCCGCGGTCGATGCGCAGTCGCTTGCCAACGGCAGAAAGGCAGATCGCTAGCCATGTCGCATTTCACAGCGCTTCTGCTGTACGCGTTCTTCGCTTCCGTCGTCTTCGGTATCACCCAGCGCTCCGCGCCCAACGCCATGATCCGTTTCGGCGCCCTCTGCTTCGGCGGGTTGCTCGCTGCTGCCATCGTCGTCAGCTGGGGCATGTACTTCATCAAGCACTAGCGGTTATCCTTCCTGCGTCGCAGCAAGGAGAACGCCACCGTGCCTGAACAATCGCTCGTTCCCGCCTCTGACCTCGCCGGCAAGAACACCACTAAAATTCCCAATGAAAGTCCGGAGTATCGGGCCGCACGCCAGCGCCTGCTCGCCGCGGAGATCGAACTGCGGCGCAAAAACGAAGAGGTTGCCGCGCTTCGCCGAGCCCTTCCTCCGGGCGGGGAGGTTCCGCAGAACTACACGTTTGAAGGCCCGGACGGAACCACTACGCTGGAAGGCCTGTTCGGCGAGAAGGACACGCTCATCGTTTACAGCTACATGTTCGGCCCCCAACGTGAGGCGCCGTGTCCCATGTGCACTTCCACCATTGCCACTTGGCAGACCAAGACGCAGGACGTTCAGCAGCGTGTCGCCTTTGCCGTGATTGCCCGATCACCGTACGCTCGGCTGGCTGAGTGGAAACAGCAGCGCGGCTGGTCCAATGTGCCTCTCTACTCTGATCCCTCCGGCGACTTCACCCGCGCCTATGTCAGCGCCGATGATAGCGACGTCCCTGGTTTGACGGTGTTCACCAGGCGCGATGGAGTCGTCCGCCACTTCTGGAGCGGCGAGATGAACTTCGACATGGTCGATCCGGGCCAGGATCCACGTGGCGGCGTCGATCTCGATCCGCTTTGGACGTGGCTGGACCTCACGCCGGGCGGTCGCGGCAGCACCTGGTACCCAAGTCTGAGCTACAGCACGCCCGCAGACACCTGCTGCCACTAAGCAGGATCTCGCGCTACTTGGTTTGCCGCGTTACTTCCACCAGACATCCGCATGAAACCGGTGCCGTGGCGTGAACCCAAGCTGCTGGTAGAGTCGCAGCGCACCCGCGTTCGCCTCGGTGACCGTCAGCGTCACGGTCCGCTGCCCCGCGCGTGCAAGTTCCGTTGCGGCGTGCCGCAGCATCATGCGGCCCAGCCCACGGCCACGCCGTCGCGGAGCGAGGCACAATTGAGGAATATGCGCGGTTCCCGGTGCCACGCGGGTCGTGAGCAGCAGGCCGTCCAGTTCGCCCGATCGTTCCTCCACAAGCACCCAGGTGTGCTCCGGCGTGAAGGTGCCGCAACCAGGAAAACGCACAATATTGTGCAGAAACCGCATACATCCCTGCACGCTGCGGTACTGGTCGTTGATCTCCGTGTCGCCATGCCCCACGTACGAGCGGTGGATCAGATCGGCCGCCGGCTGATACATGGGGGCGGTCCAGCGGCGCAGACGCAGGCTGCCCAGATCCGGCGTGGGTTCGTCGTCGCGCCGCACCAGGCCGCCTGCCGGGATCAGCTCGCGCAGGTCCGGCAACGCCGCCTGCATAAACATCCGTGGAAAGCTGCGGAAGCCTGCTTCGGCGAAGCCGGGCTGCAGCTCCGGGGGCGTCAGCAGCAGTTGCGACTCGACGCGCTCCACGCCTGGGGTGTGCTGCAGCATCGGCAGGAGATGTCGCAGCAGAACTTGCTGCAATTCGATCTGGCGCGGGCCGCACGCGAACAGGTCACCCACGACAGCCTTTTGCGTTTCGTACACGGCAAAGGTGTAGCCATGCACCCGCCCGGTATGCCGCTCCACCGCAACGAACCCTGGAAGGATGCGCTGGTCCAGGTACCCGATCAGCAGTTCGATGGATTGCGAGTAGTCCCACAGCAGATCGCGCCGCCACACCGTGCTCTCTTCGGCCAGCAGCGGGCGCAGATCGCGCCCCGGATGAAGGCGCAGGTCGCGGATGTCATAACCGTCGAGCACTCTCGGTTGAGGGTAGCGGGTTTCAAGCCGGAGCGGTGCAGTGGAACCACGATGGGAACAGCCACGACCGGATGCCTACTTGAGAGCGCCTACCCGGTAGACCGCCAAACCCTGCCATTCGTTGATCAGCAACGGCTCATACGCTCGGTTGGGCAGCAGCTTAGGCAAGGCCTGCGAGTCATCTTCGCGTAGCACCAGAATGTGCTCCTCATTGGGAATGCCGGTGATGACCCATTGCTTCTCCGTCACCGAAGGCTGCGGAAGGTAATGCCGCAGCGGCTGCTGGCGGTAAAAGCAGAGCCCATAGTCCATGTCGCGGCGGATATGGTGCGTCACCAGGATCGGCACATCCGGGGCGCGTCGCGAGATCTCCTGTGCCAGTGGACGCGCGGAGTAGTTGGCGTCCAGCAGCCAACCATTGGTGTGCAGCAGCCAGAACAGCATTGCGACCACCGGGATCAGCGTAACGCTGCGCAGGTAGCGCAGGCCAAAGCGCCGCACCGTGAGGACGATATTCAGCGCAAAGATTGCCGCGATCGCCCCCGTAAACAGAATCGTCCTGGCCGGCGGCACCACCTTCTGAAAGATCATGTACTGCGGCGACAGCATGAGCACAAACGCCATCATGCCGGCGGTCACGCCATGGGCGATCAGGGTGGGCATCGACACAGGGCGCCGCCGCGCGCGAAACAGGTAGTCACCCGTCAGAATAGTGATGGGCGGAATCGCGGGCAGGATGTAACCCGGCAGCTTGGACCCGGAAAATGAAAAAAAGACGACCGGGAACACAGCCCACAGCACCAGGAATTCCGGAAAGGCGTCGCCTGGGCGCTGGTGGCCCAGGTAGCGGCTGGGCAGGTAACGCACCCGCCACTCTGCGCGCGCGGTCTGGAAGGCGTCCCAGAGCGCCCGGGTCGAGACGATGGTCCACGGCATGAGCGCCACCAGCAGGACCAGCACGTAGAAAAATGGGTTCTGGTGGTGTTGGTAGCGGTTGCTCGCGAACCGCTCCAGGTTCTGCTCAAACAGGAAGAAGTGCCAGAAGTCCGGGTTGCGGAGCTGCACCGCGATGTACCACGGCAGCACCAGCACGAGGAAGAGCAGCATGCCGGGCCACCAGAACATGCGCCGCAGCACCTGCCACTCGCGCCGCAGACCCACGAACAGAACGATGATGCAGCCACCCAGGAAGATCGCGACCGGGCCTTTCGCCAGCACGGCCAGCGCGCCAAAGAAGTACAGGTCGAAGAGCCAGAACTTCTTGCCCGTTTCATACCACGCGTACCAGCCCAGCATGCCGATGGCGAACGGTGCCGCCAGCTGCATATCCGTGGACGCGCCGCGCGCAAACCCCACGATTGCCGTGGCGGAGGCGGTAATCAATGCCGCGTCCAGGTGGCCGCCCGGCCGGAACCGCCGCATGTGCAGAAAGATCAGGAACACCATCGCAAAGGCGCCGGTGGCACTGGGCAGCCGCGCCACCCAGTCGTGCACGCCGAATTCCTTGAAGAAGCTCATGGTCCGCCAGTAGTACAGCGCCGGCTTCTCCAGCCACGGGTGCCCGTACAGGATGGGCGTGACGAACCCGGCTTCAAGACACTTGCCGCTGGCGCGCAGGTCTTCCGGCCGAAGCGAATGTGGAAACACACGCGCATGGACTGCATGACAACCGTCGGAGTGCGCCTTCAACATCTCCGCGGCGATCTGGGCGTAGCGCGGCTCGTCCGCACCAACCAACCCCATCTCCGGCCGCGAGATCTGCAGGCGTCCCACGCGCAGCGGCACCAGCCCATAGAACAGCAGCAGTGCCGTCAACGAACACAGCACCAGAAGCTCGCGCGTGGCTGTGGTGCCCGCGTGGTATGCCATGCGGCTCAGCAGGCCGGGCTTGCTTGCCGGTCTTGCGGCCGGTTCGGGTTTGGGCGAAACGCTCAATCGCTTCTGTAAAGGTCTGTCCGGAGCCGGCTTCGCGCCGAACGGGTTTGAGGCTATCAGATCGTCTTTTGCCAGATAAAACAGTGCGCCGCTCGAACACTGCCGGCCAGACCTCACCGGTGAGCACGCCATGCTGCGAATGCTTCTATTTCCGCATGGAACGATCAGGGCGGTCGCTCATCCAACAGGTGTGAGCCTTCGTCCTCATCCCACCGTTCTTCGCAAACTGCGCCAGCTGTATCGTGTGACCCGCGAAAGCTACCGCAGACCGCTTGCCGGCGAGTCGCAGCCGCCCATCCTTGTCGAGCACGAGGAGCTGGGTATCACGTTCATCGGGCACTCATCCTTTCTCGTCCAGATTGGCGGACGCAACCTCCTGGTCGATCCTGTGTTTGCGCGGGCGCTGATCCTGCTGCGCCGCCAGCGCCGCGCCGGTCTGCGCGTGCGGGATTTGCCGCCCATCGA
>CAXUEG010000040.1:5637-16039 GCA_964249935.1 uncultured Terriglobus sp.
CCCACATGGACCACCTGCACCTGCGCTCGCTGCGCCGGGTCATCCGCCACACGCGCCGGATCACCGGCGTCGCGCCTGAGGTGATCGTACCCAGCGGTGTCGCGGACCTGGTCGACAAACTCGGCTTTCGCATGACCTCGGAACTGGAATGGTGGCAGGACACCGAGCTGCGCGCGGCGGACGGCGCCCCGACCGGCGTCAGCATCACCATGACACCCGCGAAGCACTGGGGCGCACGTATGTTCAAGGACACGCACCGGCTCTTCGGCGGCTATGTCATCCGCAACAGCCGGCACTCGGTCTACCACTCCGGCGACACGGCTTACTTCCGCGGCTTCCGCGAGATCGGCGCCACGCTCGCGCCACAGATTGCACTGCTGCCCATCGGCGCGTATTTTCCCGACAGCTACCGCGCCGTGCACACCAGCCCTGAGGAAGCGCTGCAGGCCTTTCTCGACCTCGGCACCGCGCAGACGATGATCCCAATGCACTTCGGCACCTTCCCACTTGGCCGCGAGCCGATGGCGGAGCCACCCGTGCGCCTCCTCGAAGCTGCCCGCCGCGCCGGCCTCGGCAGCCGCGTGCGCATCCTCACGGAAGGGGAAACGCTCCGCGTCGGCGCGACGGAGCGCAGCTTTGCCCGCTAGCTACTTCGCGCCCTTGTTGAAAATCGAGTCCGCCAGGTAGTTCTCCACCTTGGCCTGGTCGCGCACCATCTCCAGGTAGGCGTTCTTCAGCAGCTGCGAACGGCTGTTGCGCAGCTGGTCGCGGATGCTCTGCTGCACTGCCGGAGTCGTCAGGTCGCGTTGTCCGGCCGACTCGCGTGCCAGCAGCTTCAGGATCGCGTAACCGATCACCTGCTTGTTCGGCCCATACACCGGCAGAATGTCGGTCGTTTCGCCCGCCTTTAGCTTGCCGATCGCCGCAAAGGTCTGGGGGTCCGAGCGCAGCTGCGATTCATAGACGAATCCCATGTCGCCCCCGTTGGGCGCGGTCTGCGGATTTTCAGAGTAGTTCGCCGCCAGCGTGCCGAAGTCCTCCCCGGAGTCGACCCGGTTCTTGAGGGTTTGAATCTTCTTTTTGGCATCGGCGTCGTTGGTCGCTTTGCTGCCCTGCAGGTTGGCCTGCGTCTGTTGCGGCGCCCCGTCCAGCGGCATGCTGGTGACCAGAATCTGCGCCAGACGGTAGCGATTCTCAATCAGGTTGTAGTCAGCCTTGTGGGCGTTAAAGTAGTTCGTTACCTCGGCATCGGTGACGTTGATTTTGCTCTCAATCTCCTTGTTGAACAGCTTGGTCGAGGTGACGGAGCGGCGCACATTGCGGCGGAAGTCATCCAGCGTCTGGTTGGACTGCTTCAGGTATTCGTTGAAGTCCTGGTCGGTGTAGTGCGACTTGAACTCCGTGATCTTCGCGTCCACCTCATCGTTCGTCGCAGTCAGGTTCATCTTGGCGGCGCGCTGCTCGACGATCTCTTCGTCGATCAGGCCGCGGACCATCTCCAGCCGCTCGCTATCCGCCTGCTCCGGGCTCTCAGGAACCGGATCCTGCTTGGCTTTTTGTTGTGTGTCGAAAAGCCGGTCAAGGTCCGCGCGCGGAATCGCGTGGCCATTCACGCTGGCGACCACGTCGTCACCGTGCGGCTTGGGGCAACCTGCCAGCGCGAGCACGGCGCACGAGACCGCAAGCACCGCTGTCGCGTTGCGGAGCGCGCGGCCGGTTTGTGAGTGAGTGTCGGGCATCACGGGGCTAATGGTAACGCGGCAGACTGATTGCTGCAGGACGTGCCGCACCGAAAAGCCGGGGCAAGCTATTTAGCCGGTTCCTGGGTCTTGGTCGCCTGCGCCGCTGCGGAAGGCGATGCTGGGGGCGCGTTCAGGTCGGGCAATGGTATGGCAGCCGGTGGCTTAATCCCTTGCGCCAGCAGCGCGTCGTCCACGGCGCGGTAGACAAATTCAATCGGCGCGGCTCCGCTGATCGTCTGCCCATTGATGTAGAGGGCGGGCACGCCGTTCAGGTTCAGCGACTCGCCTTCGCGCAGGCCCGCCGTGACCGGGGTCTCGTCCTGTTTTGTGATGCACGCCTGCAGCTTGCCGGTATCCACCTTGTTTGCCTTGCCGGTGTCCGTCGCCACCGTGTCCAGCTGGATCTTGGCCGCGGTCAGGCTGTGTTCCGCGCCGCCGACCTCCGCGGCATGAGCATGCATGTAATCCACATAGCTCCAGTACGCCGGCGTACTCTGCTCGCCCAGGCAGTCCGCGTTGACCGCAGCATGGATAGCCCACGGATGCTGCGACAATGGGAAATCCTTATAAGCGATGCGCACCTGGTCGCCATAGCGCTGCAGGATCGCGGGAAACATTTGCGCATGCATCCGCGCGCAGAATGGGCACTCCAGGTCGTCAAAGACCACGATGCGGACTGGCGCTTTTTCGCTGCCGCCGCGTGCAGGGCGTCCGGCATCGCTGACCATCTCCTTCGGATCCTTGGTCAGGTCAAAGCTGCTCATCTGCGACAACGTCTTGCCGTCCTTACTCAGCAGCAGGTTCAACGGCTTGCCCGGTTTGCCGTATTCGCCTACGGAGACGGTCACATCGTTGTAGTTCGGCAGCGCGGCGTCGGAATGCATGTCTGTGACCGAAACCTGGTAGTTGAACGGGATGCTCGCGCGCGTGCGGATCGTCACCTCGATGCGGCGGGCCAGATCCGGTGTCAACCCCGGAACCGCGGGCGGTTGCGCGTGGCAACCTGCCAGCGAAGTAAGAACAATAAGCAGAGCTGCAGACACCGCTGCAGGCAGTCGACGGGAGCGCTTCAGCACAGTGATTGGATTATCGCAGGGCACAAAGGTGAGCGTGCTGCGGTCAAACCGGCGCTGCCACAGACTCGCTGGTGACGGCAGGTTCGCGCACAGATCGACCCTCTCTGGTACGGCAGGCCAGCGCCGCGCTTATGCTTGGCCCCGCAACTCCAGGTCGCAGCGCGGCTGATGCGCCAGCGCAGATCTCTACACCCGTCCTCGAACCCATTCCGCTGCACGACCCGGGGCGCATCGGCCATTGCTCCGGCGTTCATGCGGAACTAGAACTCCGTCCGCGACGCGGTCATGTGCGGCAAAGCGTCCGATCCGTGTGCATGCTTGCCGGACCTTCGAGTCCGCGCGCCCGCCCGCATCAGATCGTGAACGGTGCCGATGCGAAATCCACGCGCGCGCCAGACCGGCAGCACCGTTTCCAGAGCGGCGAGCATCTCCCGCAGATCGGCGTCCACGCGAATGTCGCGGCCATCATGCAGGCAAACAATGCCGCCCGGCTCGGTATTTCTAAGCAGGTGCGAAGCGATGCGATCGCGCGGCCACTCCCAGTCATGTCCAATCACCGACCAGGTCACACCCTGCACGTTGAGCTTGCGTTGCGCCTCCCGCAGGCCGAACCACCGCAGACCATACGGCGCGCGGAAATACCGGGGCCAGATGCCCGTGTGGTGGTGAATGCAAGTCTGCGCCTTGCGCATCTCTCTGAGCATCTCGCGGGCGTTCAGCACATTCAGGTCCCAACCGAGCCGCGGGCATAAGCGGAGGTGGTGATGCGTGTGATTGCCCAGCTCGTGACCGGCTTCCACGATGGCGCGGGCGATGTGGGGCAGCCGCTTGACGTTTTTGCCGCACACAAAAAACGTCGCGCGAACGCGATACTTCGCCAGTAGCTCCAGCAGCGCCGGCGTGCTTGCGCTCGGTCCATCGTCGAAGGTCAAGGCGATCTGCCGCCACCGGTTGGGCACCTGCGCAACAGAGGGCGCCAGCAGTTGCGACCCGGGCGCGTGGATACCGCGAAGCACCGCGCATGTTGCCCCGGTCAGGGCCGCCGCCACGCCGAACGTAGCGGGAAACAGGCTGGAGAACATAGCTCCAGCATGGCAAGCGCCTACGACATGGCGCGTCGGCTTACGCCAGCTTGTACCAGCCGCTAAGGTGGAAGCCTACACGGCACCGGTCTAACTTGTGTGATCCAGAATGATCTTCCATCCGCTCGCAGTGCGCTCCAATACCAGCGAAAACACGCCTTCCGCCGCCCCGCCGGACTTGCGCGGCCGGTCCAGGTGAAAGCGGCCGGTCAGTAGTGCAAAGTGCTCATCCAACACGCGCGGTTCCAGGTCGCTAAAGCTTAATGTGCCCATGCTCTCCTTATTCGGATACGTCGAGTGATAGCGCTGGGCCAGGTTCTCGCTGCCATGCTGCACGGTCTCGCTGATAAACGTTGTCTCGGGTGCCTGCTTGTAGCCGGACAGAAAACCCTGCATGTCGCCGTTGTTCCAGGCGCGCTCCTGCGCGGTCAGCACCTTGACTACATCCAGCTCCGCCTGTGGCAGCACCTTCATCGCCGTGCCTTCCTGCGCGGCAAGCGGTCCGGCCGGGACCAGCAGTGTGGCGGCAAGCAGAAGGTGAAAGGGGCAGCGCATCATCGGAAGAACTCCTTGGAGGACGGGAACTGGCGTTGCGATAGCTAGAATCATCCCATGAGCGCTCAAGCTGGAGCGGGAGGGAGCACGGCAGCACTTTCACCCGGCGAACAGGTGGCGAATCACGGCATCCGCGGGCCTGGTGAGGGCACGCGTCTTCATTACGCGACCTGCTCGCTCGATTGCCCGGATAGCTGCCGCGTTATCGCAACGGAGGACGTTGCTACGGGCCGGCTCGTCAGGCTGCAGGGCGACCCCGCGCACCCGGTCACGCGCGGCTTTCTGTGCGGCAAGGTTGCGCGTTTTCTGGACCGCGTGTACGCGCCGGACCGCTTGCTTAATCCCATGCGCCGCCGCGCCGGCGTTCCGAAGGGAGCGCTGCCCCATGGCCGCGAACACGAACGCTTCGAGCGTATCTCCTGGGACGAAGCCCTGAACGCCATCGCGGCGCGATTGCAGCACATCAGCGATCGGCACGGTCCCGAAAGCATCCTGCCGTACAGCTACGCCGGCACGGTCGGCCAACTCGGCTATGGTTCCATGGACCGCCGTTTCTTTCACCGGCTCGGCGCCTCGCAGCTTGACCGCACCATCTGCGCGACCGCGGGCGGGGCAGCTCTGGTGGACGTGTACGGCACGAAGATCGGCATGGAACCGGAGAGCTTCGCAAAATCCAAGCTGATCATCGCCTGGGGCGCGAACATCCACGGCAACAACATTCACCTGTGGCCGTTCATCGAGCAGGCCCGGCGCATCGGCGCCCGGCTGGTCGTGATCGATCCGTACCAGACGCGCACGGCGAAGCTTGCCGACGAGCACCTGCGTATCCGGCCCGGAACCGACGTCCTGCTGGCGATGGCGATGATGCGCGTCATCGTCGACGAGGCACTCTACGACAGCGCTTACGTGGCGGCCTGCACACGCGGCTTCGGGGAACTGTGCGAGCGTCTGCAAGAGCCGCAGTACAAGCCCGAGGCAGCGGCCGCCATCACCGGCATCACCGCCGCACAGATCGTTGCGCTCGCGCGGGCGTACGGCACCGCAAAGCCCGCAGCGATTCGTGTGAACTACGGCGTACAGCGCTCCGAGTCCGGCGGCACCGCCATGCGCGCCATCACCATGTTGCCGCTGCTCACGGGAGCCTGGCAGCACCCCGGCGGTGGCCTGCTGCTGTCGACCTCGGGCGCGTTTGGCTTCAACACCGCCAAGCTCCACATGCCGGAGCTGATGCACGCATCGCCATTCGGACGTGCGGCGCGCACCGTCAACATGAGCCGGCTCGGTAACGCGCTCACCGAGCTCGGCGCCGAACCGGCGGAAGGTCCACCCGTACACGCGCTGTTCGTGTACAACAGCAATCCCGCCGCCGTCGCTCCCAACCAGAACGCGGTACTGCACGGCATGCGGCGCCCCGACCTGTTCACGGTGGTGCACGACACCTTCTTTACCGACACTGCGGACTACGCCGACATCCTTCTGCCCGCGCCCACGTGGCTGGAGCAAGCCGACATCCAGGGCGCCTATGGTCACCTGCACGTGCAGATCTCGCCGGCGGCCATTGCCCCGCTCGGTGAAGCGCGCCCGAACGTATGGGTCTTTTCGCAACTTGGGCAGCGCATGGGCTTTCCCGAGCCTTGCTTCCGCGACACCGAACGCGACCTGATGACGCAGGCGCTCGACACAAAGCACCCTTGGCTTCAGGGCATCACGCTGGAAGCGTTAGAACAAAGCCTCCTCGTCGAAGATCCGGCCGGCACAAAGCACGTACATGGACGAGGCTTCCTCGCCCTCAACGTGCCGCGTGATGGAAACGGCAATCTTCTGCCCTTTGCCGACGCTTCCTGGTTTCGCACACCGAGCGGCCGCGGCGAGTTCGCCTCGGAGTCGCGGCGCGCTGCCGGCCTCGATCCGCTGCCCGCCTACAACCCAGGCGAAGAGGGCTTCGCCGCCGCCTCGCCAGAGTTCCCGCTGCAACTGCTGCCGCGCAAGGGCGACCACTGGATGAACTCCACCTTTGCCAACCACCCGCGGCACCGCGCGATGCAGGGCGATACCGCACAATTGCTGGAGATGCACGCTGCAGACGCCGCCGAACGTGGCTTGGCAGAGGGCGACCTGACGGAGGTGCGCAGCGCGCGCGGCTCCTTGCGCCTACGCGTTCACATCAGCGATCGTGTGGCGCCAGGCGTCGCCACCTGCACGCTGGGCTGGAATAAGCTCGCGCCTGAAAGCCGCGGCGTAAATGCGCTCACCAGCGAGCGCGTCACGGACATCGGCGGCGGCGCCACCTTTTACAGCACCCTCGTGCAGGTGTCGCGGGTTGCATCGGCACCGCAGGAAAGTGGCACGGCGGAACTCGCCATAGCTGCCGATTAGCGCCTGCGCGTGAGCTTACCCGGGCGCAAGCCAAACCTTTCCCACCCACTGCATCCAATCATCTGACGAGGCGAGCGGATCCGCACGCCCGCAGGGATTTGAAAGGGAACACAATGGCACAGAAGAGCAAGATGTACAAGAATCGCGTCGCACTCCCGGATGACGTGAAGCAGAAGACCGTCGACGTGATGAACGTAACACTGGCAGCATCGCTGGACATGTACTCGCAGGCGAAGTTTGCGCACTGGAATGTGAAGGGTCTTAACTTTTACCAGTTGCACCTGGTCTTTGATGCCACGGCAAAGGTCATCTTCAAACAGATCGATCCCATCGCGGAGCGGATCACCCAGCTTGGCGGTGTTGCCTCCGGCACCGTGCGCCAGTCGGCGGAGTTTTCGCCGATCGCTGCGTACAACGTGAAGGCAGTAGCAGGCAAAGACCACCTGGTCGCGTTGGCTGACGCCCTTGGCACCTATTGCAAGAATCTGCGCGAAGCTTCCGACAAGATCGACGAGATCGGTGACGGCCCGACTTCGGACTTCTACAACCAGCTGATCGTTGAGGCAGAGGAGGAGCTCTACTTCCTCGAGTCACACCTGGAAGCCGGCGACGTTCAGTAAGTTCAACAGGATCGGTAGGAAGAGGGCCCGGAGCAGATCCGGGCCCTCTCCGTCTGCCCATCCTCTATCCTGTAAGCATGTTGTTCAAGTGGTACGCGGACTGGATGGTCCGTTGGGAAACCGCGCTGACCACGCGGGACACGAACCGTGTCGTGCGTCCCCTGGAGTGGGGATTCGACTGGCTCGCCGACTTCAGCCCTCTCGCCGCGCAGTGGGCAGCGAAACTGACAGGCAGCTACAGCGCGCGCGAAGCCATGCATGCCATGGCCGCTGTCAACGACGACATCGCCGCGCGCGCCGCTGAGTTCTACGGCTACGCCACACCTACAGACTTTCGTCTCGAAGAGCGTTTCCCCGAGCTCTACCCCACCAACGTGCGTCCTGAAACGCTGGAGCAGGACCGCTGGTACAAAGAGCAGGCCGCGGGCGGCAACCTGCCCAAGGCGCAGTTCCTGCGCTTCACCTCTCCCGTGCGTTCGAAGTATGCGGAGAACGACGCGGTCAACGCGCGCTGGTATCCGGAGCCTCCACACGCGATTCCCAATCGGCCCAAGCAGGCCATCATCGTCATGCCGCAGTGGAACGCCGACGCATTCAGCCATAACGCGCTCTGCGACATCTTCAACGAATTCGGCATCGGCGCGCTTCGCCTGTCCAAGCCGTACCATGACATCCGCCGGCCGGCAGAACTGGAGCGCAGTGACTACGCCGTGAGCAGCAACGTGGGCCGCACCATCGCTGCCGCGCGGCAGGCCGTAGTGGACATTCGCAGCTGCATCGACTGGCTGGCGGCGCAGGGCTACGAGCAGTTCGGCGTGCTCGGCACCAGCCTTGGCAGCTGCTACAGCTTTCTCGCTGCGGCGTTCGACCCGCGCATCCAGGTCTGCGCCTTCAACCACGCCAGCACCTGGTTCGGCGACGTGCTGTGGACCGGCCAGAGCACGCGCCACGTGCGCGAGTCCTTCGAATCCAACGGCATCACGCAGGACGAGGTACGGTCCATCTTCCGAAGCATCAGCCCCATGGCTGTCATGGATCGCTTCGCCGCCGAGCGCACGCGCCGCACCCTCATCATCCACGCCATCTGGGATCTGACCTTCCTTCGGCAGTTTTCGCTGGATGCGTTGCGCAACCTGCGTGCACGCCGTGTGAACCTGACCAGCCGCGTGCTGCCCTGCGGTCACTACACGACCGGCGAAACACCGTTCAAGTACCTGGACGGCTTATACATGGGCCGGTTCGTCTGGTGGGCTTACCGACAAATGCGACTGGACAACGCCTGATGCCACAGTTCCGCTTACCTGGAGTGAAGCGGACTGCCGCAAAGGTGGTGCGCTCCGCCACGGAGTTGCCGGCTAAGCGTCCGGGTGTGACTCGCGCGTGAATGCGCTTAGGCCGGTGTCGCTGCCCAAATTCTTGTACGTACAGCTGCCCGCCTACAGTGAGAGAATGGCGGCATGCCCATCGACCTGAACGCTCCGCTCGCAACCGCAGATCCGGAGATCGCCGCGCAAGTCGCGCTGGAGGCTCATCGCCAGCACGACGGGCTGGAGATGATTGCGAGTGAAAACTTCGTCTCGCGCGCCGTGCTTGAGGCCGCCGGTACCGTCTTTACGAATAAGTACGCCGAGGGTTACCCCGGGAAGCGCTACTACGGCGGCTGCGAGTATGCCGATGTGGTTGAAAACATCGCCCGCGACCGCGCGAAACAGATTTTCGGCGCAGAGCATGCCAACGTGCAGCCGCACTCCGGCTCCCAAGCCAACGCCGCCGCCTACATGACGCTGATCAACCCCGGCGACACGGTGCTCGGCCTCGACCTGGCGCATGGCGGCCACCTGACCCATGGTCACAAGCTGAATTTCAGCGGCAAGCTGTATCGCATCGTCGGTTACCAGGTCCGGCAGGACACCGAGACCGTCGACTATGACGTCCTGGAGGATCTCGCAAAACGTGAGAAGCCCCGTGTCATCGTAGGCGGCGGCAGTGCCTACCCGCGCTTCTGGGATTTCGCACGCATGCGGCAGATCGCGGATGCGGTCGGCGCCTACCTCTTCGTCGACATGGCGCACTTCGCCGGCCTGGTCGCGGGTGGCGTTCACCCCTCACCCGTACCGCACGCGCACATGGTCACCACCACCACGCACAAGACGCTGCGTGGTCCGCGCTCCGGCCTGGCCCTGTGCAAGCAGGAGTTTGCCGCCGCGCTCGACCGCTCCGTCTTTCCCGGCCAGCAGGGCGGCCCGCTGATGCACGTGGTCGCGGCGAAGGCCGTTGCGTTCAAAGAAGCGCTGCAGCCCGAGTTCGCCACCTATGCTGCCCAGATCGTTGCGAACGCACGAGCGCTTGCCGAGGCGCTGCAGTCCGAAGGCTACCGCGTTATCTCCGGCGGTACCGACACGCACCTGCTGCTGATCGACACCTTCGCCAAGGGCATTCTCGGGTCCGAGGCCGAAGCCGCGCTGGGCGCTGCCGGTATCACCGTCAACAAGAATGCCATTCCGTTCGATCCGAATCCTCCGCTTAAGCCCAGCGGCGTGCGCTTCGGCACGCCCGCGCTGACCACGCGCGGCATGCGCGAGCCGGAGATGCGCCAGATCGCCACATGGATCGCCGCGGCGCTCGAACACCGTACCGATCCCACAAAGCTGCGCAGGCTCTACGGCGAAGTTACCGAACTTGCCGACGCTTTCCCGCTCTACGGCTGGCTCCGCGAGGGCATCGCGGAGCAGCAAGCCGAACCGGAAGCCGAGCTCGTCAGCTAATTCGTCCGCGGTTCCTGCACCAATGTTCAATCTCCTGAATGTGTCGCTTCGTCGATGCTTCGTCGTGCACCATCTGACGCAACGCCGGAGCGCGCTGCTGTATCAGTCCATCTGACAAGGAACGGAGAGGGCATGGCAGACGAACAGTTCGACGCAGTAGTCATCGGAACGGGCCAGGGCGGCAAT
>CAXUEG010000041.1:0-16008 GCA_964249935.1 uncultured Terriglobus sp.
TAGAAGGCGCAGAAGGTGCAGTACTCCGTGCAGAAGTTGGTGTAGTTGATGTTGCGGTCGATGATGTAGCTGACCACGCCCTCGGGATGGAGCCGGCGGCGAACCGCGTCAGCCTCCATGCCGATGCCGATCAGATCGTCGCTCGCGAAGCAATCGAGCGCCTGTTCGCGGGTAATACCCATGCCCTGAGTTTACGCGCCGCGGTGCGGCCGGATGCGGACGCGGCGGCGTTGGTTTGCGCCGCACTGCACAGCTTGCATTCCATTGTTTGCCTGCACATGGTGGCGCGTGTTTCGGAAGAAGCAACCACGGCAGCAACGGCCAGGGTGGATTGTGACGAACGTGCCGGGTATGTACAGGCAAGCTGGCGACTCAATGGCTTTTGGTCCCGTTGGAAGCCGGTGATCGATTTGCGGGCTTACCGGTGCAGCACAAGCACGGTGACTGCTGCCCCAAACGCCAGCGCGGAGCAGATCGTGGCGAGCAATCCCAGAGAGCGCGCCGAGCGTTGTGCCTTTGCTGCTTCCGTCGCGTTGCTCGCAAGCTGACGTGTCAATGATTCGACGGCTCTGTGCAAAAGTTCGATCTTGCGATCGACCACGGCGACCTGATCCTGAAGTGTTGCAAGGCGCCCCCGCTGATCGTCTACCGCGGACGAGAGTTCTGCGTGCGTGCGAGCGACGGAAGCCATCTCGGCATCCACCGCTGCTTTGATTTCGCGTGTGTCTTTCCGGAACCGGTCGTTGAGGCCGGTGATCAACTGCATGAGGTGCGGTGTGGCCTCGCGCACCAAGGTTGGACCGAGCTTCGCCAGCAAGCCGTCAAGTGCCATGCGGCCAGATTACACGCGCTCTAGACCGTGCGGAGGTGCAACCCGGCACGCGCATTCTGTCTTCGGGCGACCAACAGATTTGCGCAGCTGAGCAGAAAGATCGTCGCCATGATGGACTGCGACCAGACACAGTAAATGCACCACTTCTGAAGAATGTACTTTTCGACAAAGGTCAGGCCGAGGGCTAAAGATAGACCGATTTGGCTCAGTTCAAAGGTCCAGAAGTTACGGCCGAGCAGGGCAAGCAACGCGATCAAAACGTAGCCCGCGATGCCTGCGATGGCGACCGGCAGGTGACCCTTTGCGTTCGGGTCTTCGTCGAAGCTGCGTGGCGGGAACACGGCAAAGCGCGAGTGGTTCACCGCCCCACAATCCCAGTGCTCATCCACTGCGCAGGGCGGGGCTGCGTTGGGGTCTTGCAGGTGGACGCGAAGGGCTAAAACACTTACCACCGCTCCCGCCACAGCGAGCAGTGCAATCAATACACGAAGCAGACGCATACGTCTTTGACGATACTGAGGAGTGCGGGGCATCACAAATCGACTAGTAAGTCTGACTGCCAGCTGACGCCTGCCTGTTACGTAGGTGTGCGCAGCAGCAGGTAGCCGCCCAGCATTGCGAAGAGCAGGTCGGGTGACCACGCCGCCAGCATCGGTGGCAGCGCATTTACGTTGCCCATCGCTTCAAAGACACCGGTGACCAGCGTGTACACGACCGCCATGGCGATGGCGATGCCGACGCCGGCCAGCGAGCCGCGCTTGCCCATGGTCATGGCGAACGGCACGGCCAGCAGGGCCATGATGAGTGTGATCAGCGGGTAGGCCAGCTTGCGATTCAGCTGCACGCGAAGGCGCATGGTTTCGAAGCCGCTTTGTTTCAGGTCGGCGATGTACGTGTTGAGCTCGTTGAAGTTCATCTCCTGCGATGGCCGTACTTCTTTTTTGAAGTATGAAGGCTGTTCGCGGATTTCTGGGAAGGTGTTCAGCGTAAACGGCTGGTAAGAGGCGACGGATCCGTTCTGAAAGGTGCGTTGCCAGCCATTTTCCAGAATCCAGCGCTGCACCTGGGTATCCCAGTGCGCACTGCCGGCGAAGATGCGCCGGCTGAGCTGAAATGTGCCCGGCTGGAACTCAAAGACTGTGAGATTGGCGAAGAGGTCTTTGTCCGGGTCGAAGAACTGGTAATAGAAGATGCGCGCAGGCTGGCCGACCGAATCCTGCTGGCCGCTGATCCACTTGCGATCGGGCCGCAGAAAGGTCTGCGCGGGCTTGCCTTTGATAACGGAGCGCAGGGCTTCCTGCCGGCGGTTCGCGAGTGGCAGATAGAACTCGTCAAAGACAAACAGCGAAACGGCAATGATGGCGGTGAGCACCATGATGGGCGCGATCAGGCGATAGATGGAGACACCACTTGCCTTCATCGCGGTCAGCTCGCTTGTGCGGCTAAGCGCGCCAAAGGTGACCAGCACCGCCAGTAGAGCGCAGAGTGGCGTCAGGTTATACAGCATGTATGGAATCAGGTTCAGCAGGTAGTCGCCCACCGTGATCAGCGCGGTACGGTTGCGGATGATGTCGCCGAGAAGCTCGAAGAAGCTGAAGAAGAGCGAAAGCATGATGAAGCTGACCAGGATCAGCGCGAGCGTGGAAAGAAACTCGCGCAAGACGTAGTCATCGAAGATCAGAGGGAAGCGGTTGGTGCGTTGGGAGACGGGACGGCGCTGGCCGTCGCTCTGCTCCTGCCTCGCGGGACGCAGCCGCTCCAGCGTGGTCCGGATCCAATCCATCAGATTCAGCAGGCCGGCGTTCCGCGTGCCCAGGTCGCCGCGCGCCATGCGCCACAACAACACTAGCCCAAAGAGCGCGAAGACGATGTTGGCGCCCCAGACGCCAAATACCGCGCTCACCTTGCCCTGCTTGGCGAGCGCCACACCCACCGATGAGAAGAAGTAATAGACGAACACGAGCAGAACGGTAAGGACAAAGCCACTGCTCTTGCCGCCTCGCCGCGATGCCAGGCCGAGCGGGGTACCGACCAGCATGAGCACGATGCACGCGGCGGGATAAGAAAAGCGCTTCTGCAGCTCGATGCTGTACTGCCGACCGGCCGGCGCACGGCTGCGCTGAAGCAGTTCGGTGGGCGACAACGCCAGGAGGGGCGTTTCCGTGCGCGAGAGGCGGATGTCGTCCTGCGGCGTGCCCTGAATGGGCGTGTCCGCTTCCATAAAGGTGGAAACGTCGTACTGGTTCGGGTCCTTGGGCGAGATCTCATGGCGCGAGCCGTCTTCGAAGTGCAGCCGCAGGACGCCCTTGGGACCGTTCTGCACGATCGCCTGCTGCGCGGTGGTGATGTAGGGGCTTGCCGGCTGCGAAAGGTCGGCGAGGAAGACGTGCTTCCAGAGCGCCGCGCCCTGAGCTACGCTTGCGTCCTGCACATAAAGCACATAGTTGCGAAAATCTTCATAGAAGACGCGTGGCTGCACTTCAAAGCTCGCCTGTGAGGTCTTCAGATCGTTTTCAAGCCGAAGCAGTGCCGATGCGGCGCGTGGCGCAACGTATAACGAGTTCCAAAGGCCGAGCAGAACGGCCAGTCCCGCGGCTACGGAGACAACCCGTACAAAGTTCAGCACGCCGAAGCCGGCGGCGCGCATGGCTGTGATTTCGCTATCGGCCGCCAGACGGCTCAGACCCAACAAGATGCCGACCAGAACCGCAATGGGAATGGTCAGGACCAGGGTGATGGGCAGCGTGTACAGGATGACGCGCGAGACGTCGAGCAGAGATGCAGCGCCGGGCACCACCAGTTCGAGAATGCGGCCCAGGTCGCGGATGAACAGGACAAAGGTGAAAAGAACTCCGCCCAGCAGCGTATGCGACAACACTTCGCGAAGAATGTAGCGGGAAAGGATGCGCACGGAGCTGAAAGCCCTACCTGTTCAGTGTACGGATTGGACGCGCTTCGCTTCGCAAGCGCTTCAGATCAGCTCCACACGCCTTCGGCGACGAAGCGGTAACCGACGCCGCGCACGGTGAGCAGGTGTACGGGCCGCGCCGGGTCGGGCTCCAGGTAGCGGCGAAGGCGCACCACGAAGTTGTCGATGGCGCGGGTGTCGGTATCTTCGCGCACGCGCCAGACCTCCTCCAGGATTTCGCCACGCGAGACGACTTTGCCGGGACGCTCGATCAGATAGCGAAGAAGTTCGGCTTCCATCAGGGTCAGGTGAATTTTCTGGCCGGGCGAGGAGAGCTCCAAGATGTCGAAGCGTATTTCGCGGCCGTCGAATCGAAACGTGCCGCGCGGCTGCGGCTCCGGATCGACGACGGGCTGGACCTGCTCGGAAGCTGAAGACGAGCGCTGCCAGTGCATACGGCGAAGCAGACTGTTCAGGCGCGCGAGAAGGATAGACAGCTCGAAAGGTTTAGGCAGGTAGTCGTCCGCGCCAGCTTCAAAGCCTTCCAGCACATCTTCGGGGCGCCCGCGCGCGGTCAGCATCAGGATCGGTGTGAAGTTGTTGGCAGCGCGCAGCTGACGCGCAACCTCGAAGCCCTCGATGCCCGGCAGCATCACGTCGAGCAGGACGGCATCCGGCTGCTCGCTGGCCAGGTACTCAAGCGCGGTCTCGCCGTCCGCGGCATGATGCGTGCGGTAGCCCTCGGCACGCAGATTGAACAAAAGCGCTTCGGCCAGGTGCGCCTCGTCTTCCACCAGCAGGATCAGCGGCGCGGTTTGATCGGCGGTGCTCAACGCGCGGTCTCCGCGACGGCCGTCTGCGGCTGCACCGGCGCCGCCGTTGCGGGCAGAAGCGGAAGCTGAAGCGTGATGGTGGTGCCAAGTCCCGGACCGTAGCTCTGCGCGGTGGCGTCGCCGCCGTGCTCGCGCGCGATAGCACGTGTGATGAACAGGCCAAGCCCGGTCCCTTTGATTTTGCTGACCTCGCGCGAGCCTACACGGTAGAAGCGGTGGAAGACGCGTTTCAACTGCGGCGCTGGTATGCCAACGCCTTTGTCGGTGATGCGCAGCATGGCGATGTTGCCGCGCAGCACGCTCAGCTCCGCCACAATATCAACGCCGGTGGTCGAGTACTTGACGGCGTTGTCGAGCACGTTGAGCAGCGCGGTGCGCAGGCTCTGCGAGTTGCCGGCAACGAAGACCGGGGCGGGTGAGCGATCCTCCAGGCGAACCTGCGCAGGTTGCAGGTGATGGCGGCGCACCGTCTCTGCGAGAGCCTCGTTCGCAAGCTCGCGCAGGTCGACGGGCAGGCGGGCCTTTGGGTTACGGACGACGCCCTTCGCGTTGGCCTCGCCCGCACGCAGCACCTGTTCGACCGTTTGCAGGAGGCGATCGTTGTCCTCCATCATGCGCGCATAGAACTCCTGCCGCTGCGCGTCGTCCAGCGGGCGGCGCTGAAGAGTTTCCAGGTACAGGCGAATGGAGGCGATGGGTGTCTTCAGCTCATGCGTGACGGCGTTCAGGAAGCTGTCCTGCCGTTCGTTGCGGCGTATCTCGCGGACGAGGAAGATCGTGTTCAGGATCAGGCCAGCGATCAGGACACCGAAGAAACAGATGCCCAGCACGAGCAGCATCACGCGGCGCTGATGGACGTTCAGAATGATCCAGCCAACGTTTAGTGCGACCGCCAGACCCACCAGGCAGATGCCGAGCGTGATGTAGAACGCGATCGCGCCGCGTCGGCGGGTGATGTTCATGGCGATGTCAGTCTAGAAGCGAAGGACCCGCTTTGTCCTAAGGCTGTCTTGCAGCCTCGGGAAGAAAGCAGGTCTTTCGTGACGCTCAGGATGACACTGTCGAAACAAACACACCAGGCAGCGCGCTCCGCGTAATGTGCTTACATACCGGCTGGCTTCGGATCCATCGGGTCCCACTTGGCCGTCTGCACTTTCTTCGCCAGACCAAGCTTTTCCATGACCCAGATGCCGTAGTAGTTGATGTCGAACTCGTACCAGACCAGGCCGTGGCGGACGCTGACCGGGTGGGCGTGATGGTTGTTATGCCAGCCCTCGCCACCGGTGAGCAGAGCGACGATCCAGTTGTTACGGCTGTCGTCCTTGGTTTCAAAGCGGCGCTTGCCCCACAGGTGGTTGGCGGAGTTCACAAGCCATGTGCTGTGCAGGCCACAAACCACGCGCAGGAACGTGCCCCAGAGGACCATGCCGATCGCGCCCTTGATGCCGCCGAGCCAGTAGCCGATGCCCATCTGCGCAAAGCCGGAAAGCGTGAGCGGCAGCCAGTGGTAGTTACTGAGCCAGCGCTGGCCCGGGTCGCGAGTCAAGTCGGGGGCGTAGCGGCCGAGCAGCGCCGTTTCGCTGTGCAGAGCGCGGCCTGAGACGATCCATCCGGCATGCGACCACCAGGTGCCGTCGTGCGGCGTGTGCGGATCGCCTTCCTGGTCGCTGTTCTGGTGATGCACGCGGTGCGTGGCTACCCAGAAGATCGGTCCGCCCTCGAGCGCCATCGTGCCGCAGGTCGTAATCAGCAACTCAAGCCAGCGCGGCACACGGTAGCCGCGGTGCGTCAGCAGGCGATGGTAGCCCATGCCGATGCCGACGTTGATTGCGAGAAAATACATGATCACGAACGCGAGAAGGTTTTTCCAGGAGAAGAAGAAGAGCGCCGCAATCGCGCCCACATGGAAAAGGCCCATAAAGATGCTGGTGACCCAGTTGATGCGGCCTTGCTGGTGCTCGCGGCCCATGCGGAGATCTTCGCGCACTTTGCGGCGCGTCTCCGTGATCAGCGTTCGCGCGTCGATCGGGGATACTTCGGGATGACTTGCCGTGGCGGATTCGCGCGGCTCGACCGGTGACACAAGTGCAGACATGCAACCTCTATTCTGAACAGCCTGCTTGCTGGCATGCTGTCCCTATCGACACGCTAGCAGCGTTCTTCGCGCTCCTTTGTAATGTTTGTGTAAGGGCAACGGGACGGCGCTGGCGTGTCGCTGCGTGACGCGCATTGACCGCACAGCCGCTACCATGGTGAACATGGCCGCGATGCTTGCACCATTTCTGCTGAAGCCGATTTTTTCACCGCGTCCGTGGGGACGGCCGGACCTCGAGCCGTGGTACTCCAGCGCGGAAGTTGGCCGAGCGGCGGAACCCATTGGGGAAGCCTGGCTGACGGCTCCCCTGAGCGAGGCGCTTGAAGGCGTACACGCCGGCCGGACGCTACAGCAGATAGCGTCCGACAACACGGAGGCGCTGCTCGGTGAGTGGCGCGAGGAGCGTGAGTTTCCGCTGCTGCTGAAACTGCTTTTTCCGGACGATAAGCTTTCGGTGCAGGTACACCCCGACGACGCGCAGGCCCGCAGCATGGGCCAGCCGCGTGGCAAAACGGAGTGCTGGTACGTGGTCGATGCCGAGCCGGGAGCGGCGGTCGCGTGCGGTCTGCTGCCGGGCGTCGACCCGCAGCAGATGCACGCTGCGGCGGCAGACGGCACGTTGGAGACGCTGCTGCGTTACGTGCCGGTGCAGCGCGGCGATATGGTGTTCGTCGATGCGGGAACGGTGCACGCCATTGGACCGGGCGTGACGCTGCTCGAAACACAGCAGACCTCGGACACGACGTTTCGCCTGTATGACTATGGGCGCCCGCGCGAGCTGCATCTGCAGCGGGGTGTCGAGGTCAGCCGCGCGGAAACTCGCGCTGGCAGGGTCGCGCCTTCGGAGATCGAACACGGAACCCGGCTTATCCAGGAGCAGTACTTTACGGTGGATCGCTTCGCTCTGCGCGCAGGGGAGTCGCTACCATTGGAGGACGCCACCGGCAGGCCGCATTGCTTTACGGTTCTGCAGGGGAACGGCACCGTTGCCGCGACAAACGGCACGGGCACACTTCGATACGCCGCGGCGAGTATCGTACCGGCAAGCGCGGGCGTGGTCACGCTCAAGGCAATGGACGACATGGTCGTGGTTCGCTCGATGCCGTCGCAAATTCCTTGATCGCCGGCCCACGCTGAAGGACGTTTAGACTGAGACCCATGCGTGTATTCGGCATCGACTGCGGCACGGAGTACACCGGGTGGGGCGTGGTGGACTTCGTTGACGGACTCCGGGCAAGCCGGCTGGAGCCGGTCGCCGCGGGTGCCATCAAGCTCGACAAGAAGCATCGCACGCCGCAACGGCTGCACCAGGTCCACCTGGAACTCACGGCCTTGCTGGAGGCGTACACGCCTGAGATCGTTGCCATCGAAGATGTCTTTTTTGCAGCAAATGCAAAGAGCGCGCTGAAGCTGGGGCATGTGCGCGGGGTGGCAATGCTTTCCGCCGCGGCTTGCGGTCTGCCGGTTGTGGAGTACGCCCCGCTCTCCATTAAGTCGGCCGTGGTCGGTCACGGGCTGGCCGCAAAGGAGCAGGTGCAGTTCATGGTGGCGCGGCTGCTGGATCTGGAACGCGCGCCCGAACCCGCCGATGCCGCGGACGCCCTTGCCATTGCCATCTGCCACATTCACAACGCGCGCACCGCGCAGGGACTTGCCCGTTGACGTTTCGCTGCACATTACTGCCCGGTTTGCTGCTTCCGCTGATTGCTTGCCTTGCCGTTCGTACGGCATCGCCGCAGGATGTATCCGGTTTTCGGCTGAGCGCCACCTATGATCGGCCGGGTCTGCCGGTGCCGCATTGGCAACTGCGCATCGAGCCGTCAGGTCATGTGGAGTACACGTCGGAACATGCAGCCGGGGCTCCGCCGGCTGCCGCGGCGCCGGTGGTGTTCAAGCTGTCGCAGGCCGGCAGCGCGAAGCTTGTGGAACTGCTGACCGATTCGCACGGCATGCAGCCCTGCGAAACCAAGACCAAGGGTCTGGCCCGCATGGGCATGAAGACGCTGGAATTTCAGGACGGAACGCAGTCTGCCGCGCGGTGCACCTTCAACTACACGGACAATAAGCCGCTTGCCGCCGCGACGGACTACCTGATCGCGGTCAGCTACACCATTGAGCAGGGCGCGACGCTGGACCACCTGCACCGTTACGACCGGCTTGGCCTGGACCCGGTGATGACGCAGCTGGCGGCTGCCTTCAAAGCCGGCCAGGCGCAGGAGGTGCAGTCCATCCGGCCAACGCTGGATGCGCTGGCGAACGATGACGCGGTGCTGGAGCGTGTCCGCCAGAAGGCGGCCGAGCTGCTGGTCGCGGCGAACCGCCCTTAACCCTCGCGGTGTGTGGGGCGGACGGCGTATGCTCTCACTGTCGCGAGGTAGAGCGGTGAAGCATCTCGGTTTGGGTAGGCAGTTGAGCAAGCTGGCAAGAGTCGTGTGTTGCTGCGTATTCGCTGCCTGCCTTTGCTGGACACTGCCCGCCGAACTTCACCCGCAGGCTGCTTCTGCCGTTGTCACGGGTGCCGTTGCCCGCCTCAGCTTGCTGGATGGCGAGGCTCACGTGACAACCTCCGGCTACAACGCGGAGCCGGTGGATGCGGCGTTGAACATGCCGCTCGCGGCGGGTCAGTCGGTGCAGACGGGCGCGAATGCCGATACCGAAGTTGAATTTACAGACGGCTCCGTGTTGCGCTCTTCTGCCAGCAGCTCCGCCACGCTCATCCGGATGCAGCCACAGACAGAGATCGGACTGGATGATGGCTTGTACTACCTGGAACTGCGCGCCGGGGGCGATCCGCAGTTCCTCGTCTATGCCGGTGACATCAGCATAGAGCCGAAGGAGAATGCGAGCTTCCGCGTCCGCGTGCAGAACGGGCAACCGGAGGTCGCTGTGCTGCGCGGCGCGGTGAGCGTGACCCGCGCGGGCAGCTACACCGTCGACGTGCAGCAGGGGGAAAGCCTGCGGACCGATTCGAAGGACAATCGCCGGTACCTGCTGGCCGATACGATCGGACCGGAGCCGGGTGACAGCTGGAACGAGCGCCGTGCCCAACAGGCAGCGGATGCCGCGGCAAGCCAGACCATTGCGCGCGAGGATTATGCCGGCGGCCAGGGCTATGGTTGGAGCGACCTGGACAGCAACGGCTCCTGGTATCCGCTGCCGGGAGAAGGCCTGGTCTGGCAGCCGTATGGCGTTGACGCCAGCTTCGATCCGTCCGGCTACGGCAGCTGGGTCTATGGCGGGTTTGGGGCGGGCGGTGGCTATGTCTGGGCGTCTGGCTACCCGTGGGGATGGCTACCCTACCACTGCGGTTCCTGGGGGTTCTTTCCGGGTTTCGGCTGGGGTTGGCAGCCCGCTGCCGGTTGCCGGAGCTATGGCGGCGGCTGGCCGGTGGGCGGCTTTCCCGTGAAACATCCGCCGCACGGCTGGCGCGGGCCACTACCGCCCCGGCCGCCCGTGCCCGGCGGTATCGTTACCCGGCATCCCACCCTACCGGTCGCTTCGTCGAACGGAGCGGGTCACCTGCTTGCGAGCCGTCCTTATGCACCGCAGCCGGTGCAGGTCAGTGGCGTGACGCTGCACCCGCTTGCGCCGGTCGCGTCCGCGCCCACGCCGCACGGCAGTTCTGCCGTGGGTTCAGCTTTGCGGCGTGACTACCCCGTTCAGAATGGGACGCACGTACCGCTTCTTGGTCTGGAAGGCGAGGGAATCGCCGCGACACCCGGACGGGCGCCAGAATGGCATGTGCCGGAGTCAGCGCAGAGCAAAGCGGAGGAGTATGTAAGGGATCATTCGGCCACCGTCGTGGCCGCAGATACCACATCGTCCGGAAGCGCGACGGCACCGATGCCGGACGTCCGAACCGAGCCCGGAGCTGCTCTAAGCACAACGAGGGGAGCTTCGGATATTCCCTCTGTCCCCGGCTGGCACAGCCGAGTACCGTCTGCGGTGCCCTCTGCCGCGAGTCCGGCCGGCGCGGGGTCGATTAGCGTCAGGCCAAGCGGCGTGCGTCCCCTGCCAGGCTCTGCCGGAGCCGTGCCGTTTGCACCGCCAGTTCCGCGCGCGCCAGTCGTTGCACCGCCCGTGCGAACCGTACCGGTCGCGGCACCCGCTCCCGTCCCGCATTTCAGCATGCCGCCGCCTCCGGCGCCGGTCCACATCTCTGCACCTTCACCTGCACCGGCACCAGCACCAGCAGCAACGCGTCCTAAGTAGATGGCCGAGCCGTGCGAAGTTGCTCTGCCGCGCGAAGCGCGTGGTAGAGCGCGGCAAACTGCATGATCGATAGGGCTTCGGCACGCAGGTCCGGTGTGACCCCCGCATGGGCGCACGCTGCCTGAGTTTCGGCCGCGCTATATCCGGCGGAGCGCAGGTTGTTGCCTAACGTCTTCCGCTTTTGCGCAAAGGCCGCGCGCAGCATGCGTGTGAACGCACCTTCCTCGACCTCGCCCATTTCAGCCGAACGGTCGCGCATGCGCAGGTGCAGCACGGTGGAAAAAACCTCAGGCGGTGGCGCGAAAGAGGACGGCGGCAGTGTGAACAAAGGGCTCGTGTCCGCATGGCGCTGCACTGAGACGGACAGCACGCCGTAATCGCGCGAACCCGGATGGGCGGCCACACGATCCGCGACCTCGCGCTGCATCATGACCACAGCCGTGTCGATTGCGTAGGCGTTCGCACACAGATGCAGAAGAATGTCTGAGGTGATGTAGTACGGCAGGTTGCCGACCACCTGCAACGTTGCGTTGTCCTGTTGCAGAGCCGACAGGTCCACGGTCAGGATGTCGGCCGCGACGATCTCGACTTGCGGCGCATCGCGAAAGCGAAAGCGCAACTCGGCGGCAAGTGAGCGGTCCAGCTCGACGCAGATGAGCCGGCCGGCGCGCGGTGCAAGCAGGCCGGTGATGGCGCCGTGACCTGGGCCAATCTCGACGACCGTCCTCGTGCGAATGTCGCCCAACGCATCCGCGATGCGCCGGGCGGCGCTCTCGTCTGTGAGGAAGTTTTGCCCAAGCTTGGGTTTGCGGTTCATCGTGCAATGCTCGCGAGGGCATCGTGCCGGGTGAAAGCGCGAAGCGGGCTGTGCTGCATCGTAGAGTCGAGGCCTCCGCTTCAGAGTACGGGACGGTTAAGCCTCCGGGAGATCGCGCTGCATGCACATCGTTTTCGTCGCGCCGGAGTGCGCGCCCTGGGTAAAGACCGGTGGCATGGGCGAGGTGCTTGGCGCGCTGCCGGCTGCCATCGCCTCCATGGGACATCGTGTCTCGGTGTTTGTGCCTTACTACCGGACTGTTCGGCTCGGAGTGGAAGCGCAACCGGACGCGACCGCGCCGCCGGTCGTGCTGCAGAGCATGACGATGCCGCTTCCGGACGGGAACCGCTTTGTGCGCGTGCTGGATGGCGGCGAGCGCCGGGGTGTGCAGACTTACCTGGTGGATTGTCCGGAGTTTTTCGACCGCGATGGCGTGTACGGGCCGCCGGGTGAGAACTATCCCGACAACGCTTTGCGCTATGGCCTGTACTGCCGCGCCGTGCTGGAGGCTTCCAAGCTACTCGGCGTTCCCGACGTGTTCCACCTGCACGATTGGCAAGCAGCCTTTGTCTCGATCCTGCTGTGGACCACGTACGCCGCCGATCCGCTGCTGCAGGACGCCGCGACCGTGTTTACGATCCACAACGGCGGGTACCAGGGCCTGTTTCCGCCGGAGCAGCTGCGAGACCTGCTCTTGCCGGCTTCGCTGTTTGCATCCGGCGCTCTCGCCACCCAAGGGAAGGTGAACCCGTTTCTGGGAGCGCTGCGGTACAGCGACGCGGTCACCACCGTGAGCCCCAGCTATGCGCTGGAGCTGAAAACGCCTGAGTATGGTGAGGGCATGGACGCGCTGTATCGTGAACGCTGCGATGCGTTCACCGGCATTCTGAATGGTATCGACAGTGCCGAATGGAATCCTGCCACGGACCCAAACCTGGCCGCGCACTATTCGGCGCAAGACTTGTTGGGCAAACATGAATGCCGCCGCGACCTGTTGCACGCCTTTGGTGCCGATGGGATCGCGGAGAGCACCGCGGTGATCGGCATTGTGTCTCGACTCGCCGCTCAGAAGGGCTTCGATCTGATCGCCGAGGCAATGAGCGGACTCGTTGGCATGGAGGTGCTGCTGCTGGTACTTGGCCGGGGCGAACCGGAACTGGAAACAACCTTTCACGACCTTGCGGAGCGCCACCCGGACCACCTGAGGGTTCGGTTCGACTTTTCGGAGATGCTGGCGCACAAGATGCAGGCTGGTGCGGACATGACGCTGATGCCTTCGCGCTATGAACCGTCGGGCCTGACACAGATGTATAGCCTTCGCTACGGTACGGTTCCCGTTGTGCGTGCCACGGGCGGCCTGCGCGATACGGTCCACGATGGGGCGGATGGCAACGGCTTTGCATTCTTGGAGTACACGGGTAAAGCTTTGCTCGATGCCGTGCAGCGCGCACTGAGTGAGTTCACCGACAAGGCGCGCTGGGAGGCACGCATGCAGCGCGGGATGGCGCTGGACCTGGGCTGGAACGAGCCGGCACGGGAATACATCGCGGTCTACGAACGCGCGATTGCCGCGCATGCGGGCCCGCAAGCTACGAAGCCTGCTTAGCTTTGCAACAGGTCGCGGCGCTTTGCAAACCACAGATACAGCGGAACGCCAAGCGAGATCACAAGCATGCCGAGCAGGGAATCGACCGGCTTGTCCACGACTGAGAAGACCGTCACCATGAGCGCCGCGAGAATGAAGATCAAAGGGACGACTGGATAGAGCGGTGTGGAGAAGGGCCGCGCGGTACCGCTTGCGGCATCGCGCCGGCGAAAAACAAAAATGGTGCTCGCCGCCAGGCCGTAGGTGATCCATTCGGCAAAGATCGCAAGCGAGAAGAGGCGCTGAAACCGTCCAAGCGCCAGCACCAGCACACTTGCCAGGCAAGCCTGCACGATGAGCGAGATGGCGGGAGTGTGAAAACGTGGATGAACGCGTGCGATCCCACGAAAGAAGAGTCCATCACGGGCGGCGGCAAACGGAATGCGCGCCCCGGACAGCGACGATCCGACAAACGAAGAGGAGATGCTGACAAGCATGCCGATGGCAACCAGCCCCGCGCCAAAGCCCAGGTGATGCGCGGAAAGCACGCGGTGTAACGCGCTCACCGCCGGGCGTTCGCTTGCGGCGATGGATGCCGCGGGAAGCACATACTGAATCGCCGCGTTGGTAAGCATGTATAGCGCGGCCACGGCCAGTGTGCCTCCGGCGAGCGCGATCGGCAGGTTGCGTTGCGGTTGCTCCACCTCGCCTGCCATCGGCGCCACGTCCGACCAGCCATCATAGGCCCACAGCGCCGCGATCAGCGCGACCATAAACCCGCCGAAACCACCGCGCGCGCCAGCGAACACCGTCGCAAAATGCTGCACGGTCCCGAGCGGGCCGGCAGCCAAAAAGCAGACCGAGGCAACCAGCAGAATCAGCGCGATCTTCAGCCACGTCAGCGCGAGTTGCACGTTTGCAGCGCGCCGCGTGCCCACGATGTCCAGCAGTGTGACCGACCACAATGCGGCAAGTGCTGCCAGCTGCCCCCACGTGAGAAAGCCGAAGGCGCGGTTTGTAAAAAAGGCGAACACGGGAAATAAGGCGAGTGTGCGAACCAGACCGGCACAGATGCTGGCCAATGAGGCCGGCTTGGCGATGGTCAACCACGTCCACATGTGTAGAAACGCAACTAACCCGCCGTAGGTGTCGCGCAAAAACGCGTACTCGCCGCCATACGCTGGTCGTGCCGCCGCAATTTCGGCGTAGGTGAGCGCACCTGCAAGGGATAACAGGCCGCCTACGATCCATACGGCATAGACTCTGGCCGCGGATCCGACAGCGATCATCATCTCCTGCGGTACCAGGAAAATGCCGCTGCCGACGATGATGCCGACCACAATGGACGTGGCGTGCCTCACCGAAAGAACACGCGGCAGGTCGTATTGCGGTTCAGTGTCCATGCGGTGCATGCAGCGTAGCACTGCTCTTCCGCAAGGCGGCGCTGGCAAACGACGCTGTGCCGGTAGGCAAAGCCGCGGGTTGGCGCATCCAACTGCACGATTTCAACAATGGAGAGCAGGAGAGCGGCACGATGGAATGGACCCCCGGCGGCATGAGCAACGATGTGGAGGACCGGCGCGGCGACTCCGGCGGCGGTGGCGGAGGCTTTCTGCCGTTTGGCGGCGGCGGCCTTGGCATTGTCGGTGTCATCGTTTTGGTAGTTCTCAGCCTGGTCACAGGCCGCAACTTCCTGGGTTTGCTCGGCGGCGGCGGCGGCGCGCCGCAGACCCAAACGCAGGGGCAGAGTCAGGGGCCATTGCAGCAGAACGCCAGCGAGCAACGCGATACCCAGCTGCTCAGCTTTGTCCTGGACGACGATCAGAAGTTCTGGACCACGACACTGCCGGAGCAGATGGGGCACCCCTATCGCCATGCCAAGCTGGTGCTGTTTCGCAACCAGACCCAAAGCGGATGCGGCGCGGCGCAGGAGGCAACCGGCCCGTTCTACTGCCCTGAAGATGAGCGGGTCTACATCGACCTGGATTTTTGGGACGATTTGAAGCGGCTAGGCGGGAACACCGCTGACTTCTCACAGTCTTATGTGCTGGCGCATGAGCTTGGGCATCACGTGCAGAACATACTCGGCATTGAGCAGAAGGCACAGCAGATGATGCAGGATCGCAGCCAGCGCAGCCGGGCCTCGGTGGAACTGGAATTGCAGGCGGATTGCTTTGCGGGGGTATGGGGGCACTCGATGCAGGAGCGCGGCAAGCTCGATCCGGGTGACCTGCAGGACGCGCTCAAGAACGCCGCTGCGGTCGGTGACGATCATATCCAGAAGATGGAGCGTGGCACGGTAAGCCCGGAAAGCTTCACGCACGGTACCAGCGCCGAGCGGCAGGGCTGGTTCAGCCGCGGCATGAACTCCGGAGATGCGAAGCAATGCAACACCTTCCAGGCGGGCCCGGACGGGTACGGTGCTAAATACGTTACTGCGAAAGATGATAACGTACTGCAATGAGCAAGCGGTTGGATGAGCAGCTTAGTGATCGCATTCGGCAGACAGCAGTGCAGGGATTTGTTCTTCCGGCTCGCAACGCTGGATTCACATTTTTGAGTATTCCAGTCCGCGAGGTAATGGCGAAGGTCGGCGAGGAAGCCCGAGGACGGCAAAGTGTATTCTGTTCCGCATTGAAGGCGAGAAAATTCCTGGGACCGAACGGACTCCAGCTTGAAAAGCTTGAAGGTCCTCCAAAGGGACGTGGTACTTCCGTCATTTATCA
>CAXUEG010000042.1:0-7644 GCA_964249935.1 uncultured Terriglobus sp.
ATGGAATCGTAGCTAACGATCTTCACGCCCGTGGAGAAATTGATGCTGGTCTTTGTCTCTTCTCCGGTATTCCGCTTTAGATTGTCGTTTTCGTAACCGATCATTTCAAACCGGCCATGCTGCCAGCGAAACGTGAGCGAGGTCGAGCCAGCGTCCCAGCCCCCCATATTGGCGAAGTAATGCAGGCCCACGGTGAAGGCCCCTCGCGTGATCGTCAACGATCCCTCTTCGCCGAAATAATCATCCATGTTCGGCTCTGTCCAACGCGGAATCAACTCGCTATTCTGCGCGACGAGCGTGTAGGTGCCATCCGGCATGGCAAAGGCGATGCCGAGCACGCGCGGGTTTGTATCCAGATCGTCGGTTCCAAAATCCTTTGGGTGCAGAATCAGCTTTGGATTCACCTCGTGCAGCACGAATGCGAGGTCGGGGCGGCCGTCGCCATTCAGATCGCCGCTGGCCTGCACCTGCAATTTCCATCCCCGCGGCGCAAAAGCCGCGGCATTCACCGCCGTTGCGGGCAGCCGGGGAACTGGTGCCCTGGGGATCTCCGGGTCATCTTCCTGAGCGCGGACCATGAGGCAGGTGGCAAAGCAAACCAGGTAGAGAAAGGTGGGCCTGACGGCAAATCGCATGCCGTGTCAGATGCCTGATTCCCCACAGAGCTTACGGAGCCGGACACGGGATGAGCTCGTGAAAAACGAGCAAGCAGCAGCGCGCATGGCCGATTCAGATGCGCGGCTTTGTTCTGCTGCCGTTTGCGGCAGCGCGGCTTTCGCGGACCAATGCCCGGTATTCCTTCGTGGGCACTTCGTACAGCCGCTGTACACGGGTGGGCATGCGGCTGCCCACATACGCGTAGGCGGCGCGCACCTCCTCAAGCAGCTGTGGCAAAGGCAGCACCTGCCAGTGATTGCAGGACACCCAGTGGGCGCGAGCCAGGTACGGTGCGGGACACACGCCGTCATATTCCAGCAGCTGTGGCGAGCGCCGCGGACCGGCCGCAAAGGCAAACACGGCCCGGTCCACTGCTTCCAGGTCGGCAATGGCAAACATCTTGCCGCCAACCGCCTTGTCCATGGTCCAGAAAACCAGCCGACCGCCCCACTGCAGCGTCTCCGCCACGCGTGGCAGGGCCAGCATCGCGACACGCACCTCATCCAGGCGCGACTGCGGGCGCGAGGCGTAGGAGGAAATCATCCGGATCATCGTATCTGCTTGCCTGTGCGGCGGGCAGCGGCGCTACACTTGCCACACTGTCGTTTCGCACCTTACACCAACGTTCCGCCTGACCACCGCGAGGGAAACTGCCGTGAAGTACGCCGTTCTAATTGCACGCATCCTGCTGGGCCTGGCATTTGTGGCTACCGGTGTCATGAATATCCTGCACATGAACAAGCAGGCGATGCCGGGAGACGCGGGCCTGTTCCTAAGCCTTCGGAGCACGCATGGCTACATGACCGGCGTGGCTCTGGTGATGTTGGTCGGCGGCCTGCTCCTGCTGGTGGGGCGATTTGTGCCGCTGGGCCTGACGCTTCTCGGGCCGGGCATCGTCAATATCTTTCTCTTTCATGCTTTCTTCGCGCCTTCCGGTCTGCCTGTTGCCTTACTCCTGGTAGCCTTCGAGGCCTTCCTCATCTTCGCCTACCGGCTTGCCTTCCGGGGACTCTTTAGCGCGGGGCCAGAAGTCCTGGGCAGCCCGAAGCTCTGACCCGGCATCGATTGCGGCTATGGACGAGGCGCTGATTCCAACCGAAGCAAAGGCCCGCAAGGCCGCGATGGGCGGTATTCTGCTGATCGCGCTGGGCGCGGCGATGACATACTTCTTCGCGGTCCGGCCGATCCAGGAACTGATCGCGACCAATCACACCACGTACTACATCAAGGGCGTGCTCATCGGTCCGCTCTGCGTATACATCGGCGTTCTGGCGTTGACCGGCAAGTTCGGCGATGGCCAGATCCGTAAGCTCAACGACAAGGGCAAGCCGACCTTCACCAAGAAGGGTTGGATTGCGGTGGGCGGCGCAGTTCTGGTGATCGCGCTGACGCTGGTCGCCTGGTACGGGTACCTGCATTCCATGGGCTTTCAAGAGACAAACGGCGGCCTGTGAAGATCGCCGTGCACTGCAGACGCGAAAAGCCCGGCGCAAGCCGGGCTTTTGTTTTGTCGAAACGTGAGCCAGACCCTACGCCGCAACCTTTTGGCCAGCGCCGTTGGCAGACTTGGCCTGAGTGGCCAATGCGGCAAAGCCGGCTGCGTCATGTACAGCGATGTCGGCCAGAATCTTGCGATCGAGGCCAACGCCGGCCTTTTTCAGACCGCTGATAAAGGTCGAGTAACTCATGCCGTTCAGACGCGCCGCGGCGCCGATGCGGACAATCCAGAGCGAACGGAACTGCCGCTTCTTCTGCTTGCGGCCAATGTACGCGAACTTCAAGCCGCGTTCGACGGCTTCCTGCGCTGCCTGGTAGAGCTTGGATTTGGTGAGGAAGTATCCGGAAGCGCGCTTCAGGATCTTTTTGCGGCGATCATTCCGCTTTGTGCCACGTTTGACGCGGGGCATAGTGTTCTCCTTTGGTCCCGGCCACATCGGGCGCGGGTTGCGTAGTGTGTCCGCGGCTGGAGGCAGGAGGATCGGCTCAATCGCCGTTCCGAAACCTCTTCACACGCGTGCTGCATTCCTATCTCATGTCGGCCGTTCGTGGCCGAGGGTCCAACTACGCGTTTCCGGACCGTTGCGCGACGCTTCTGCGTTGCGCGGCTGGATGGAAGTTCATTCAGAAACGCCTGACAGATCAGGCGTAGGGGATCATCCGGCTGACCTTGGCATGATCGCCATCGGAGACGTAGGCATTGGCGGTCAACTTCCGCTTCACCTTCGTGCTCTTCGAGGTCAGGATGTGGCGCTTCTTCGTCTGTCCGCGCTTGATCTTGCCCGTCGCGGTCTTCTTGAAGCGCTTGGACGCACCCGAGTGGGTCTTCAACTTCGGCATTGTCGTGTCCTGTCTATTGCTTGCTGCCACTTGCGCCGGTCGGGCGCAGAAGCGTGTCACCCGCGTTTGGGCAACCCCACAATCATAGCAGGGCGAACTACCCGTGTCTCGGGAATCTCACTTCAGGTTCTCCACGGGCGAAGCGGGATGCTAGAACTCTAAGGACGAGGCCATTTGAAGTGTCCTTTCCCTTCCTTTGGAGCACGATCGCGGCCGTGACCGCGGAGGCGTTCTTCTTTCTTGCTCCTGGCTTCCTCATCTACCGTCTGTGCAAACACGGAACGTACTTGTTCGAAGATGCCCCGGCAGTCTTATGGAGCTTGGCACTCTCTCCACCGGTTTGCATCATGCTCTGCATTTTGTGCGGACAAGTGCTAACGAACCGGCAAACCGGTTCCATGTTCCTTGTACTGGATCTGGCGGCAGTCATTCTGTTGTTTCATCCGAAACGTCACCTCTCGCTACTCTTGCGCCGCTCACAGTTGAAGCCATTAATCTTCCCCTGCATCGAGTTTGTTGGAGTGTCATTGCAGCAACGACACCGGTGCAGACCCGGCATTCCTTGTGGGAATCGATGGCGAGTGCCGATTGGAGCGTCCGTGTCCCTTTGATCGGCAGCGCCGCAGGCTCCAACGCACCGTTGGTCAATCCATTCAATTTTGTTGGCGGCTTCGCTCCAAAGCTCGCCTATTACTACTACCGGTATCAGGCGCAAGGGGTAGTCGCTGCAACGTTTCGACTGCCCGCCAGAGCTGTGATGGCCGCGGGCTGTGTGTGGGCCTGCTGGGCGCTACTTTCCACGCTCTTGCTCACGCTTCGCTTTCTCTTTACGCCAGGTGACGATCGCGCGCACTGGAGTTGGGCCTACTGGCTGAAGTGGCTGCTGATCGGCATGCCGATCCTTGGCTTGGATTTTCTGCAGGTGCTCTACGCTGCAGCGTTCCGCCACCGGATCTGGCCGGAAACAGAGTGGTGGCGCGCGCCAGACGCTCTGGCACCCTCGTTTCAAACGGCGCTGCTCTATGCGCCACACCACACCACCGGCATCTCGGCGGTACTTTTGGGTCTTCTCTTTGTGAGTCAGTTCCAGCTTCAGAGCCACACAGCGGAACCGGCAGTCCGAACCAAGAACCAAGTGCTGCTTGCGTCTACACTCTCCAGCATCTGTTTCGCGGCGGTAGCAGGAACCTCCACCTACGTAGCACTTTTTCTGGTGCTCGGTTGCGTCCTGTTCGGTTTCGATCGCCTGCTGCGACGGGACTGGAGCTCCCTTGCGCTGCTTGGCATCAGTGGGCTTTTCGCGACCTGCATGACCCTGCCGTTTCTGCAGGTCATGCTCGCGCGCGATCTACCCGAGGCTGGCGGACGAGCGCTGCCTGTTGCGTTCGAGTTACGTGAATTCACCGCAACCTACTACTGGCTCAGCGGCTGCATTCTGCAAGTGATGCACAGGACGTTCGGCAGAGCCGTCACCCTGCCGTTGACCTTGCCAGCGTATGCGCTTTCATTGCTGGCTGAAGGTGGATTTCTTCTCCTCATCGTTCTATACCGTATGCATGCCGACGCACGCGCAGACAAATTGAGCGAGCAAAAGCGCATGCAATGGATGGTGGCGTGGTCCTGTATCGGTCCCGCTCTGCTGTTGACCTCGAAAGCTGCAATCGGATCCAATGACCTGGGCTTTCATGCGGCCCTTATGCTCCGGTTCGTAGCGCTTCTCTGGGCAGCGCCCATTTTGCGGGACCTAGCCCACTCAGAGCGGCGGCAGCGGTACCCGCGTTGGTTGGTGATGTCGGCAGTACCGTTCATCGGGCTCGGAATCACCCTGCAAGCATGGCAGGTGGTGGAGCAGCGTACCATCCCGTATCTGAGCGAGCACGGGCTCAGCGTTCTACCCGGTCCGCTGCCTTCGCCACCTGAACTGGGACAGCGCTACCAACAGGTGTACGAGCTTTGGCAAACGATCGATGCCCGTGAACCCGCAACAGCGGTGGTCGCCACCAACCCCGACTCTACGCAACGAAGCCTGGCAACGATTTACGCGAACCGGCAGCTACTCGCGGCCGAGCCAGGCTGCATGACCGCTTTCGGGGGTTCGCCAGTCGCCTGCCGATCGGCAATGCCACAGATCAGGGCGCTCTACGCGGCCCATGTGACAGACAGACCTTCGTCGGCCGACATCCTGAATGATGCGTGCCGCCAGTTCGCGGTCACCGCTGTGGTCGTTTCAAGCGACGATCCGGTCTGGACGGAGCCGTCGAGCTGGGTCTGGCAGCTTTCGCCCGCCTTTCGTAATGCAAGCGAGCGTCTGTTCGAATGCCCTCACGTCAGGACGGGCAGTTCTCCTCACGTTTAGCGGCAGAGTGCTCCCTCGGGCTTGAAACCGGATCGCAATACGTTCTCTGCGTCGGGCACGTGAACTGTTTCGATCAGCAGCCATTCGGAAAGGCGTGAGCACTGGTGCAGGCGAAGCGTCCAACCGCCGGTGGTGATTTTGTTTACCACAAGACCTTGCAGAGCGCGATGCGGTATGGCTTTGCCATGGTAGTAAGTGCGCTCGTGCCCTTCCACGGCATTGGGGTTGTACTCATACGCGATCCAACGCGGTGGCGCCTTCTGTAGCTGGCTCACAAGAGCTTGGATCGTGTCCGCGCCAGAGGTGTCATACCAGGTCTGCACGTAACCCTTCCAGGGCGGGACATTGCAGAAGTAGTTTGCATACGGAAACGGCATGGAGAGCAGGCCGCCCATGCCGCTGCCGGAATGGACGCGGTCACACAGTCCGGCCATCAGCGCGAGTTGTGGCCGTTCTATGTACATCGGACCGAAGTCGGGATGGCGGTACCATACGCGATCGCGGTACACCGGCCCGTCATCGTAATTCCACCAGAAGTATGGATGGGCGATCTTACCGCCAACGATGATTGCCATCAGCAGAACAACATTTGCCAGGATCGGTAGCGCGCACGTCCGCGCAACGGGCGGAGACACCAGCATCGGCCACAACAGCAGGAGCATGGCAAACGACAGGTAAGGGTCGGGCAGGGTGTTGGCGGCAGTCAGCGCGCCCCCGATCAGGTGCAGCAGCGGTAGCCATAGCAAGAGCAGCGCGGAGCGCTGCCGTAAGGACCGGCCCTGCAGCAGCCGAAAACAAGCCCATGCAAGCAGCACGACGCTTGCCAGCAGGAATAACAGGGTCGCGACGCGGACCGACATTTCCAGCGAGAAGCTGACCTGCGTGCGCCGGACCAGCGGTACCATCGCGATGAGCAGCACAAGCAGCCACGCGCAAACCGTACCAATGAATCTTCGCATCGGTACCTGGCCATACTGTCGCTGCACTCGACTTACCCCGAACGCGAGCAGAGCAACATATCCGATCACGAGCGGTGTGCGCGCAAACAGGATGTGCAGCATCAAGTGCAGGGGCAGCAGCAGCGGCGCGTAAAGGATGGAGCCGGTTCCACCCTTGATCTGACCGGCTGCCGTGATCGACCAGTGCCACCACTCAGACGGGCTGTCATGCACCAGCAGCAATACCAAGGTGACCGCTGCGACCAGGCCCGCAACAAGCGCCGACAGCGCACGGATGCTATGGCGGGGGTAACGCATTGCGAACATCAGCGAGGCGGCAACACCAATGGCTGCGCCGTCGTTCAGCCGCGTCATGGCAGCCAGGCCGCAACACAAGCCCACGCCAAAGGCGTACCGCAGGATTGTGGAAGGCAGCGGCAAACGCTGATCAAGGTGCAGCCAGAGCAGAAGGCTCCCGAGCGTGAAGATGTCGGAGGTAACGTGGTAGTCGTCGAAGCGATAGGTGCTTGGTTGCACGATAAACAGGAACGCTGCCAACACCAGCACGGCGCGCTGCCATCGAGGGAGAGGAGCGAAACGCGAGATGCCCAGCAGCAGCGTCAGAAACGCCAGCAACTGCAGAAAGGGAAACACCTTGGAGGCACACCAGGACGTTCCCAGCAACCCTTGAAACGCTGCCGTAAGCAGGACATACAGTGGCTGCAGCCCAAGGTGCAGATCCCGATACATCCGCACACCCTGCCGCAGATCAACCGCATACCAGAACCACATGCCGTCGCCATCCGGATGTGTGTTCAGGATCAGCGTGACGCCCGCGATCAGGCACAACGCGATCGCAAGCCAGTCCCACACGGGCGAGTCGCGAAAGCCTTTCTTTGCCTCTCCGGTCTCCCTGTCAAAGGTCGAAGCAAAGACGACAGGAATGCCGTTTGAGTTGGGCTTGATCATGAGCGGAAGGCGCGGAGATACGTCCTCATCGTTCGTAAGAACTTCGGTTCTCCTGTTGCTATGCTATAGCCATGATGGTCAGGAAACTGGTCCAGTTCCTGGGCTTTCTGGTGTGTGCCGCGGCAGTCTTCTTCCTACCTTACTTGTTCCCGCCGCACTCTGGAGTTTCCATCTCGACCATGGCGGGGTTCAGTAACCGCGCCGCACAAATTGCGCTTCTGGCAGGCGGTCTGTTGTTTGCCGTCTCCGTTCGTGGATGGAACGCAGCGCTGGCAAGTGGAACCCGGAAGACTCGAGAACCCTGGGCCTTGCTTGTTCCGGCAGTCACGGTCGTCTTTGTCGCGTCTTGCTGCGCGTACATCTGGTATTGGGCGAGCAACATGGGGC
>CAXUEG010000042.1:7654-10430 GCA_964249935.1 uncultured Terriglobus sp.
CCTTCGATGAGGCCATCTACTTCATGGACCGCTTCAGCAACCAGCTTGCCGGTGGAGTGGTTTACCGCGACTTCACCTTTGACTACGGCCCGCTTCTCTACTTCCCGTCCTGGTGGATCGCCGCCGCGCTTCACATCCCGGTAGGTCACGCGTACTACATCTTCTGGTCTCTGGAGTGGATTGCCGGAACTCTCCTGCTGTGGCATGTCGTTACTTCGTTGCAGGGACGCACTTCGGACCGTCTGATTACCTTTAGCGCGGTCTTCGTAGCATGGCTCACGTCTATTACCGATCAGGGCGCTCAATACACGCCGTTACGATTCATCGTTGCGTCCGCCCTCGCCCTGTGGGTACATCGCCTCTGGCGAGCACGATCCAATGATGAAACCTGGCGGGCGTACGGACCCAGCATGTTGCTGGCAGCGCTCAGCTACGCGTTACTGCTGGTCTACTCGCCGGAACAGGGACTTGAGTTCTGCATCGCGACCGTGCTCTTCTTTGCGATCGGCGTACGCAAGCGGGCTGTACTCGCTCCTCTGCTTGCGTTTGTTGGCTTCAGCCTGGTGGTCTTTGCATTGGACAAGCGACTCGGTCTGCTTCAATCCTTGTTCACGTTCGCAGGGGGTGCGTACAACCTGCCCGTGCTTCCGGGCCCCCGGGAAATTTTCCTGGTCTGCATGCTGCTCGGCGTGGCGTGCCTGGCCGTGCATGCATTCCTGAACAAGCAGTCGAGCCGGCCCGAGATCTACCTGATTGCTCTCGCACTTGCCGCGATACCGGCAGGCTTTGGCAGGGCTGATCCCGGGCACATCTTTATCAATGCAATGCCAGCCCTGATCACGATGACGCTGGCAGCGATGCAAACGCGGTGGGTCCGGCTCCCCGTGGTCGCCGGGTGGGGAATCTACATTGCAGGTGCCTGGTTTGGTCACATGCGTCCGGCGGTGAACGTGCTGATGCACTCCTTTCCCCGCATGGAAAAAATGCCGAGTGCCGCGGATCTGCCGCCTGCGGGCGTCACCTTGCGCGCGCCGATCCGCTACTTCTCCTATGTAGATGGCCAGTTCGGTCCCAAAGTCACCACTGGACGCTTCTACGGCTTTGACCTTGGCTACCCGGGATTGGCACAACTCAAAATCGAGGAACTGGAACAGCATCCGCGCGACCTGCTTGTAGTCCCCTATAACTACTATGAGTCTTGCCGGACAGACCAGGTGGACAGTGTTCGCCAGAACCTGAAAGACACCTTCCACACGCCTTTCGTACCACATCTCAAGGGTGTACCCAACGTGAAGCTGGCCTTGTGCGATTACATTCACACGCATTACGTCGGTAGTCCGTTCCGCGTGCCTCGCGAGGAGTACCGCGTGATGCAGCCGCTGGCGTTTCCGCAAAGTCCGTCGACTGGTAGCACAGCAACGACTGCGCCAGAGGGCACTGCGCTTTCGAACGCAACATCCGCTGTTCCGCTGCGTCTGCCGTAAACGCCTCACGCAACCAGCCTTAGCAGTCTAGTCACGATCAGGAATCTTGGCCCCGAGCAGACGGCCATCCATATCGGCCAGCACAAACGTTGTCACCGCGAGCAGGCCGATGTTTTTACGGAAGTCGTCCAGGTTGACCTTGTCGAGCGTGTCGGCCTCAGTGTGGTGCCAGTCGAAGTAGTGCGCACCGACGGTAATCGGCGCCAGCGACGGAACGCCGAGCGCGACAATTGGACTGATGTCCGATCCACCACCCGCCGGGAAAACCTTGCCCGCGCCGATGGGCTGCAAGAGCGCGGCAATCTGCTGCATGACGCCGAAGGACTGCTTCTGCTCGGGCGTGAGCGCGTCCATGTTGAACGGCGGCGGCCCCTGCCGCATCATCTGCTGCATGCTCAGCGCACCGCGGCCTCCGGGCGTGCGCGCCAGCACGGTATAGCCAACGCCCATCGGAGCTTCCGCGCCGTCATCCATTTCCATTGCAGCCACCTGGCCAGCGATGTTCTTCGCGACCAGGTCGCGGTACGCCCGGCCGCCCGCGCCGCCGTTCTCCTCGTTCACCCAGAAGACCAGGCGCAACGTCCGCTTCGGCTTCAAGCCGAGGTCATGAATCAGCTTCACCGCTGCATACGCCGCCATGATGCCCGAGCCGTCGTCCTGCGCGCCCTGGCCCACATCCCACGAGTCGATGTGACCGCCGAGAACGACGACCTCGTCCGGCTTCTCCGAGCCGCGAATCTCACCGATCACGTTGCCACTCTGCACATCCGCTTCCTGATGCGCGTCCATTTGCAGGTGCACGCTTACAGTGCTGTCCTTGGCGAGGCGCTCAATCAGCAGCGCGTCCTCTGGCGAGATGGCGGCCGCAGGAATCTTCGGCTGCTTCTCGTCATAGCGCAGCGTACCGGTATGCGGCGTCTGCTCGACCAAACCAGTGGCTGACCGCACCAGCATGGCGACCGCGCCCTTCGCCGCGGCACGCGACGCGCCCGTGGTGCGGTACAACGAGCCCACACCGTAGCCGTGCCAGCCCGGGTTGTAAACGACGATCCTGCCCTTGATGCTGTCGGGCGGCAGAGCGTCCAGCTCGTCAAACGTATGCACAAACACAACGGGCGCGGTAATGCCCTGCGCCGGCGTGCCTACGCTCATGCCCAGGCCCAGCATGTGCAGCTTGCGCGGCGTGCCATGCAGGTCGGGCGAGACGATCTGCGCCTCCTCATGCCCGCGCACCCAGTGCGGCACCATCACCGGCTGCACCTGCACATTCTGGAGTCCGGCCTTGCGCATCA
>CAXUEG010000042.1:10440-15965 GCA_964249935.1 uncultured Terriglobus sp.
CCCAGTGGCGGAGAGCCCGGCGGCGGAGAGCCCGGCGGCCCCCGCCCCCGCCCCGCCGGCACTGGCACGGGATCCCGGCCGGCCTTCCGCATCAGCTCCGCGCCCCACTGCACGGCGGTATTCAACTGCGGCGTGCCGCTGTTGCGGTTGCCGATGTGATCGCACAGGTACGTCAGTGCCGTGTAGCCATCGTTGTCGGAAGCAGCCGCGGTAAGGATCTTGCTCGCGTCGGCCTGGTACTTCGCCGTGATCGGGCCGGCGGCGGCAGGCTGCGGGTCAGCACCGAATTGACCGACAGCAGGCAGCGACAGCACGGCAGCAGCCGCGACTGAAAGCAGGGACGACAGGACCTTGGGCGATGGCATGGGCGTAGTGCGCTCCTCGTCTAGGGGGGAAGTGATTGTTGGTATGGTTCTGTTATACCGGCAGCGCTTACCGAATGCCGCATGGAGCGCTCGAAACGGAGCTAAACCGGCTGCGACTCCCTGCCGGTCACGGCACCCAGCAGGACGCTGCACGCCATGAGCGCCGCCGCCGCGTAGTACGGCAGGCCGGGCAAATGCGCCCCGCTTCCGGTGGAAATGGCGCGTGCGAAGATCCAGGTAAACAGGCTTGGCCCGAGCACGCCCGCAATGCCGCGCAGGCTATTGATCGCGCCCTGCAGCTGCCCCTGCTCATTCGCCGCGGTAGCACGGCTCATGATGCTCTGCGTCGCTGGCCACGCAATCGACGTGAGGTTCAGCAGCGGCATGCCCGCAATGAACTGCATGCCCGTGTGCGCCGCACCGAAGATGACGTAACCGATGCCGCCTCCTGCCAGCCCATAAAGCGTAGCGCGTCGATCGCCCAGCCTCTTGCTGGCGCGCCGCACCAGGAAGAAACCGTACAGGATGGTCAGCGCGCCCAGCACCGCGAGCGAGTTGCCGATCTGGTGTACCGACCAGTGATAGCGGTACTCCACATACACCACGTACACATTCAGCAGTGAGTTCTGCGCCAGGTACCCGAGCAGGAGCACGCCCGACAGCGCCAGCATCGTCCGCGAGCGTGAAAGCAGACGGATCGAGCCGACCGGATTCGCGCGCTTCCAGGAGAATGGGCTGCGATTGATTGATGCAAGCGACTCCGGCAGCACAAAAAACCCATAGACAAAGTTAAGCAGCGAAAGCGCGGCCGAGACCCAGAACGGCAGCCGCGGCGAAATTGATCCAAGCCACCCGCCCAGCGCCGGGCCCACGATAAAGCCGAATCCAAAGGCCGCCTGCAGCATACCGAAGGCCGCGGCCCGCTTCTCCCGCGGCGTCACATCGCTCATGTAGGCCTGCGCCGTGGGCACGCTGCTGGCGGTAATGCCCGCCAGCACGCGCCCGATCAGCAGGAACCGCAGCGACGGCGCCAGCGCCATCAGAATGTAATCCGCGCCCAGGCCGAAGTTGGACAAGAGCACGACGGGCCTACGCCCAAACCGGTCGGACAGCGACCCAAGCACCGGCGAAAAGACATATTGCATCAGCGCAAAGACCGTGCCAAATAGGCCGATGGTCTCTGCCGTGCGCGCAGCTGATCCGCCGACAAAGCTGCCGATCAGGTTTGGCAGAACGGGCGCGATCATGCCCAGCGCCAGCATGTCCAGCGTGACCGTGAGAAAGATAAAGGTCACGGCAGCGCGACGCGCCGGCTGCACCTCAACCGGTGTCGGCGCTGGATCGCTGGCCGGGTAGTCGGTTGGATCGTCAACGCCCTGAGACGCGGGGACGTCGGCGGCGTGCCGCGTCACCACCTCAGTTTTGTCTGCAAAATGTTCCCCGGATTCGCTCATGGCAGCGGCTCAGGCGCCCATCGCGCGGCCGCGCAGGTAGAACTCTGCCAATTCCAGGTCGCCGGGTTGCGTGATCTTGAAATTCGCGGCAGATCCGGCCACGACCGCCACGGAGAAGCCGGCGCGCTCCAGCAGGCTGGCCTCATCGGTCCCCTGGAAGCTGTCCGCTTCGGCCTCCGCAAAGGCGCGGTGAAGTTCAGCGAAATGCGCCCCCTGCGGCGTCTGTGCCTGCACGATGCGTTCGCGTGGAATGGTGGCGGTGATGATGGCGCCGTCCGCCGTACGCTCCACCTGCTTGATCGTGTCTACCGCAGGCAGCCCAACAATGGCGGCGCCGTGCCTCAGGATTGCGTCGATGGTCCGTTCGATGGTTGCGGCATCGATCAGTGGCCGCACGGCATCGTGTACCAGCACCACATCGTCCGGCGCGGCAGCAAGCCCGCGCAGCGCGCTCCAGACAGACTCCTGCCGGTGATCGCCTCCCGTGACGATCCGCACGCGGTCTGCTAAACCATGTTCCTGCAACAAGGTGTTCACCTGGTCCTGCTCCGCTGAGCGCAGGGCCAGCGTGATGGTTGCCACACGGTCGACCGCGGCAAACACTTGCACGCTGCGCAGCAGAACCGGCGCTCCGCCCAGCGAAAGAAACTGCTTGGCCGACACACCTGGTACGGCCATGCGCGTGCCCAAACCTGCAGCGGGAAGAATGACGTGCACCTGCATAGACCACTAAGTTTATGCTTCCCTGGCCCGCTGGCGGCAATGCTGAGCGCCAGAGTCTCCGCCCGGTAACCTTGTGCCTCCGCTATTCTGAAGTCGACTGCACGCAACCTGGGCAGATCACCACGCCGGCTGGCCCGGTGTCTTCTTTGCACGGTTTGAGGTGACAACGTTGGCAGGACTACGGATCGGGTACGGCTTTGACTCTCACGCGTTCAAACCGGGCGTGCCACTGGTCCTTGGCGGTCTGACGATCGAGCACAGCGAGGGTTTGGCCGGCCATTCCGACGGCGACGTACTGCTGCACGCGATCACCGATGCGCTGCTGGGCGCAGTCTCCGCCGGCGACATCGGCACCTTCTTTCCGCCGAGCGATGAACGCTGGAAGGGCGCAGACTCCTCCCTCTTCGTGCGCACCGCGCTGGAGGAGATTGCCACGGCAGGCTACCGCATCGTGAACCTCGATACCGTTCTGATCATGCACCGCCCCAAAATCGTGCCCATCGCCGGCGATATCCGCGAGCGCGTCGCGGAGATACTGGACGTCCCTGCCCGGAATGTCGGCATCAAGGCCAAAACGCCGGAAGGTCTGAACCAGGACGGTGTCGCGGTGGCGCACGTGACGGTGCTGCTGGAGGAGATTTCCGAACCCGAGACGCTTAAGGTGATGACCGCTGAGATGGGTGATCCGGTAGAGATGGAAGTCCTGGTGCGGTCGCTCGTGGATGAACCGCATGACATGCGGCGGCTTGGCCGCAAGCCCGCATTCGACACGGACGACCTGACCTAGCGCGCGTCGTTTTCTATGGGCCTGTGCAACCCGCAGAGGTAAATCTGCGTACATCTTCGTACGCGCGGACCCTTTCCACTCTGCCGCGCAGCGAGGGTTTCCATGGATGTTCAGAATCCGGATCCGGCACAAGTAGGACACATCATGGCCGCCGTTTTACCGGTCGTCGGTCTCTTCGTTCTTGTCTTTCAGGCGCTGATCATCGTGCCGCTGTGGATCGCCCTCAAAAAGGCCGGACTCCCAGCGGCGCTTTCGCTGATCGCGATTGTGCCAACGCTCGGCCTGATCATTGTGCTCTTCATCCTGGCGTTCTCAACCTGGAAGGTGGTGCCTTCGCCGCAGTACACGGCGGCTTATCCCGGCCAGATACCACCTCCCTCGTACCCGCCGGTCTACGCCCAGGGAAGCGCGCCGATCACGCCGGCGGCAACCAATTACAGCGCGCCAGGTGCGTACACGCCGTCGACTCCCGCAAGCCCCGCTCCATACCCTCCACCGCCAAATGAGCCACCGACACGTCTTTAGCTGAGATCAGGATAGGTGCGTGCCCCTTACTTCAGCACTGTGCCTTGCATGAGCCCATCGGCATCGGACGTAACAGCCTGGCTTGCGCAACAAGCGTGCGATCTAACTCTCGTTGCGTCTCTGCGCGGGTTTGATATACGAGCCCGCTGCTACCCTTGAAGTGCATGAATTCCGAGCACTTTGCACTCCCTTCCCGCAACGTGAAGCAGGCTGGCCCGGTGCGCGTCCGCGTGGCGCCGTCACCCACCGGCGATCCGCACGTTGGCACGGCCTACATCGGCCTGCTGAACTACCTGTTTGCAAAGCAGCGCGGCGGCGCGTTCGTTCTCCGCATTGAGGACACCGACCGCACCCGCTTCGTCTCCACCAGTGAGCAAATGATCTTCGATGCTCTGCGCTGGGTGGGTCTCTCCTGGGACGAGGGTCCCGATGTCGGCGGTCCGCACGGCCCGTATCGCCAGAGCGAGCGCACGGAAATCTATCGCGAGTACTGCGACAAGCTCGTTGCCAGCGGCCACGCCTACCGCGCCTTCGAAACACCCGAGGAGCTTGAGGCCGAGCGCAAAGAGCAGATGGCGGCCAAGCTGCCGCCCAAGTATGCCGGCCCGTCGCGCAACTACACGCCCGAGCAGGCCGAGGCCGCACTGTCTGAGGGCAAGCCCTACACCGTCCGCCTGCGCGTGCCCGAGGGCGACAAACCCGCCGGCACGGCGAGCACGACTTTCCGCGACGAGCTGCGCGGCGACATCACTTTCGACCACGTGAACGTGGACGACCAGGTGCTGCTCAAGTCCGACGGCTATCCGACTTACCACTTGGCCAACGTTGTCGACGACCACCTGATGGGCATCACGGACGTCATCCGCGCCGAAGAATGGATCAGCTCCACGCCGAAGCATGTACTGCTCTACCAGGCATTCGGCTGGGACGTGCCGCGCTTCTGGCACATGCCGCTGCTGCGCAACGTGGACAAATCCAAAATTTCGAAGCGCAAAAACCCGGTCTCCCTCATCTACTACCGCCAGGCCGGATACCTGCCGCAGGCTCTGCTCAACTTTCTGGGACTGATGGGCGGCGGCATGGCGCAGCCGACCGAGCAGGAGATCGTCAGCAGAGGTATCGACACCAAGCTCGCCGACGTCTTTTCACTCGCCGACATGCTCGAGCGTTACGATTTCCACCGCATCTCGCTCGGCGGACCGGTCTTCGATCTGACCAAGCTCAAATGGCTCAACGGTGAGTACCTGCGCGCCATGAGCGCTGACGCCTTCTTCGACGCTCTGCGCCAGACCATCTTCAGCGACAGCTACCTCCGCGAGATCGCGCCGCTCGTACAAACGCGCATGGAAACGCTCGCGCAGTTCGGCGACATGGCTGACTTCTTCTTCAAGGACGACGTGCAGCCCGCGCCTGAAATTTTCGTCCCAAAGAAGCGCACCATTGAGGAAACACTCGCCTTCGCAGGCGAAATGCTGGCCGTACTCGAAGCCGCCCCCTGGGAGACGACCGCGATCGACACCGCCCTACGCACCCTGCTGACCGAAAAGCAGTGGCGCGTCAAAGAGGCGTTCATGCTGCTGCGCGCGATCCTCACAGGCAAAACAGCGTCACCGCCGCTACTTGAATCGCGCATCATCGTCGGCAAAGCACGCGCCCTCGACCGCATGCGGC
>CAXUEG010000043.1:0-5954 GCA_964249935.1 uncultured Terriglobus sp.
GGTTGGCCGTGGACCCGTTTGAGGCATGATCACGCGGCGAATCGGGACTGCGGACTCAGGAGCCGCAACTTCAGCTACCGGAGCCGGTGCGGGAGGAGCAACTGCGGTCTGGGGCTGCACCGGAGCTGCTTGCACAGCGGTGCCGGACGGGGTCACCGGCGGACGCGCGACCACGACGCCCTGCGGCGGCGGTGTGCTTGCAATGGCCGGGCGCTCGCCGGCCGGCTGACCGGGGCGCTGCGGACGGGCAATGACCGCTGGTGCCTGACGCGCCTGCGGCACAATGCGACGCGCCGTGTCGGCCGGCGCATCCGGCGTACGCGGCTGCGCAATGCGCAGGGTCGGCATTAGTGGCGTTGCCCGCGGATTACGCGGTGGCAGCGGTGCGGATGTGGACGGCGGAACGGGGCGCGGCGCGGAACGTTCCACCACCGGCGCGGCAGTGGTGGCCGCGGCAGGCGCGGCGGGTGGACGAGCCACGACCGGCGCTGCGGGCATCGTGACCACGGGACGCGCGACGGCCACCGAAGCGGGCGTGACCATCCGAGGCGCCGGACTCGCGACCACAGCGCGCACAATCGGCTCTGGTGCAACGGCCACTGGGGTGCGCTCCGCAATCGGTGCGGCAGTTGCGGCGGGCACGCTGACCACCGGCCGGGCTGCTGCGGACCGTGCGGCCGATGCGGCTGCCTGCTCCGCCTGCTTGCGCTCCAGAATCGCGCGGGCAATGTCGCCAGGCTTGGTCGCCTTCTTAAAGTCGACCCTGGGCCTGGCATCCGCGGCAGGAGCTCCGTTGCTCCGCGCAGCGCCGCGACCGCCGGTCAGCAACGACCGGACCCTGACCGCCTCGTCGTCCTCAATGGACGAGCTATGCGTCTTTTTTTCGGTGACTCCGACCGCTGCAAGCGCGTCAAGAATTTCCTTACTCTTGACCTCAAGCTCGCGCGCCAGATCGTTGACTCTAACTTTGCTCAATCGGCCCTCGTGTTCCCCAAATCGCGCTAGCTGCTCATACAAGCTCCAAAGAAGAAGTTGTTGTGCAGAGCGCTGTTGTTCTGCTCTTGTATTATCGCGCGAAAGCCCGCACATCGGGCTTTAGCGCGGAAAACTGATCTCGGGAAGAGCTCTTGGCTAACCAAGGGGCTCGTCCCGGTCGATCGTCTCGCTGCCGGTTTCGCCAGCCTGCTCGGCCAGGTCTTCCATCGTTTGGTTGTCCATCTCGATCTGCGCCTCGCGGATGTCGGCATCGTTGCCGAAGGCATCCAGCTGGCTCATGCGGTCTTCCCGCGCGATGGCGTCGTCGATTGAGCCAACCTCAACCGGTTCGTCGGCGTAGATGGCTTGCTCGGCCAGCACCGCTTCAGGTGTTTTGCTCATCGAACTCTCCTTGGTCAGGTCGCCTTCTTCGCCGCCGGGCTCGTTCGCATCCGCGGCGATCAACAGCACCTCACCTGCTTCCGATCCGCTGATGTCTGACGCCGGATCGTACGGCTTGCCGTCTTCTTCGGTGGGTGCGGTGTGCGCGACTGAAGAATCAGATGCCGTATTGTTCTCCAACGACGCCGCAAGTTCACTCACCGGCTGCTCCGGACGCGCTTCGCCCTCTTCGTACTGCCCGAAGTAGTGCCGCACGGCGACCGCGATCCGCTCCACCGACTTGTCGCCGATCCCGGGCACCTCGCCCAACTCTTCTTCGGTCATGTCCGCCAGGTGTTCCACGGTGGTGATGCCGGCCGCAATCAGCTTCTCCAGGACCTGGTCCCCAAGCTCGGTCACCTGCTCGATCGGCGTCTGCGGCGCGCCTTCCAGCGCTCGCATCGCCTGCTCGACCTCCTGCCGCTTCTCCTCCTCTGACTTGATGTCGATCTTCCATCCCAGCAGCTTGGCCGCCAGCCGCACGTTCTGGCCCTTTTTGCCGATAGCCAGCGAGAGCTGCGTATCGTCCACGATAACTTCCAGCTGCTTCTCGGCAAGATCCGTGATGGAAACGCGCGCCACCTTTGCCGGTTGCAGGGCCTTTTCCGCAAAGGTCGTCACCTCTTCGGAATGCTCGATGATGTCGATCTTCTCGCCGCGCAACTCGCGGATGATCGACTGCACGCGCATGCCTTTCATACCCACGCAGGCGCCGACCGGGTCCACGTCCTTGTCGCGGGACACGACGGCGATCTTGGTGCGCTCGCCCGCCTCGCGCGCAATCGCGCGGATCGCCACGGTGCCGTCGTAAATCTCCGGAACCTCGCTCTGGAACAGCGTCTGCACCAGCGCCGGCGCGGCGCGGCTCACAATCACCTGCGGCCCCTTCGCGGCGCGGTCCACACGCAACAGCACCACGCGCACGCGCTCGCCCACGCTGAACTGCTCCAACCGGCTCTGCTCCCGCTTGGGCATCCGCGCCTCGGCTTTGCCGATATCGAAGATCAGGTCCATCGGCTCCACACGCTTCACCGTCGCGTTCAGTACCTCGCCGACCCGGTGCGCATATTCATTGAACACCGTATCGCGCTCCGCCTCGCGGACCTTCTGGAAGATGACCTGCTTGGCCATCTGCGCGGCGATGCGCCCCAGCGGAGACGTGTCGCGATAAAACCGCAGCTCCGATCCAACCTCCACCTCGCCCGCCATCTCGCGTGCCGAATCCAGAGTCAGCTGGTTGTCCTCGTCCAGCGGCTCTTCCTCCGTCGGCTCTACTACCGTCTTGTATTCGTACGCGCGGATCTCGCCGGTTTCCTTATCGAACTCGCCACGCATGTTGGTGGGGGTCTTGTAATACTTGCGCGTCGCGAGCGCGATCGCGTCTTCCACGGCGCCAACAACAATCTCCGGGTCAATGCCCTTGTCGCGGCTCATGGTTTCGATTGCCTGGTACAGTGCACTTGCCATTTGCTGAGTAACTCCTGCTTACTTTGGTGCCGCGCGGTATACGTTAAAACTGCTTGCGTTGGTTCGGCGTGCGGTTCGGTTAAAACTCCGCAACGAGCTGCGCACGTTCAATGTCGCGCAACGGAATGTCTATCGTTTCCGGCGCCGATGCGGCGCTCTTCTTCTTGCCCTTTAGCTTCACGGCAGACAGGTCCAACGTCACCGTGTCGTTCGCGAAACTCATGCGGCCCATCAGCTTCTTCGACCCGTGCACCGGCTGAAAGGTGCGTACCTCGGCTAAAAATCCCGAGAATCGTTCGTAGTCGGCAGCGCGGTACAGTTGCCGCTCGATGCCCGGCGAACTGACCTCCAGCGTGTACTCCGCCGTTCCAGTCACCAGGTCTTCCACGTCCAGTACCGTGCCGAAATCCTGGGCGAAGGTGGCGCAATCTTCATGCGTCACGCCGCTGAGTGCCTCCACCGGAACTCCGCTGGGCAGGCCGGTCGCGTCTTCGGCGGCCTTTCGCTTCAACTCTTCGCGCGCGGCGGCGTCTTTCTCCACATACACCCGCAATGCGCGCTGCTTGCCTGCGCCGGTGAACTCCACGTCTACAATCTCCAACCCGTGCCGCCCGGCAATCCGTTCAGCCAGCGAACGCAGGGCTTCCATCGAAACTGCCAAATGGGTGCCCTCCTCTCGCGGCGTTGTCCCGGTTTTGGCGCACAGAAAGGGCGGGCTCGCGCCCGCCCAATTGCTTCGCCCGGAGTGCACACAGCCCTGGCGGAGAACTTTGCTAACCTTCTTATCCTAGGCCAGAACGCACCGCGCCGCAAGTGCCCGCCCCCCGCCACTTGTGACTCTGTTGTTGCACCACTACACTGGACAGGTAACCGGAAACAGACTTTTCCGGCCCGGTCTCGTCCCATACACAGACTACAGATAGGACCGCAGATGGTGTGTCCGCGTCCCGCTGCGGGGAGGGTTTCTTGCGTCGCGTTTTTCTCCTAGTGTTTGCAATCTTGTTGGCTCTGCCGGTGAGCATCGGCGTTTCCGGATGCGGTGGCAGCGCCGGGAGCAGCGCAGGCAACCTGTGCCCTGGTTATAACCCTGGCGGTACCGTTGTCGGCCAGCCCACCAACGTGCTGCTTCAGCCGTACACCACCGGTCTCAGCCTCAACACCGGCCAGAATACGACGCTGTCCGCTCCCACCGCGACGGACTGCACCGGAGCCACCGTTTCGCTGACGCGTATCGTCTACAGCGTCGATGCCGCATCCGCGAACGCGCACCTGATCGACATCAATCCCACCACGGGAAACATCTGTGCCGGAACCTGGAATCGCAACAGCCCAGGCGGCGTGCCCGATTACAGCACCTGCATGCCGACCGGTGCCTCCGGTGTGGGCAAGGTGACCGCCACCGCAGGTGGGGCCGGCAGCAATGCCGTGCAGATCTATGTGCACCCGGTCATCACCAGCATTGAGATCGGTGCGGCATCGACCGACTGCGTGAACGACCCGGCCAGCAACTGCCCACAATACGGCGCGGGCCTGCCAGCCGTCTCGACCACCGCAACCTACAACCCGAACGATTGTCTCTCCTTCGGCCAGAACGCACAGTTGGTGACCCGTTTCTACAAGGGACCGGTGTCGGGCACGCTGCCCGATCCAAACAACGTCACCTATGAGGCCGGCCTGCCCAGCTTCACACTCCAGACCGCACCGATCGGCACCTTTGACGCCAACAATCGAGGCATCTTCCTGGCGAGCGCGCCCGGTTCCTCTGTCGTTACTGCATCGCTGGGTACTGGTGCGGGCAGCATCACCTCGAACGCCGGCTTTGTCTCGGTATGCGCGCCGCAATCCATCACGATCAACACCACCAACGCCGTAAACGGCAATGTCACCGTAAACGTCAGCAATACCGAGCCCGTTACGGCGACAGTGTTGGACACCAAAAACGTCCAGATCACAGGCCTGGTCCTCACTTACATCTCCACCTCGCCCATCTCCATTCCGGTCTCGTCCTCGGGCATCGTGCCGATCTTCGCCGGTGGTTCCAACATCACCGCGCTTTGCCTGCCGCCCACCTGCAACCCCGCGCCTCTGGCGCAGATCGGGCGCTACCCGGACGGTGCGCAGTCCGGCAACGGCAAGCCCGTCAGTTCCAATCCGATCGTGGTCAACACGCCCGGCGTAACCAGCTCGCTCATCTGGGCGGCCAGCACAGATTCGCTCTACCTTTTGCCGCTTGACCTGACCGCCGGCACCGTCCCGGCACCTACAAAGCTGCCCTACCAGCCAAACAGCCTGGTGCTCACACAGGATGGCGGCACGATTTTCCTGGGCTCCAGTACCGGTCTGATGACGTACAGCACATCCAGCAATAGCGTGACCTCCGTCAACTCTGCAGTGCAGGGCTCCGCCTTGGCCGTCTCACCCACAGGCACACAGCTGATCGTGACCGATCCGGTGCGGCAGCTCATCTACATCTACACACCGTCGAGTACATCGATTCTCACCTCATTCGGCGGCATCGCCTCGCGCGCCGCGTGGACGCAGGATGGAACCACCGCCTATATCGTCACCACTGACGGACGCCTGCTGGTTTACAACACCAACACCAGCTGGCACAGCTATGACCTGACCCGGCTGGGGTCGCTGAACGACGTGATCACGGCGGTTCCCGTGGTCGGCGCGTTCGTCGGCACCCAGACGGCCGTGGACGGTCGCTCGTACTGCCCGAATACAACGACGGCTGTGACGGATTTTTACCCTGAAGCGTCCGATACCGTAGTCTCCGCGGCAGTGGCAGATCGTCTGGCGGCAACCAACGACGGCAAGCACGTGCTTGACGCTCGGCTGGGAACGGCAAACGGCACACCCATCATGAATGACCTGCTGCTCGGCAACGGTGCGGGCTTGCCCACGGGGGCCTGCCCCGCCAACGGCGCGCAGCCCACTTTCACCACCACGGTGAACACGGCGGCGCTGGCCGGTGTCACAGCGGGAACAGTCACAGGTGTCTACCCAGCGTCTGATTCGTCGATCGCGTTTGTGACGAACACGCCCGCAACTGGAGCCCCCAGCAC
>CAXUEG010000043.1:5964-15918 GCA_964249935.1 uncultured Terriglobus sp.
CCGCCTACCGGCCAAGCACCACTGGCGTAGGCACCGCCAGCACGGTCACGCTGGCCAACGGGGCCACAGCCGCGGTTACCGGAACGCTGTCCAGCGACAACCGGTTCTTCTTCGCAGGCACGTCCGGCGATAACCTCATTCACTTCATCACGGTTTCATCGCTGACAGACACACGGCAGATCAACCCCAACCTGCCGCTGGCCGCGAACCCCAACCTGACAGCCACGCCTAACCTGATCGCATCACGCCCGCGTACCTCCCTCAACGGACAGTGAGCGACCAGCAGAAAGGTAAAAGGCCCGCTCCGGCGGGTCTTTCTTTGGTTTTGTTTGCTATCCCAGCCGCATCTTCATCACGTCGCGGCCAACGGCATCCAGCACGCCGTTCAGAAAATTGATGCTCTCCGGCGCCGCATACCGCCGCGCAATCTCCAGAGCCTCATTGATCACAATGGGATGCGGCGTGGCACGAAAGCCCAGCATTTCCGCCACCGCCATACGCAGCACATTGCGGTCCACCGCCGCCATGCGCGCAATCCGCCAGTTCTGCGCGTGCTTCTCGATCAACTCATCCACTTCATCGGACCGCTCCGTCGCGACGCGAAACAGGTCTTCGGCGAACTCGCGCGTGTCCGGCTCCACGGTCTGCTTACCGTCGTCATCCTCACGGCTCTTCCAGAAGACGCGGCGCACCTCCAGCGGCTGCTGTTTGCCCATGTCTGCCTGGTACAGCATTTGCATCGCGATCTCACGTGCCTTGCGGCGTTCTCCTGCCATCAGGCACCCGCCTCTTCCACGATTCCGTCGGCCTCGGCTCCCGCAGGCGTCGTCGCCATTGCGGGCTGAACCATATCGCCCGCAATCTCCAGCTGCTCATTTACCTCGCGCGCTGCGCTGGTGCCGCTGCCCAGGTGGTGCCCGGCATCGCGGAGCTTCCGCGCGATGCTCACCATCTCAATCGCCGCAACAGCCGCCTCAAACCCCTTGTTGCCCGCCTTCACCCCGGCCCGGTTCAGCGCCTGCTCCAGCGTTTCGCAGGTGAGCACGCCAAAGGCATGTGGCACACCCGTATCCTGCTGCGACTGGCCGATGCCGCGCGCCGCCTCGTTGTAGATTGCCTCGTAATGCGCAGTCTCGCCACGCAGGAGGCAGCCCAGCGTGATCACCGCGTCGAACGAGCGCGACCCATCCGCCTGCCGCGCGTCGGCCAGCATGCGGGCGGCGTTCGGAATCTCCCAAGCACCCGGCACCCGCACGATCTGCACATCGCCGATCTTGCCTCCTGAGCGCAGGATTGCATCCAGCGCACCCTGCAACAGCCGGTCCGTAATCACCGCATTCCAGCGCGCCACGGCAATCCCGAAGCGCATGTCAGCCGCGCTCAGGTCACCCTCGATCGCAACGGGCCGCCCCGCGAGCACATCGTTGCGCTCCCAGAATCCGAATGTCGTCCCCGCGATCTCCGCACGGAACAGCCGCGACTTCCAGTGCGTCTCCGCAACCTCACCAATCACAGACGCGAGCTCCTCCGAGCGCGTCTCCGCCGCCGCCCACCGCTTTACCATCCCGTGCACCCGGTCCAGCTGCGTCACCTCGACGAGCAACTCGGGCACCGCCGGCATCCGGCCGGTCACAAACTCCACGTTCGCCAGTGGCGCCAGAAATGCCGCGCCCTTACCCGTACCGTCATCCCAGCCCTTGCCCGGCTCAAAGCCCAGTTCGGCAAACAGCGCTGCTGCCCGTTGCCATGCCGCTGCGGAGCTGGCGGCGCGCACCGTGGTCACACCTTTGATCATGTCTCGATTCTACTTGGCTACTCTGCGCCGTTCGGCAGACGCTGCGGCTCCGGGCGTAGCCGTCGCGCTATCCTGAAACGGTGCGTTCGCCTGTTCTCGCTCTCGCCGCTCTTTCGCTCTGCGCCGTGCTCGCCGGCTGTAAAACCGCTCCCGCCGACGTCGCAGCGGCCAACCTCGAGCGCTCACACCAGGTGGACCGCGCCCGGCAGGACCTGCAGCAGATTCCGCCGCCCAGCAAAGCGCTCTACCTGAACGTTCAGCGCCTTGAGGACTGGCACAATCCGTCGCTCACCGTGCAGGAAAAAATGATCACCGTGCACGTGACAGAGGCGGACGCGAACCCGTCGGACCTGGGAAGAGGCACGATGCTGCGGCCGGACGCGGCGCGGCAGCAGGTACTCAACATTGAAGCCAAGGACCTGCCCCAGGCGCTTAACGCGATCCCGAAGGAAGCTTGGCCCTACGGGCGCGTCGTCGCGATCGAAGAGGCTCGCGACGCTCCCGCCGCCGCCCGGCCGCAGCTTCGCCGCAATATCGAGTCGGCGCTGGACACGCTGACCAGTATCGGCGTCGTCGCGGATGAGTGGTCCGACAATAAGCCAGTCGGCAATCGCTAGCTAGCGGAGCAGCCGCCGCACAGCCTCCGTCACCGCTCCATACACTACATTTCCAGACAAGCCGCCCAGGTGGTGTACGGCCGTACGCTCCCGCGCAGGTGGCACAAAGCCGAGCGCCGGCAGCACAAGTTCGCTTGCGGCTGTAAAGAGCGTCGCGCCGTAAGCCGTACCAAAGCCGACCGTGACCGCCGGTACATACTCCGCCGCAACGCCGTAAATGCCCGCGCATAGAATGCCAAAGGCAAATTCCGTAACCGGTGCCGCGATCTGCTTCTGCGAAAACGAAAGGCTCGTCCCGGCACCCCCGGCCACCGCATCCGCTGTCTCCATATGAGCCTGCTCAAACATCCGCTGCAGCTCTCGCTGCTCGCGGCTGTAGCGGTAGCCCAGGTCCGTGGTCTTTTCCAGCGCTTCCGTGCTCTTCAGCGAAGCCGTTTGGAACAGCACGAGCGCAACGGTGCCAACCGTACCGCCGACCGCGCCCGCCAGAAAGCCGAGAAGAGCACTGCGTTTCGTGTGAGCCATGGCGGGTCAGACGTTCCGACCCACAAGGCAGATGCCCGATTGGCTCACCGCAGCAGCGCCGAAACGGCCCACAGCACAGGCGCCTGCCCATGAAAGTCGCCGGTAATGCGCTTACGCAGCAGGTAGTAGTCCAGGTCGTTCTTCTTGCCCGTGCCCTCACACACGCTGGTGATGTTGCTGTTCTGGTCGATGTAGCCGGCCACGGCCAGCCAGCCCCGTCGCGCTGCTGGACCGTAGGTCGCTCCATCCAGCCAACCCTGCTTCACGCCGGTGATCAGCGCAAACGTGAACATGGCGCTCGACGAGCTTTCCGGCCACGACTCCGGCCGGTCGATCAGCTGCCGCCACATCCCGTCCTGCCCTTGCGACTTCACCAGACCCGCCATCATGGCACGGTAACCCTGCAGGATGCGCGCACGCTGCGGATGCTCCTGTGGCAGCTCGCGTAGCATCTCCGCCATGCCGGCGGCGACCCATCCATCCCCGCGCCCCCAGAAAAACGGCACGTCTTCCGCGTGCCAGAACAGCCCGTTCGGCTTCTGCAGCCGGTCCAGGTAGCTCACCATCTCTTTCGCGTCGCGGTCCAGGTATTTGCCGTCGTGCGTCGCGCGGTACGCCTCCAGCTGCAGGATCGTGAGCATGTACATGTCGTCGATCCAGTAGCGCGTTTCCGCGGAAAGGCCATCCGGCTGGGGGTTCTCCCATTGCCGGTCGGCCCAGTAGACACCTTCTTTCAGGAACTTCGGGTCGTGCGTCTGGATCGCGATCTCCAGCGGAATGATGCCGAAGATGCTGTCGTCTACGTGGTGCCGCTGCGGAATGCGCGCGGCCTCCGCGCCGCCCGGCTCCAGCGGCTCGTACTTGTGAATCAGCTCCGTCCGCAGCGCATCGTCATGCGTCAGCTGCGCATAGGTCAGCGCGCCGTACCAGGTCGCCGCCTCGGAGTAGTGAATGGTCGCGCCGTACTGGTGAGGCGACGTCACAAAGTGCTCCGCCACTCGCTTGCCCACCGCTGCCGGATCGTAACCCTGTGGCCAGTTGCTGAAATAAGACAGTGGCTGCTGCTGCGCAAACAGGGGAGCGGCAATGACGCTGACAAGGACTGAAACGAACCGGCCAAAACGCATGCGAGCCAGCGTAAGCGCTGGCGCCGCCGGTGTCACCCAAAAGCGCCAGTGCCGGAGGCTTGCGCTTCCGGCACTGCGCGGCGCAACCTACACCCGAGACAGATGTTTGCGCATCGGTCCCGGTAGGTTCGCCTTCACGATGCTCCTCCTAGTGACACGACAGAGCCCGGTTGCCGCCGGGCTTTTGTCGTGTCTGGGCGTTGAGCGCCCGAAGATCATCCTTTCAGGAAGTGAGCAGGACGATGTCCCACATCTGATCTATTGAGTGCAGTTGCTTGCGGAAAATGCTGGTCGGTTCCGCTGGACAGCTTCGCATGCCGCGATCTACATGCTGAACACAATCACCTGCACACTCAGCGCCGGCACCGTGTGCTGCAGATTGCCCGAAACACCCTTCAGCACGCTGTGCACCGGCACCACTCGCTTCGGATCGCCAATGGAGTTGGTCTCCGCCTGCGTCGCAGCGCCCAGCGTTTCCACCTGCGCCTCGCGAGCCAGCTTCGCGCCAGCAATCTGCAACTGCACCGGCTGCGGCAGGGTCGTCCCGTTCACCAGTTTCAGATACATCTTGCCCTTCGCGGCATCGGTCGTCACCGAGTAGAAAACGCGGTCGCTGCCGCCGGTCTTCCCCGACTCAGGAACATCCGTACCCAGGTACTCAGCGAACAGAGCCTGCGCATAGTACGACGGCGATCCATAGCTCGACATCGCGTCATACCCGATCAGGTCGCCCGACCACTGCATCCCGCCGGGGCTCACATTCACAAACAGCGGAGCATAGCTCGCCAGCACGATCAAATCGCTGTTGCGCTCCATGCTGGTCATCAAGGCCGCATCGCCCAGCATGGCGCCGGCGTTGGTCGTCGGGCTGCCCTCGCGGGTTGCCCACTCGCCCACAAAGATCTTCGGCCCATTGCGGTCCATGGTGTCGTAGTGCTTGTCCATGGCGTAGAACTCGCCCGACTGCAGGTAGTAGTGATCGTCGATCACGTCCGGCGTCATGCTCTTCACCGGCGTGGTCGCGATAATCTGCAGCTGCGGATACGCCTGCTTGATCGCCGCGTAGAACTGCTTGTACCGGCCGTCGTAGCTGCCGGAGCGATCGAACTGGTCCTCGTTGCCGACCTCCACGTAGTGCAGCGGGAACGGCTTGGGATGCCCCAGCTGCGTGCGGATCGCGCCCCACTTGGTGCTCTGGTCGCCCGTCACGAATTCGATCTCGTCCAGCGCGTCATCCACATACGGCTTCAGCCCGGCGCCCGCGTTGGTGTGCGCACCCTTCAGCGAATAGCCGGCGTACACCGCCAGCACCGGCTCAATGTTCAGGTCCTCCGTCCACTCCAGAAATTCCAACAGACCCATACCGTCCGTGGACGTGTAATTCCAAGGGCTGCGGTGCGTTCCGCGATTCTGCAGCGGACCCAGCGTCGCCTTCCAGTTGAACCGCTCCTCCGGCGTGTCGCCCTCCAGGTAATTTCCACCCGGCAGACGGATGAACTTCGGATGCATGCCCGCAAGCAGCTCCATCAGGTCCACGCGATTGCCGTTGGCGCGATTCTGATACGTGGGCGGAAATAACGACGGCAGCTGCAGATCCACGGTGGCGGGCGTAGCCAGCGTAAACTGCAGGTGGTTCTGCGCGCCCGCCAGCAGCTTGTCCGTCTTCAGCACGTACTGGTACTGCTTCCAGTCGCCGGTCACGGGCTGCGTCGCGGTTGTCGCGAGCACCTTGCCCGTGTTGTCGCTGATCAGCGAAACGGCGATCGGCCCCGGCGTTCCCTCAATCACATGCGCAAAGATGGACCCGGTGTAGGTCGTCTCCGGCCGCACCGCCATGCCCCAGTAGCCCTCGTTGCGCAGGCCCGCAGGGTTCTGCGCATCCGCTGCGGTCACCGTCAGGCGCAGGCTGCGTGGCAGGTCCACGGTCGGTCCGTCGGCCTTGCTGTCGCTGATCGTCGCGCGGCCGGTGCCTTGCTCGACCAGCGTCCAATGCTCAAACCCGCCCCAGTTGTGCTCGAAGCTGCGGTTCCGCACCATTTCCGCGTAGAGCCCGCCATCGTAGGAGTAGTTGATCTCCTCGGTCATCAGCCCATACAGCGTGGGGCTGACCTTGTGCAGTGGCTTGTCAGCTTGAATGGTGATGGTGGCGGGCGCCGGTTGTGCATTGGCGGCAAGGGCGGCAGACAGGAGCGCAGCAGCGGCGCAAAAGGAAAACGAACGCATGCCGCCTATTGTGCGCGGTCGCCCCACGCACTTGCAATGCCCGCCGCCAAAGTCAGCGCTTCGCCAGCGCCTTGCCCGGACTCACGAGTGCGCTATCCGCAAAACGCCGTGTCCCCAGCGCCACCAGCAGTTCTACGACCAGCGTCAGACCGCGCCGGCCCTCGCGGCTGCCCACGCGCTTGAACAGCTGCCACAGGCTCGCCGGTTCCTCACGCTTGGGCGCGCTCGCCGTGGACAGCGCCGCGGCAATGCAACTCATCGTCTCCGGCTCGATCGCCGTCAACAGCTTGCCCAGCGAGATCAGGTTGCGCAGCGCGTCGATACTCTCCTGCTTCTTGGCGCCCATCGCAAGGTGCTCGAAGACCGTGTCCTTGTGCTTGACCATGCCGTGCAAGAGATCCAGAATGCCCTCATCATGCGCCGCCTGGATCAGGTCGTAGCCGACCAGCAGCGCCTCCGCATGCTCCATGGGTGCGGCTGCCAGCTTTTTGCGCAGGCCCTCGCGCGGGTCGATGGGCTTCGGCGTGAATGCGATCGGGTTCGCCAACTCGTTCTCCTAAACCTTGTCCATGTGAATCTGCACCAGATGGTCGCCGCTTCCGGTGCCGGGCTGGTAGTAGTCGACGCGCTCCCACTTCTTGTCCACCTCCACCCCGTGCTGCGGTGTGCGCCTGCCGTTGCGGAAGTTCTCAGCCATCAGCGGCGACCGTCCCTGCCGTGCCAGCACCCGCATGCTTACGCTCACCTCTTTATAGGCGGGCGTATGCGTCGCGCGGTCCACGTGCGCGCCGGTCAGCCGGTTCACCGGCTCCTCCACGGAGTTCATCGGCATGTACATCTGCTTGCCCTCCACGCGATCGGTCACCAGCACCCGCGCGCGCACCGTTCCCCACTTCGACTTCAGCTCCACCTTGCTGCCCGACTCCACGCCGCGCTCCGCCGCCAGCTCCGGCGAAACTTCCAGCCAGTTCAGCGGCGAGATGCGCTCGATGCCCGGCACCTTGTACGTCATCGCGCCCTGCTCGAAGTGCTCCAGCAGCCGACCATTGTTCAGGTGCAGATCGAACACGGCGTCGGTCTCTTCCGAAGGCGGCACCCACTCCAGCGGGTAGAACTTTGCCTTGCCATCCTCGAACGGGAAGCCATCGGTAAACAGCAGCGGCGTGTCGGTCCCATCCTTCGCCACCGGCCACTGCAGGCTCTTCCATCCCGCCAGGCGCTCATACGTCACACCCGCGAACAGCGGCGACAGCGCCGCAATCTCATCCATGATCTCCGACGGGTGCGAGTACTTCCACTCGGCGCCGAGCCGGTTCGCGACCATCTGCACAATCTGCCAGTCGGGGAACGAGTCGCCCAGCGGCTCCATGGCCTTGTACAACCGCTGAATCCGCCGCTCCGTGCTGGTGAACGTGCCGTCTTTCTCCAGGGAGGGCGACGCCGGCAGCACCACATCGGCAAACTTGCACGTCTCCGAAAAGTTGATGTCCTGCACAATCAGAAAATCCAGCTCGCTCAGCGCCTGGCCCACATCGTTTGCATTGCCGTCGCTGGTAATGGTGTCTTCGCCCTTGATGTACAGGGATCGCAGCTTGCCTTTGTGGATCGCTTCCATCATCTCGTGATTGTCCAGGCCCTTTGCAACCGGCAGCGTCACACCCCAGGCCGCTTCAAACTTGCCGCGCACCTCCGGGTCGTCCACAAACTGGTAGCCCGGAAAGTAGTTCGGCATCGCGCCCATGTCCCCCGCGCCCTGCACATTGTTGTGCCCCCGCAGCGGGTACGCGCCGCTTCCAGGCTTTCCGTAGTTGCCGGTCAGCAGGAGCAGGTTGCTGATGGCGGTCGATGTGTCGGACCCGCCGCAGTGCTGCGTCACACCCATCGCCCACAGGATGCACGTGCCCTTCGCCTTATGAATCTCCTCGGCCACCTGGATGATCTGCTCACGGCTCAGGCCGGTCTCCTTCTCGGCAAACTCCAGCGTGAACGGTTCCAGGCTCTTTGCGTATTCGTCGAACCGGTTCACCCACTTCTCGACAAACGCGGCGTCATGCCAGCCCTGGTCGAGCATGTACTTCGCCACGGCGCTGACCCAGACCAGGTCTGAGCTTGGGTTCGGCCGGAGGAACAGGTCCGCGCGTTCTGCCATCTCATGCCGGCGCAGATCGCTCACAATCAGCCGCTGTCCGCGCAGCTTGTGCGACCGCTTCACCCGCGTCGCCAGCACAGGGTGCGACTCCGCCGTGTTCGAGCCGATCGTAATGACCAGCCCGGCCTTCTCGATGTCGGCGATGGAACCCGAATCGCCGCCGTACTTCACCGTCCGTGACAGGCCCATCGTCGCCGGCGTCTGGCAGTACCGCGAACAGTTGTCGATATTGTTGGTCCCGATCACCGCCCGCGCCAGCTTCTGCATCAGGTAGCTTTCCTCGTTCGTGCACTTCGACGAAGCGATAAAAGCCAGCGCATCCGGCCCATGCTCTTCCTTGATCTCCGTGAACTTCGACGCAATCAACTCCAGCGCCTCATCCCACGTGGCTTCCACAAATGTGTCGCCGCCAGACTTTGCATCGTGCCTGCGAATCAGCGGCGTGTGCAGCCGCGCGGTCGAGTTCACAAACTCATAGCCGAACTTGCCTTTCACGCACGTCGAAATGCCGTTCGCCGGTCCATGCTCCGGCTCGATCTTCAGGATGTGCCGGTCGCGCGTCCAAACCTCAAAACTGCAGCCCACGCCGCAATACGTGCACACGGTTTTGGTGCGCTTCACGCGCGCCTCGCGCATCTTCGATTCCATGTCGCTCAGCGCCAGGATCGGTGGATACCCCGTCTCCGGCTCCACGCCCTTGATCACCTCGATCATGTCTTCCAGTGCCTTCACCGGCAGGTTTGTCAGGTATCCCGCGCGGCCCAGCATCGACGTCTCCATCAAGGCATTGCACGGGCACACCGTCACGCAGTGGCCACAGCTCACGCACGACGATCCGGCAATCTGCTCGCCGCCATCCCAAAGCACACGCGGATGCTTCATCGTCCAGTCGATGGTGAGCGTCTCGTTGACCTGCACATCCTGGCAGGCCTCCACGCAGCGCCCGCACAGGATGCACTGATCCGGGTCATACCGATAGAACGGGTTCGAATGGTCCTGCGGGTACGGCTTGTGCTGGTAAGGCCGCGCCTGGTGCTTCAGGTTCATCTCACCGACCGCGTTATGCACCGTGCAGTTGCCGTTGCTGTTGTCGCACACCGTGCAGTACAGGTCGTGGTTCTGCAGGACGCGGTCCATCGCCTCATGCTGCGCCGCGTACGCACGTGGCGACTCCGTACTCACGCGCATGCCGTTGAAGACCTCCGTCGCACAGGCACGCATCAGCGACCCGTCCACCTCGACCATGCAGGTGTCGCACGTCTGGATCGGCCCAAGCTGCGAGTGGTAACACAGCTGCGGGACGCTATGGTACTCGCCCGTACCCTGCTCCACCGACGAGTCCGGCGAGAACGTGGGATGGTTCTGCGGCGATGAGCTCTGCGCGTCCCCGTACGCCGAATGGAACTGCCGCGCATTACGCTCGCCCGGCGAAAGCCGCTGATCCTCGATGTGGTCGCCCGCCTCACGCAGCGTATTGTTCGCCAGCCCCGCGGCACGGTTCAGGGCTTCGATCAGCAG
>CAXUEG010000044.1:0-2762 GCA_964249935.1 uncultured Terriglobus sp.
CAACCGCCGCACCTACCCGGTCCCACACTGGCTGCACCGCCTCATCTGAAGGGGAACGCCAGCAGTTCCATGGAGCCGCCAGCAGTTCCATGAACCGCCAGCCGTCGCAGGGAACCGCCAGAAGAACCGCCCGATTCTCATTGAGCATCGTCATCCTGAGCAAAGCGAAGGACCTGCTTTCTGCCCGAAGCGGCACAGAACCCAAAGGCAATCAACCACCTGAACCCGCACGCAGACACCTCGAAAGGAGCGGCACAATGAACCCAGCGAAACCGCAACAAACCCCTGGACCAGACGCGGAGCATCGCCTTCGCCGCACCTGCACCCGTTGCGGCGCCGCCCTGCTCCTCTTCGGCTCCCTCTGTATCTGCATGCGCGCGCAAACCACCAACGACGATCCCAACGGCCCGATCCGCACCTCCGAAGCCATGGTCGGCACCACCGGCGAATACCTCCTGCGCCCCGGCGACACCGTAGAGGTCCACTACCGCTTCACCCCCGAGTTCGACAGCACCGCAACCGTCTCCCCCGACGGCCGCGTCGCCCTCAAGAACATCGGCCTTGTCCCCGCCGCCGGCGACACCGTCCAGACACTGCAGGAACACATCGTCAAAGCCGCCTCCTCCCAGCTCGTCAACCCCGAAATCACCATCACCCTCAAAGACTTCGATCGCCCAGAGATCACCGGAGGCGGCGACGTCAACACCCCGGGACACTTCGAGCTGCGCAAGCCCACCACCGCACTCGGCGCCATCCTCATGGCCGGCGGCCCCAGGCAGGACGGCGCCATGAACCACGTCTTCCTCTTCCGCCGCATCAACGGCGAACTCGCCGAAACCTACGTCCTCCACCTGAACCACTTGCGCCAGGGCCAGCACGCTCCCGACGACATCCTGCTCAAACCCGACGACATGATCCTCGTCCGCCACGACAAGCTCGCCACCGTCGAGCGCTACGTCAAGCTCGTCAACCTCGGACTCTACTTCAACCCGGTCGGCAACGCCTTCTAACCGCGGTCGGCGAAGGGCGCTTCGGCACCGCCGATCGCTGCTCGAAACCCGCCTCGCATACCTGAAGCCGAACCCGCGCCACACCCAGCATTGTCATCCTGAGCGAAGCGAAGGACCTGCTGTTGCCAACTCTCGCGAAGCGAGAGAATACATACCACTGCCACAAAACGGTCATTCCCACCGCTCAGGCAATGCACTACCGTCCCCAATAGCGACGGATCCGACCCGCGAACCGCATGAACATCCTTCTCATCGCCTACGAATGCTCCCCTTACCGCGCCTCTGAACCGGCTGTCGGCTGGGGACGCCTCCTGCAGGCAGCGCGCGTCGCCACGGTGCACTGTATCGTCAGTGAGCACAATTTTGCGGAACTCCAGCAGGCCCACGCCGAAGGCCTCCTGCCCGCGAACGTCCACATCCACACGCCCACGCCCGACGCAAAGCTCCGCCGCATGCAGGAGCGCACCCTGTATTTCGACTACAACTACGCGGCCTACCGCTACTGGCACACGCTCGCCTTCGCTCTGGCCAGGCAGCTGCACGCAAAGATCGGCTTCCACGTCGCGCACCAGGCTACCGTCAGCACCTTCCGCGAACCCGGCCTGCTCTATAAACTCGGCATCCCGTTCGTCTGGGGACCCTTCGGCGGCACACAGAACTTTCCCATGCGCATGCTTCCCCTGCTGTCCCCCAGGGACGCGGCCCGCGAACTCGCCCGCACGCTGATCAACAACCTCGCTCTTCGCACGGACTTCCGCGTTCGCAAGGCTGCCGCGCGCGCCTCCGTCATCCTGGCCGCCAACTCCACCAACGCGCGCGACATAAAAGGGCTGCATCCGCGCGCCCACGTGCAGCAACTGCTCGAAATCGGCCTCTCGGACTTTCCCGAACCCGACCGCTCCCGCTGGCACAGACGCGTCGATGACGCAAAACAGGGAAGACCCCCACGGCGCCTGCGCATCCTTTGGAGCGCCAGCTCCGTCCGCGCAAGGCCCTTCCGGTGCTCCTCCGCGCACTCGCCACACTCGGCGAAACCACGAGCTTCGAGCTCGACATCCTGGGCCACGGCCCCATGCTGTTCGCCTGGCAGGCGCAGGCAAATGCCATCACCTCCGCAAATCCGGTGCGCTTCCTTGGCCGCGTGGACCATTCGGAAGCCATCGCGCACATGCACACGGCCGACCTCTTCTGCTTCACCAGCCTCCGCGACACCAGCGGCACCGCCATCCTGGAGGCGCAGGCTGCCGGCGTTCCGGTCATCTGCTTCGATCATCAGGGAGCGCACGACATGGTCGACAGCACCAGTGGCATCTTCATCCCGGTCACTGCGCCGAGCCGCGCCGTCGAAAACTGGGCCCACGCGATCCGCGGCTTGTCCCTCGACCCCGAGCGTCTGCTCACGCTAAGCCATGGCGCCTCGGCGAAAGCCCGTGAGTTCCTTTGGAGTGCCAATGGCGATCGGGTCAACGCCCTCTACCACAAGCTTGGCAGAGAATCTGCCGATAAGCGAAACACACAAAGGGACGCAGCCGAAGGCAGCGGAAGCGTCCGCGCCACGGTCTAGCCGCGCGCATCACCACACCCGCTGCCCTGACATGACGCCCATTCTCATGACCGACACTGCCGAGTCGTCGCGATCGTGAGCAGCAGGCTCCCGGCGCTTCGGCGCCGGTACTGAGCCGGTTCCCCAAACCCTCGACTTCGATCAGCTTCTTGAGATCCGGCCATGCTGTACCTTGCGTAGTTCTATTG
>CAXUEG010000044.1:2772-15821 GCA_964249935.1 uncultured Terriglobus sp.
GAGCAGCAAGCTGCCGGCGCTTAGGCCCCGGTACTTAGCCGGTTACTCAAACCAAGACATAGAACAGCTTCTTTAGATCCGGCGATGCTGTACCTTGCGTAGTTCTTGGCCACAGAACAGCCTGGCTTCATTTCGAAGCAGGTGCCTCATACACAACCTTGCCCCCGACCATCGTCAACCTTGCTGTTGTCTTCGGTAGTTCGGGCGCCGGCACGGTGAAGATGTCTTGGGAAAGCACGGCGATGTCCGCCAGCTTGCCCGGCTCCAGCGTGCCTTTCACCTTTTCCTGGAACTCCGCATACGCTGAGGTAAGCGTATACGCGGTCACGGCCTGCTCCCGCGTGATCGCCTCAGAGGGCCGGTTGCCGGGGTTGGTCGCGAACATGATGTCAAGATAGGGATTGGTCGGCCCATCCGAGCCGAAAGCTAAGGGAATGCCCGCGGCCAGCAGCGACTTCAAGTTCTGAGCCTTCTCAAAAGCCACCATGCCCGGCGGCAGGAACGGTGCCAGGTGCATTGGGTTCTGCACCACGATGATGCCGTCCTGCTTGATGCGCGCGAACTGGTCGGGGTAAATGCCATCCCCGTGCTCGAAGCAGAGGCGTCGCCCTGCCCACACGCTCTTGCCGCCGGTCGTGTCCACAGCGTCAAGTACCGTCGAGGCCGAACGATTGCCGGAAATGTGGAGAATCAGTTGCTCCTTGTTCCTGATCGACTCCTGCAGCAGTTTCGGGTACTCCTCCTTGGGAAATTCCAGTGGCAGGTCCGTCATCAGGGCATCGAGCGGCGGCTTCTCCGGCACCTTCCAGGCCCCCCGTGCCGTCAACGTGCCTTCCACGCCCACTCCATCGGCCAGCCATTCTCCTGAACCGTTCACGGCAATCAGGCTGGATGGATGCGTCGGTGCATTTAGCCCTTCTTCGCTATCCCGGCCCGCCGGGGTCGTACCCGGCATGCGCACCACGCGCACACGGATCTGCGTCGGAACGGCCTGGAGCAGTGCCACGGCCCGCGCCGGCGCCATGCTAACGGAAAGCTCCTGGATGGAGGTAACGCCATACTTCATCTCTTCATCCAGTTGTTGCCGCAGCTGCGCCCTCGCCACATCGTCTGAAACGCGATTCGCCGCGGAGCGTTCCATGTCCAGCAGAGCATATTCGCGCACGGTGCCGGTGAGCCGGCCCCGGGCGTCGCGCTCATAGCGGCCGCCCATCGGGTCCGGCACATCGTTGGAAACGTTGTAAAAGCTCAGGCCGGCCGTGTTCAGAATCATCGCATGGCCTGTAAACGTCTCCAGCTCCACCGGATTGTGCGGCGCAATCGCATCGAGTGCATTCCGGTCGATAGAAGGATTTGCGAAAATCTGGAAACCAATCGTCACGGCAATCAGGCTGTTTGGCGGGTTCTTCGCAATCGCCGCCGCAATGCCGGTCTTCACCTGTTCCCACGTCGGCTCTTGTGTGCCCAGGTCCACGTCAACCTCGGGTGGCCCCAACTGGAAATGATGGTGCGCGTCATTGATACCCGGAATCGCCGTCGCGCCCTGCAGGTCGATCGTCTTCGTCTCAGGGCCGGCCATCGCCTGGATGGTCTTTGTGTCGCCCGTCGCAACAATGCGCTCGCCACGGATCGCCAGCGCGTCGACATAGGGCCGTGACGCCACCCCGGTAAAAATCTTTCCGTGGACCAGCACTGTGTCCGGGTACGTCCCCTGCGCGGGCGAAGAACAGCAGATGCCCGCAACACATACCGCCGCGAGCAGGATACGAACGATGAGCCTTTTCATCCCGCTTTACCTTCCAAAGCCGATTTCATGCGCCAATCCTATGTGCACAAGCATTGCAACGCCACATTAAATTGCGCGGATTACGCAGGTCGCCTTGAAACGTGTCGCTGGTTGCTGATTGGTGGCATTTCTCCTGGCTCCAGTCCAGCGTCCTGGGGCGTTCATGCGCCCACCCAGACTTGCTCGACGACAGCCTTCCGTGTGGAAATCCGGACCAGAGCTGAAGGGGAACGGAGCAGTACCCACAGTTCGGCTTCCGAGTAACGACGCGGGATGTTTCGAATCAGGTCCGCAAAGGTTCAGGCCTGGATACCTTTACAGGTTTTTCATAGCCGGTTCCACCCTCGCCGGAGCATACTCGCACGCATGAAGCGCCTGCTGTTTCTGCTCGGCTTTCTGTTCGGTGTCGTTCTGCCGCTTGTGGCGCAACAACCCACCTCCGCGCCCGCCGCATCCGCTTCCGGTATGCCGGCCGGAACTGAAGCGAAGCCGAACCCGTTCCTCACGCTTATGCAGCGGGCCGTCGCGCACGCGCAGCAGCACCACGCGCTCACCCCAGTGCTTTCGCCCATTGATCGCACCGTCGCTCCCGCGGCCTTCGCTCCCAACGCTGAGGCAGCAGCCCGCCGCCTGACCACCGAAACCGTCCCGGTGAACGCGCTGCACGCCATGGGCGTTCGCGTGGAGCCCTGGACCACCAACGACCCGGAGCAGATGCGCGCCGTGATCCGCACGGGTGTCGACGGCCTGATCAGCGACCGGCCCGACCTCCTGCAACGCGTGGTCGCCGAAGAGCGCGCCGCTAATCCCAATGACCCGCGCTGGAAAACCTTTATCGTCAGCGCCCACCGCGGCGGCCGAGGCCTGCGCCCTGAAAACACGCTGCCCTCCTTCGAAAGCGGCCTCGACCAGCTCGCGACCGAGCTCGAAACCGACACCGGCGTCTCCACCGACGGCATCTCGCTCATCTGGCACGACCAGTTCTACAACCCGCAGAGTTGCCGCCACGCGGACGGTTCGCCCTACACGCTCGACAACCGCACCTATCTGCGCGACGTGAGCGTGGCGGAGGCGCAACACACCTTCATCTGCGACAAGCTGCACGCGACCGCCTTTCCCGACCAGCGCAACGATCTCGCGCTCTCACCCGTGGCCGTGGCCTTCAGCGCGCAGGAACATCGCCCGCATCCCTACGCGCCCACCTACGCGGCGGAGCTCTTCCGCTTCGTCCGCTTCTACGCCGACTTCTACACAACCGGCCCCGGCAAGAGCACACCGCACGCCGCCGAGCGCGCCGCAAACGCACGCACTGTCCGCTTCAACCTGGAAACCAAGCTCTTCCCCGAAGACCTGCCCGATGACGTCAAGCGCATGCAGGAACCCGGCGTCCCGCTCGACCTCATCCACAACCACACCCGCGACCCGCAGGCCTTTGTCGACGCCCTCGCCCGCACCATCCACCGCGAAGGCATGGAAGACCGCTCCGACATCCAGAGCTTCGACTTCCGCACCCTCCTGCTCGTCGCCGAACAGTACCCGCAGATTCTCACCGTCTACCTGACCCAGTCGCCGACCCTGCTCCGCACCGCTTTCGTCCCCGCTAATCTGCGCCCCGAGTAGCGCTGTGTTCGTACCGGAACTCAGGCAGACTTCGTACCGGGGCTCAGGGCAGACTTCGTACCGGGGCTCTGGGCCGATCCGAACGCATCGTCATCCTGAGCGCAGCGAAGGACCTGCTTTTTCGCGCCAGCGATAAGCCGTCATTTCGACCGAGGCACCCACAGCTCCACCGTGGGTGCGCATTGGAGAAGCCGCTTTTCTGCTCGCAAGCGCACAGCCCGAGCCCGCTGGCGCTTACTCCAACCAGCCTTCCATGACCGCCGCCGGCACCACGCCCGCCTGTTGCTGCGCCACCGTTCCACCCTTCAGAACCAGGAAGTTCGGAATGCCCTGCACCCCGTAGCGCTGCGCCAGCTGCGGATGTTTCTCCGTGTCCACCTTCAGCACCACCGCCCGTCCCGCCATCGCCTCTGCCGTCTTCGCCACCTCCGGCGCCGCCATGCGGCACGGCCCGCACCAGCTCGCCCAGAAGTCCACCAGCACAGGCACCTTGGCCGCCTGCGCCACCTCGGCAAACAACGCCGGATCGGCATCGATCGGCGCATTCACCGGTGGCAGCGGAGCCTTGCACGCACCGCAACGCCCCGTATCCGCCAGGTGCGCCGCACCGACACGATTCTTCTGCCCACACTGCAAACACGTTCGAATCACAGGCATGTCAAACCCTCACAACCTCTAGATGCAAGCCTGTCCTTCCTGGAATAAGTGCATGCACCATAAGCTGTGCAGTTCGCCATAACCTTGATCACGACAAGAACTTACGGACAACCCAAGCAGAATGAGAAACTTACAAAAGAATCTCCCGCTAACTGCAAATACAAGAAGAACTTAGCTATTTGAGGGAGGGGGAGGGGGTAGGCTCACCCAGCAGCGATCGCGCCTCAGCCTGACGCGCCTGCCGGCAAAATCTCATCCACCTCGACGCACTGCGGCGGGTAGGCGCCCGGGTAGCACGCCGTGCAGTAGCGGATCGGCTTTGCGTCGCCCACCGTGCACGAGTGAATCAGGCCATCGAGCGAAAGATACGCCAGCGAATCCGCCTCGATGAACTGCCGGATCTCCTCCAGCGAGTTGTACGCCGCGATCAGGTCTCGTTTGTGTGGCGTGTCCACCCCATAAAAGCAGGGCGAAACCGTAGGCGGACAGCTGATGCGCAGGTGTACCTCGGCCGCGCCTGCCGCGCGCACCATGCGCACGATCTTGCGGCTCGTCGTCCCGCGAATGATCGAATCGTCGATCAGCATGACGCGCTTGCCTTCCAGCAGCGCGCGCACCGGGTTCAGCTTCATGCGCACGCCAAAATCGCGCACCCGCTGCTCCGGCTGAATGAACGTGCGACCCACGTAGTGATTGCGAATCAGGCCGAAGTTGAAAGGCACACCGCTCTCCGACGCGTAGCCCAGCGCAGCCGTCACGCCGCTGTCGGGCACGGGCACGACCAGGTCGACCGGCACGGCACTCTCGCGCGCCAGCTGCCGCCCCATCTCGTCGCGGCTCTTCTGCACCCAGCGGCCGAAAATCTTCGAATCCGGCCTAGCGAAGTACACATGCTCAAACACGCAGCTCGCCTGCTTCGTATCGCGGTTGAAATAACGCGAGGTCACCCCGTCTTCGCTGACCATCACCAGCTCGCCCGGCTCTACGTCACGCTCGTACTTCGCGTGCAACAGGTCAAACGCGCAGGTCTCGCTTGCAAATACAAAGGTGTCCGGTTGGCCGTCAGTACCTGCAATCCTCCCCATCGACAGCGGCCGAAAGCCGTGCGGATCGCGCGCCGCAAAGATGCGGTTGCGCGTCATCATCACAATGGAAAACGCGCCATCCACCTGGCCCAATGAATCGGCGATGCAGTCGACCAGCGTCGTATGCGTCGAGTGCGCGATCAGCTGCACAATAATCTCGGAGTCGCTTGTCGTCTGAAAGATCGCGCCATCGCGCTCCAGCCGCTCGCGCGCCGTTCCCAGGTTCACCAGGTTTCCGTTGTGCGCAATCGCGATCAACCCCTTGGTCGACTCCACCTTGATCGGTTGCGCATTGAGCAGCGCCGAATCGCCCGTGGTCGAGTAGCGCGTATGCCCGATCGCCAGATTGCCGGGCAGCTTCGCCAGGACCGGATCGGTAAAGATCTCGCTCACCAGACCCATGCCCTTCAGATCATGGATTTCTTCGCCATCCGCAGTCGCAATCCCGCCCGACTCCTGCCCGCGATGCTGCAGCGAGTACAACCCCCAGTACGCCATCCGCGCCGCGTCAGGATGGTTGTAAATCGCCATGACGCCGCACTCTTCGCGCAGCTTGTCGAAGTGCTCGTCGGCCTCGCGCGCCTCGTCGCGTTGGTTCAAGTCCTCAGGTCTGATTGCAATCACGCGACGGCTTTCAAAGAGAACTGTTCCGCAGCGGCTTCGAAGGAAATCCACTCGCTCTCAATCCTCTTCCGGAAGATGCCTTTCGCGTCCGCCAGATCGATGAAATCAACCATCATCGGCAAATCCGATTGACTGAAAGCTGCTCGCAACTCAGCACGGTCGTTCAAGGTAAGCGGAGCGTTTCCGCCAATGGCCAGATCAAGATCGGATCGGCGTCGAGCCGATCCTGTGACCCGTGATCCGAAGATGAAGACCGGACGCCCCGGCACATGGGCGCGCAGAATCGCATCCACGATGTCGAAATCTTCTTTGCTGAGATCCAAGGTGACTGGCTTGCTCATGACGGTGTCCTGCGGGTGCAATTTGCTCTACGTGCTGCGCCCAGTCAGCCTCTCAAGCAAAAACTGCACTTCTTGGTGGAACGCTGGAATTTTCGCCAAGACTTCTTCCGCTTTCGACTCATTATAGGTGTGGCTGGTGATGCTTCGGGCCTCGCGAAAACTCTTCCAGGCGGCGACAGGCGCCTTCAAGAGCCCGCTCTCATCTCCCTTGCGGATCAGGTCCTCAAAGCTGAGATCTTCAATCTCCGATGGGCTTGGACTTATTGACGCCAGGTAGCGCCGCAGCATCTTGTGGGAAAGCTCGTAGGTGTACTCAAACGTCTGGATCAGCCCAGCTCGCAGCAGTTGCCGGTCCGGCTCGCGTGCCTGCTCCTGCAACGCTGAGGTGAGTTGGGCGACAGCGTTCTGCAACGGCGCAAAATCGATCATGCCAGGACCACCTCTGCTTCGAGCTGCTCTCTGAGGCCGCTCGGAAAGACCTGTCGAAGCTCTTTGATTTGAGCGGAGATGACCTGGCGATTCGCGACGCTGATATTGAATTCATCACTGCCTACGTTGCCGATGTACTCGGTTTCGAAACCGTAGCTTTGGGTGACTTCTTCCACAGCTTTCATATCTGAGGGTGAACAGGTAATCACGATGTGATTCGCGAACTCATAGAAGAGCTTCATAGTCACGTTCTCGTCAGACCAGGCGTGCAAATCTATGTCGCTGCCAAAGCCTTTGGAAAGGGAGGCTCTTGCGAGCGTAACCGCTAAACCACCGTCTGAAACGTCCTGTGCTGACGTAAGCAAACCTTTGTATGCCAGCTTGTTGAGCAGGTTGTTCAACTTCGCTGCTGCTGCTAGATCCTGCTTCGGCGGCCTTCCCCAAAAAGTTTGATGGGTGATGGCAAAGTCACTGGCGCCGAACATGCGAACGCCTTCTTGCTCTGCATCCCGCTCGGAGATAAGTTCCGCATCGTCGGCAATCGTTGGTAGTACGTAGATGATTGCGTCTCCAGCTTGGTGGAAGCCACTCGGCACAGCTTTCGTCACGTCCTCGAGAATGCCGACGATGCCGAGCACCGGAGTCGGGTAGATGCCTTCACCCTTGGTTTCGTTATAAAGCGAGACATTCCCGCCGGTGATGGGCGTTCCGAGGGCGGTGCAGGCTTCGGCGATGCCGTCGATGGCTTGCGAGAGCTGCGCCATGATCTCCGGCTTCTGCGGGTTGCCGAAGTTCAGGCAGTTGGTGGCGGCAACGGGGATGGCGCCGGTGCAGGCGACCTTGCGGGCGGCCTCGGCGACGGCGTGCATCGCGCCCAGCTTGGGATCGAGATAGGTCCAGCGGCCATTGCCGGCGAGCGCCATCGCAATGCCGCGCTCCGGCTTGCCGGTGGTAGGGTCGCCCGTGCCCTTGATGCGGATCACGCCTGCCTCCGCCTGCCCCGGCCCGAAGACGGTGTTCGTCTGGACCATGCTGTCGTACTGCTCATAGATGTATCGCTTGGAGCAGATGTTTGGTGACGCGAGCAGCTTCAACAGGTCCGCCGTGTAGTCGCGCGGCTTCTTCAACTCTTCCAGCATCCATGCGGGCGGGTCGAGCGGAACCGGTGCCTTCCATTCGCCCACGGGCCGGTGATAGAGCGGCGCGTCATCGGTCAGCGACTCGTTGGAAAGGTCCGCGACCAGCTCGCCGCCGTGGCGCACGCGCATGCGGTTTTCCGGGATGACGGTGCCGACGACCGACGCATCAAGGCCCCATTTGTCGAACACGTCCAGCACTTCCTGCTCGCGGCCAGCATGCGCCACCAGCAGCATGCGTTCCTGCGATTCACTCAGCATGATCTCGTAGCTCGTCATGCCGCTATCGCGCTGCGGCACCAGGTCCAGCTCAATCTCAAGCCCAACGCCGCCGCGCGCGCCCATCTCGCAGGTGGAGCAGGTCAACCCGGCCGCGCCCATGTCCTGAATGCCCGCCACCGCACCGGTCTTCATCGCTTCCAGGCAGGCCTCGAGCAGCAGCTTCTCCAGGAACGGGTCGCCCATCTGCACGTTGGGCCGCTTCTGCTCGCTCCCCTCGGTAAATTCCTCGCTCGCCATGGTGGCGCCGTGAATGCCGTCGCGGCCTGTCTTCGCGCCCACATAGATGACTGGATTGCCGACACCCGTCGCCTTGGCATAAAAGATCTCGTCGTGGCGGACCAGGCCCAGCGCAAAGGCGTTCAGCAGGGGATTGCCGCTGTAGCATGCCTCGAAGCGCGTCTCCCCGCCCAGATTTGGAACCCCGAAGCAGTTGCCGTAGCCGGCCACGCCGTGGACCACACCTTCCATGACGCTGCGATTCCTGGCGTAGTCGATCCCGTCGGATTTCGTTGCGGCCGAAGAAGCGTCAGCCTCTTCGCTGGTGTCTTCGGTCGCGCCGCGAAACGGCTCCGCGGCAACGCTCCCCGGGGCTGAAGTTCTAACGTTCTGCGCAGCGCCAGCGGACGCGCTAGAGCCCGTCCCCTTGAAACCATTGGCGCCTTTGAATGTCTGAGGCTCCGGCGCCAGCGGGCCAAACCGCAGCGAATCCATGACCGCCATGGGTCGCGCGCCCATGGTGAAGATGTCGCGCAGAATGCCACCCACGCCGGTTGCCGCACCCTGGTATGGCTCGATGTAGCTGGGGTGATTGTGCGACTCGATTTTGAAGGCGCAGGCCCATCCGTCGCCCACATCAATGATGCCGGCGTTCTCGCCCGGTCCCTGCATTACCGCGCCCGGTCCGCTGGTGCGCTCGCCCTTTGTGGGCAGCCGCTTCAGGTGCACGCGACTCGACTTATACGAGCAGTGTTCGGACCACATCACACTGTAAATGCCAAGCTCTGTCAGTGATGGTGTGCGGCCCAGCGCCGCCAGGATCTTCGCGTACTCCTCGCCGGTAATGCTGTGTGTTTTCAGCAGCGCGGCAAGCTGCGCGGGCGAAGCCTCGAGTGGCTTCGGAACCTCAATCGTGGCAAGCGGTGCGGCGGAGTTTCCAGTGACCGCGGCCTCCGCCTGGTGGGTGCTGGCTGTGGGCTGGCTCACACCGCTAGTGTCGCATGCTCCGCCGGCCCACTCTGCGGCTTCAACAAGTCCGTGGGCGGGTTTTCCGGCAGGGTCAGCACAAATCGCGTTCCCGACGCGCCCTGCTTCATGCTGCTGGTGAACTGCAGCGTACCGCCGTGCCGCTGCAGAATTTCCGCCGAGATCGACAAGCCCAGGCCGGTGCCGCTGGCGCCCTTGGTGGTAAAGAACGGCTCCAGGATGCGCGCCTGATCGGCTTCGGAGATGCCTTGCCCCGTGTCGGCCACCACGATGCGCAGGCCTCCCTGCTGTTTGCGCACCGACAGTTCCAGCCGTCCGCCCGCGGGCATCGCCTCAATCGCGTTGCCGATCAGGTTCGCGCACCCCTGCCGCATTTCGCCGGAGCGGCACACAATCCGCGGAACCGCCGGATCCCAGTCCTTGGCAACAACGATGCCGGCCAACTTTAGCCGTTTCGCGAAGATGACCAGCGCCGACTCAAAGAGTTCTGAAAGCGACGTGGCCGTTGGCGCACTCTGTTGCCGGTAAAACTTCAACGTATGCGCCGTGATCTCCGCAATGCGGCTCACTTCGTTTTGCGCCATCCGGATATATTCCCGCTCGGGGTCACCCATGTTGCCCTGCTCCGCCAGGTAGAGCAGGTTGGTCACTGCTTCCAACGGGTTGTTGATCTCATGCGAGATGGACGCCGCGATCTTGCCCGCCGCGCTGAGCCGCTCCGCGCTGCGATTTGCCTCCTGCGCTGCAAAGCGAGCCTGGCTCGCCACTTCCAGCAGCCGGACCTTATCGCGCGAGAACACCACCAGCAGGGCGACCGTAAAGACAAGCGCGTTTCCTACACCCACACGCGCCAGCTGCGCCCCGCTGAATGCGTTTGCATCCACCACGCTGGTCGCGCCCGCAGGCAGCATCATGGCGAGCATGCCCGTGTAGTGCATGCCGCAAATGGCGACGCCGAGCACCAGGGATGCCGCGGCCTGGCGCCGCACATTGAACTCGCCCATACCGCTGCGCCGGAACAGATCCAGCGCCACGAACGACGCCGCAATGGCGATTGCGACCGACAGCAAGATCAGCGGACGGCTCCAAATCTCCGGCTGGGTGAACCGCAGCGCGCTCATGCCGATGTAGTGCATGCCGCAAATGCCGGTCGCCACCAGCAGCGCACCCGCAATCCGGTGGGTTCGCTTTGCGCCCGCACGGTGCTGGATCGTAATGCGCACGGCGAGCCACGATCCGCCGATCGCGGCACAGACCGACAGCAGCGTTCGGCCCAGCGCATAGTAGAGCGGGAACGGCGGCTTCCAGGCCAGCATGCCGATAAAGTGCATCGACCAGATGCCGAGGCCGAGCGTGACGCCGCTGACCATTGTCCACAACTCCGGCCGGTTGCTGTACCGCGTGTGATCGATCGACTCAAACGCGACAAAGCCCGCCAGCGAAGCGATCACAAACGAAAACAGGACCGTCCAGAGATCGAAGTAGCCTGGCACACGTGACTCCGTTGCTTCAGCTTACAGGCGTAAGCCGGTCAACCGATGCTGCACTTTTTGGGGATCGCGCATGGTTCCTGCTTCGTGGAAGAGGATCACGTTCGTGAGGCAGCGGAGGTCTCCCGCCAGCCCGGGGCACAGCTGTGACTTGGCCGAGTTGCCGCTCTTGCACGTGGCGTGAGGTGTAGAGATGAAGCTGCCGGACGCAAAACCCTGAGGTATGCTGCGAACACAGTTACGGAGCGAAATGCCATGTTCTCCTCGATCCTGTTTCTTGTCCTCACTCTGCTCGCGGTGGCACTTGGCATGGCGCTTTACTTTCTGCCGACCATCATCGCGCAACGGAAGAAACATCGCAGCCTGGGCGGCATCTTTGTACTGAACCTGTTGCTCGGCTGGTCATTGCTGGGATGGATCGGAGCGCTGGTTTGGGCGTTATCGAACCCGCAACCGTTGGTCGTCGTGCAGAATGGCCCTCCATATCTGCCGCAGACCTACGGCGCGCCAGGCTACCCGCAACAGCCTGTCTACCCACAGCAGCCCGGCTACCCGCAGCCGTCCGCTTACCCACAGCAGGTACACTCAACGCCGATCGCGCCGGTGTCTCATGAAGGTATGGAGTATGCCGCACAACCGGCCGTGGTCATCACGCCAGCAGCCGGCACGGACGTTACGCCTTCCACAGGGCCGGCTCACCTCTCATAAAGCTGCCGGAGGCCTGGCCTACCGCCATGCTTCCACGTCCGCACCGGCAAAGATCATCTTCTTGCCTGCCCCGGAAAAGAAGCGGTCCATGCTCGTCGGCTCTGGCGCGCTCGCCTGATTGAGCGCCTCCATCTGTTCGGCGGAAAGCTTCACGTCGAGCGCCGCGAGGTTGCTTTGCAACTGTTCGACCGTCTTCGCGCCCAGAATCGTCGACGTGACGCCCGGCCGCGCGTACACCCATGCCAGCGCGGTCTGGGGGAGATCGAGCCCGGCATCGGACGCGATCTTTCGGACCCGGTCCAGCACCTGCCAGTTCCGCTCGTTGAATTTCTGAAACGACGGCAGGTTCAGGTCCAGCCGCCCACCGCCCTGTTGCACAGAACCATCACCGTCGCGCTTGTATTTGCCGGCCAGGAAGCCCGCGGCCAACGGACTCCACGGCGTGATCCCCAAGCCGCAGACCTCGGCGGCGCGCACGTACTCGGCCTCGATCTCGCGGCTGGTCAGCGAGTACTCCATCTGCAGCGCAATCGGTCCCGGCAGCCCGCGCGCCTCGGCCAGCGTCGCCATCCTGGTGGCATACCAGGCGGGTATGTCCGACAGACCGAAGTACCGGATCTTGCCCGCGCGGATCAGGTCGCCCATCGAGTGCAGGACCTCCTCGATCGGCGTGACCTGGTCCCACGCATGCACCCAGTACAGATCCACATAGTCCGTCCGCAGACGCTGCAGTGATCCTTCCAGCGCGCGATGCAGATTCTTGCGGCTGTTGCCACCCAGCAGCGGCCGGCCCGGGTTCGGATTGAAGGTGTACTTGGTCGCCAGCACAAGATCGTCGCGCAGCTTCGCGTCCGCAACATAGCTGCCGACCAGTTCCTCGCTGCGGCCTTTCGCGTACACATCCGCCGTGTCGATGAAGTTGCCGCCCGCTTCCGTGTACGCCCGAAAGACCTGTTCGCTGACCTCGTCCGGCGAGCCCCAGCGTGGTGTGCCAAACGTCATGGTTCCCAGTGCCACGGGAGAAACCAGCAGGCCCGAGCGGCCCAGGCTACGAAGTTGGTTCGGCTTCATATTGCTTTGGATGCACAACAGGCTTCACGATGGCTCCCGTGCCGCTGCACGCACCTTGCATCCAACAGCTCACATGGACACATCGAACGAACTCGACGGAGCCATCCTTGCCGCCCGCGCCGGCACCCTGTCCCAGCAGGCTTTGGTGGCGAGGCTGGTCGCAAGCAACATCGCGGTGCCGAGCCGGACCGAAGTTCACCGCGAACTCAGCGAGGTTCGTCCTATCCTCCTCGACAAAGGCAGCGAGACGTTTGTGGCCGCTTACAGCGATGTAGCCTACGCGGTCGCCTTTCGCAACCTGGCCAGCTATTGCCTGCAGATCGACGCGCTCACATGGCTGCGCGCAATGCCGCGTGACATCGGCCTGGTGATCAATCCCGGCTTGGACGCATCCATCCAGTTCTCCGCACAGGGCGTGCAGCAGATTGTGCGCAACTTCTCTCCCGAGCCGATCAATTAGTAGGTACCCAAGTCCCAAGCACCGTTAGGTTTCTCTCCGCATTGCGGACGGGGAAGGGGACAGCTCGCCACAACCGATTCGAATCCATCGACCGCCTTTCACCGCCTACCTTGTGCTTCGCGGGTAGGGGCACGAGGCGATGCACGATCTAAAAGGC
>CAXUEG010000045.1:0-320 GCA_964249935.1 uncultured Terriglobus sp.
CCGCGGCGGGGGTGTTGGCTTTACCGCTCACCCGGCAGCGGGCTTCGCAGGACGTGGCTTCGCCGGCGGTGGGTACAACCGTGGCGGGTACGGCGGCAACGTGGGGGCGCGTGTGGCGCCCGGAAGCGGCGGGTACGCTGGGCGTGGACCGGTAGGTGGCGGCTACTCCGGCAATCGCTTTGCTGGCGGCCAGAACTTCAGTGGAGGGCAGCGGTCGTTCGCGGCCGCACCGAATGCCGGGGGGCAGCGGAGCTTCTCTGGAGGCCAGAGTTTCGGAGGCGCTCGCCCGAGCGCAAACGTCTCTGGCGGCGGTCATCCGC
>CAXUEG010000045.1:380-15316 GCA_964249935.1 uncultured Terriglobus sp.
AGTTTCCCTCCCCCCAGGGAAAAGCAAGGCCCGGCAAATCTGCCGGGCCTTGTCCGTTACGTACCTTTCTGTCCTTTGCGGTGGCCTTTGCTCTCTACCGAGTCAGCGCTAACCTGATCCCGCAACGGAGAGGATACGGCGAACGATGGCCTGGAGCGCGCCGGGATGCGAGGCGGAGCGAGCGCGCTGTCCCATGCGGCGAAGCTGCTCTGGATTGCGCAGCATCTGCGTAAGCGCTTTCGAGAGCGATTCCGGCGTCAGGTCGCGTTGCGAGAGCATCTGGGCAGCCCCGGCTTGCACCATGGCCTGTGCGTTGCGGGTCTGGTGGTCGTCCGCTGCTTGCGGAAAGGGCACCAGCAGCGACGGTCTGCCCGCCGCGGCGAGTTCCGCAACCGTACTGCCGGAGCGAGCCAGAACCAGGTCGGCGAGCTCGAGCTGAGCGGGCATATCCGTCAGAAACGCCCGGACCATAACCGGAACGTCTTTGTCTCCGGTAACGATACCGTGCCTCTCGTAGGAGTTGATGGTTGCGTCCATCGCCCGTTCGCCCGTCTGGTGCACAATCCGCAGCCCGGGGATACCGGCGATCAGGTCGCGCGCGATCAGAGGCAGCGTTTCGTTGAAGACTTTTGCGCCATTTGAACCGGCAGTGACGAGCAGGCGCAGCGGACCTTCAGCCGGCCGGTCTGGGATCGCTGCGATGGCCTCTCGCACCGGCACGCCGGTCACCTCGGCGTTGCGAAAGTATTTTGCTGATTCCGGAAAGTTCACGCAGGCGGCGGAAACATACTGGCCGACGAGACGATTTGCGAGCCCGGGAGCGGCGTTCGGCTCATAGGCAACAGTGGGGATGCGTAAGAGCACTGCGGCGAGCATGGCCGGTCCGCTTGCGTACCCACCAACGCCTACAACGACCTGTGGCCTGAAGGTTCGCAGCAGATGCAGGCACAGCAGGATGCCGCGCGGCAGGTCTGTGAGCGTCTTCGCGCGTGTGAGCAGGCTGACATTTTTCAGTTTGCCGACCTGAATTAGGCTGAGCGGAAAGCCCGCCTCAGGAACAAGTTTGGTTTCGATCCCCCGTGCTGTGCCGACGTAGTGCACCTCTGCGCCATGCCTGTCGCGCAACTCGCGCCCGATGGCGAGGGCGGGGATGACGTGGCCGCCTGTGCCGCCACCGGCAATCAAGACACGCACGCAGCATTCCATGCAGCACTACTGCTGCTTCGGGGAAAAAGCAGGCCCTTCGCTGTGCTCAGGATGACAATGTCGTTCGTGTCGCGAGTGAGCACCAGGGACTCAATCGATCTCGCGGGTGATGTTGAGCAGTACGCCCATGCTCGCGAGCGTAATGAACACCGCTGTACCGCCGGACGAAATGAAGGGAAGCGGAATGCCCTTCGTCGGGACCAGCGCCAACACGACCGAGATGTTGAAAAACGCCTGGATCAGGATCATCGTGGTCAGACCGAAGGCGAGAAAGCGGGCGAACGGGTCGGTCGACAGGATGGCCGCGCGGAGGCCGCGGTAGCCGAAGAAGCAGAACAGTCCCAGCAGGGCGATGGCACCGAGCAGCCCCAGCTCTTCGCAGATGGTGGCGTAGATGAAGTCGGTGTGCGGCTCCGGAATGTAGAAGAGCTTCTGCCGGCCTTCCATCAGGCCCAAGCCATGAAAGCCGCCGGTGCCGACCGCGATCAGCGACTGCAGGATGTGGAAGCCGGTGCCGCGCGGGTCGGCGTCGGGGTTCCAGAAAGCGAGCATGCGGGCGCGCCGCCACGCCACGTGGAAGAGCATCCAGTACAGGATGAAGCCGCCTGGGATCGCCGCGTAGAAGAAGTATTTAAAGTCAGCGCCGGCCAGGTAGAGCATTAGCGCGGTGACGCCCACGCATACCATGCTGGTGCCGAGGTCAGGCTCCTTCAGAATGAGGGCGACCAGGAGGAGCGGCACCGCTGCGGCACGCAGGATCGTGCCCTTCCAGTCGTCCATCTGGTGAATGCGTGACTGCAGAAAGTAGCTGAGGAACAGTACGATGACGGGCTTTGCCAATTCCGACGGCTGCAGGGTGATGCTGCCGACGCGGATCCAGCGATGGGCACCGTTGACCGCGCCCATGACAAACACGATCAATAGCAGCAGAGTGGTGATCGCGATGGATGGAAAGATGAGGCGGGGGTTGTTGTACTTGCGGTAATCGATCTTCATGAGCGCGAAGAGCGCTACGATGCCGAGCACGGCCCAGACTGCCTGCTTCATGGCGAAGCTGTACGGCGTGCCGTACTGCGCCTTTGCCAGCATGGCCGAGGCGGAAAAGACCATGACCAATCCGAACAGCACCAGCGTAAGCACGGTGCCAAAGAGCCACTTGTCTACGCCGACGCGTTTCGCCATGGTAAAGAGACCTGTGGCTAGGGTAAGGCGAGTCGGTGGCGCGATGCGCCAGAGTGTACCTGAATGGGTACGCCGAATCTGATTTCCCTGGAGGCCCGGACCCGATGGGGGCTGGGCAAACCATTCTTCGCTTCGCACCCTCGCGAACTTGTGGGTGGACCGGCCGAAGCGAAATCGTGGCGCTTTGAAGAAGGTTCTTCACTGCGCTCAGGGTAACAATGCTTTGTCTATGCCGCCCAGCGTGTCTATGCCAACTCTTTTGGACAAGCCGCGCTAGTTGAAGTTGCGCTTGCGGTTGCGGCTTTGCCATTCCGCATTTTCCCGCTCGCGGTCGCGCACTTCTTCGGTATAGTTCTGCGCTTTTTCCTTGCGAGACTGGCGTTCGGCGGCTGAGAAGTTACGCTCTTCATTGCGGCTCAGGCGCTTGTGTGCGGTCATGCCTTCCAGCAGAAATTCGGCTGCGGAAACAAGCGATTCGGCCCCCGCTCGCTTTTCGAGGCCGAGCGGCTTGAGCTTGTCGAAGAGTCCCTGAATCCCCTGCAGCTCCTTCAACGAGTCCTCGGCCGCTGAGGCGTCGGAAAGCTGGACGGTGCCCCCCAGATTGAACCACTGCTCAATCTGCTGCGTGTTGGCTTCGGCAAAGTAGCCGTCGAAGACGCGGGCTACCGCGCTGCGGATAATGTCGCGCACGACAGTGTCGGCGCCGCGCATTTCGCCCTCGTACTCCAACTCGATTTTGCCGGTGATGCCGGGCAGCGCGGTGTAGATGTCGCCGATGCGCGGGACTGCGACGGTTTCGTTGTGGACGAGAGCGCGGCGCTCCGCGTTGGAGATGACGAGCTCCATGGTTGCGATGGGCAGGCGCTGCGAGACACCGGAGCGCTTGTCAACACGCTTGTCCTCGCGGGCGACAAAAGCGATCTGCTCGATCACCTCGCGGACATAGCGAGGGATTTGAATGTCGAGGACAGCACGGGTGGACCAGGCCTCCTGTTCAGTGACCGCGATGGCCTGGTCGACTGAATCGAGGTAGTGGGTACGGATCTCGGAGCCGATGCGATCCTTGAGCGGCGTCACGATTTTGCCGCGTGCCGTGTAATCCTCCGGGTTGGCGCTGAAGGTGAGCGCGACATCAAGCTGGAGACGGACGGGATAACCCTTAATCTGCACGTCACCCTCTTGCATGATGTTGAAGAGCGCAACCTGAATCTTGCCGGCCAGGTCAGGGATCTCGTTGACGGCGATGATGCCGCGGTTGGCGCGCGGCAGCAGGCCGTAATGCATCGTCACCTCGCTCGAGAGTTGCTCGCCGGAGCGCGCGGCCTTGATGGGATCGACGTCGCCGATGAGGTCGGCCACAGTCACGTCGGGAGTCGCGAGCTTTTCCACGAAGCGCTCATCGGGCGTGAGCCAGGCGATGGGTGTGTTGTCACCCTTTTCAGCAATGAGCAGCTTGGACGATTGCGAAAGCGGCTTGTAAGGATTGTCGCGGATTTCAGAACCGGCAATGTAGGGCACGATAGGGTCGAGCAGCGTGGTCAGGCCGCGCAGAATGCGGCTCTTCGCCTGCCCACGGAGTCCGAGCAGAATGAAGTTCTGCCGCGAAAGGACGGCGTTGACGATCTGGGGTACAACGGAGTCCTCGTAGCCGATGATGCCGGGAAAGATGGTAGCGCCGGAGCGCACTTTGGCGATGAGATTGTCGCGCAGTTCGTCTTTGACGGAGCGGCAGACGCGAGCCTCGGTCCACTCACTGCTGCGGAGTTCGCCGAGTGTTTGCGGCAGGTGTTCAGGAATGGAGGTGGGCATGGCCATAGCTTCAGTATAGGGATGCGCTCGCGCGAAAGGCGGAAGCCGATATACGCCTTGGCATGCAACAGGAACGACTCACGTCGGATTTTGGGGAGCCACACACAGGACGCGGTAAGAGCGACGGAGAGACACTGATCCCCGCATCAGGCACCAGATCTACCAAGGTGTTGTGCCTGTGTGATCAGTCGCCGAGGTTCAACTCGTCGAGCAGTGCTTCCATTTCAAACGCGGCGTGGCGATTACCGGTGCGCTGTGCGGCTGCGAGACCATTGGTCAGGCTTTGCTTCGCTTCGTCGATGCGGTGCAGCTTGGCCAGTGTTTGTCCGGCCATCTGATACGCAGGGACGTAGTCGGGATTGCCCTCGGTCGTCTTGGCGAACTCAGTGAGCGCAGCATCAGTATTTCCGTCAGCGAGGTGAGCCATGGCGAGGCCGTAGCGGGCGAAGCTGTCGGCTGGGTTCTGCTGCAGGATGGTGGTGAGTATGTCAAGTTTGTCCATACAGGCATGGTAGAGGGCTTGCATCCGTTCGACGCCGGTTGGGCGAGAGATCCCGCGATGCAGCAGTTCGCCGGCGCGAATCGCCACTCTGTTGCAACGTAGACTCAAAGCAGATGAACGAGAAGCAAAGTACCGTTGCGGAATCGCAGGCAGAGCGCAGCGAGATCATCTTTCCAGGCGATACAAATTCACTTGGCAACCTGTTTGGCGGCAAGCTGATGCAGTTTGTGGACCTGGTCGGTGCGGTGGCGGCTTACCGGCATGCGCGCGCGATCCTGGTAGTGACAGCGAGCATGGACCATCTGGACTTTGTTGCGCCGGTGCATGTAGGCGATTTGCTGATCTTGAAGGCGAGCGTGAACCGCGCGTTTCGCACCAGTATGGAGGTAGGCGTGAAGGCGATGGTTGAAGATCCAAAGACGCGCGCACTGCGCCATGTGTGTTCGGCGTATGTGACCTATGTGGCGGTCGACCAGACAGGGCAGCCGGTACCGGTGCCCCCCATTGTGCCGGAGACAGAGCATCAGAAGCGCCGGTTTGAGGACGCATCGCGGCGGCGGGAAGGCCGTGCGGATGAGGTTGCGCGAAAACGTGAGATTCGGAAGACGCTGACGATGGACTGGCACATCTAGGCAAGGCGAGTCAGCAGATAGAGAGCTGGCGTCGCTTGGACATCGGTGCCGCTGCCGGAGAAGCAGGTCCTCTTTCAGATTCGCTGGAGACGATCGTTATTAAACGTGCTGCCGAAGAACTGCAGAGAGGTTTGTATGGGACAGATGGGACATGGCGCACCAGGGCCGCAGGCATTGCCGGGCATTGCGCACGTGATTGCGATTGGAAGCGGCAAAGGCGGAGTTGGAAAAACGACGCTCAGCGTGAATCTGGCGGTGGCCATTGCAAAACTGGGTAAGCGGGTTGGTTTGGTGGATGCCGATATTTATGGGCCGAATGTGCCGACGATGATGGGACAGTCACGCCAACCTTCGGTGGTCGGGGATAACCGGATTGTGCCGTTGGAGAGCTTCGGCGTGAAGTTCATCTCGGTCGGTTTGATCTCGCCGGGCGACAAGCCTCTGGTGATGCGTGGTCCAATGCTGCACCAGGTCATCCGGCAGTTTTTACAACAGGTGGAATGGGGTGAGCTGGATTACCTGTTGATCGACCTGCCGCCGGGCACGGGCGATGTGGTGATCAGCCTTGTACAAACGGTGCCGCTGACCGGAGCGGTAGTGGTGAGTACGGGCTCTGCCGTCGCGCTGCAGGACGCGCGCAAAGCATTGGAGATGTTTCACCAGGTGAATGTGAGTGTCTTGGGCCTGGTGGAGAACATGTCGCAAATGCGTTTGCCGGATGGCACTTTGCTGGATGTGTTCGGCGCGGGTGGAACTGCCGCCACGGCACGGCAGTACAACCGGGAGTTCCTAGGCTCGATTGACCTCGATCCGGCGATTCGGGAGGGCGGAGACCGGGGCATGCCGGCAGCGCTTAGGAATGAGGATGACCCGCGCGGCGCTGCTTACTTCCAGATTGCACGAGCGGTGATGGATCGGGTGGACGAAGTCGCGGAAGAGCAAAAGGGTGTGTTTGAGGTTTTGTAGCTGTCTTTTGGGATCCGCACGCGTTGGGGGCAGGTGCAGGTCCTCCGCTGCGCGTCACGATGAAGACTGTCCGGCTCCGGTCGAGATGCATCCCGTTCTGGAAAAGCCCCCGGAACAGCGGTTTGCGACCGACAGGCCGGAATGGCATCTGAAACTTGAGTGCATTGGCCTCAGATGTTGAGCGAAGCCGGGATAAACTAAACGGAATGGCAGTTCCTTTTCAGGACGGCGTGACGCTTTCGCAGCGCCAACGGGAGATTCTAACCGCGATCGTGGAGCAGTATGTCCAGAGCGGCGAGCCAGTTGCCTCGCAAGGTCTTGCAGCGGCGAGTGGGCTGAGTTCGGCGACCATTCGAAATGTGATGGCGGAGCTGGTGGACGCGGGCTACCTGGAGCAGCCGCATACCTCCGCGGGGCGGGTTCCAACAGCGCGAGCGTTCCGTTTGCACGTGGAGCAGCTGCGCGGCGGAAACCGGATTGCGCCGGCAATGTTGGCGGCACGGTCACGCACGGCCATCGAAGCGAGACTTCAAGGCACGACAGGCGAGGCATTCCTGGAGCGAACGTCGCAGGTGCTGGCCGCGCTGTCGAGGGGTGTGGGTGTCGCCATGGCAACGTTGCAGAGCAACGATCCGATGGAGCACGTTCACTTTCAGCGGCTGGCTACGCGGCGCGTGCTGGCCGTTGTGGTGACGCGCTCAGGGGTGGTGCGCGACCGTGTGCTGACGTTGGAACAGGAGATGCAAGTTGCCGAGCTCGAAGCTGCGGCGGGTTACCTGAATGAGAACTTCCGTGGCTGGACCGTCCAGGGTATTCGAACGGAGATAGCTCGACGCGCAGCGACAGAACGCGACGCGTACCAGCGCATGCGTGAAGCGGCGGAGGAGCTCTGGACGGCGACGGTGCTGGATGCCGCGCCAATGCACACAGTCTTTGTCGAGGGCGTGAGCAATCTTTTGGCGGATACCGTGGACCGTGGCCGGTTGCGTGAGATGTTGACCGCGCTGGAGGCGAAGGAGCGCGTGATGGCGCTGCTGCATGCGTATCTTGGTGTGGAGCATGCGCTTGCTGCGGCGAGCGATTCCGTTCGCGTGGTGTTTGACATGGAGTCGCACGCTCCGGAGATGCAGGGGCTGGTGCTGGTGGCCGCGCCGGCTCTGAGCGGTGGCGCTCAAATGGGCGCGGTGGGCGTGATCGGGCCGCAGCGCATGGATTACGAAACGACGATCAACGCGGTGCACTATGTGGCGCAGCTGTTTGCGGAAACGCAGCGGTCAGCATAGCTGTGCTGCACGGTTGCGCGAAAGCGGGTGATGCCGCAAAGGCGGTTGGCTGTGAGTATTCAGGATCGATACAGAAGGTGGATGGGCATGAGCGAAGTCAATGAGCCAGTGGTTGCGACAGACGAAGAGCTGCAGGGTGCAGTGGAAGGCGAAGCGATCGACACAGGCACCGCAGATACACCAGGAGTGAGCGAGGCCGAGTACGAGCAGGTCAAGCGTGAGCGCGATCAGTTGCTGGACCGCATTGCGCGGCTGCAGGCAGAGTTTGAGAATGCCCGCAGGCGTGAGGCGAAGGACCGCACCGAGTTCCGTGACTACGCGCTTGGCCAAGCCGCGGAAGGATTGCTGCCGGTGCTGGACAATTTCGACCTGGCGGTAAAGTCGAACGGATCGCCAGAGCAGTTTCGCGCGGGCGTTGAACTCATCGCCAAGCAGTTGGACGAGGCGGTCCGCAGCCTTGGCCTGACACACATCGAGACGGTAGGTGCGCAGTTTGATCCGCACGTGCACGAAGCGCTGGGGCAGGTAGAGACAGCCGAGTTCCCGGATGGCGTGGTGATGCAGGAGATTCGGCGCGGATACAAGGTGAAGGAGCGGTTGCTGCGGCCGGCACTGGTACAGATTGCACGGAACCCGCAGCAGCGTGAGGCGTAGATCCCAAGCTTTCTCCGTCAGCAGGCGCCGCGCCGGAGGAAGGGATTGCAGCGGATTGAACCTCTCGTGAGTTGCTTAGCGCAGAATCAAGCGCGAAGCACCTCCAATAAAAACTAAGACGGCCTTTTCGGCACAGATGAAACTGTGCCCTTCCGAGCCGATGCGGCGGAAATGGGCAAGGAGAATACTTTGGCGGGAGCAACGATGAAGGCGGATTACTACGAGGTGCTTTCGGTCACCCGGACCGCGTCCGACGTCGAGATCAAGACGGCGTACCGCAAGCTGGCGATGCAGTACCACCCAGACCGGAACCCGGGCGATCACAACGCTGAGGAGAAGTTCAAGGAGTGCTCGGAAGCGTATGCCGTGCTGAGCGATCCACAGAAGCGTGCGGCATATGACCGCTTTGGGCATGCGGGTGTTGGCGGTCCGGCGAGCGGAGGACCGGGCAGCGGATTTCCTGGTGGCTTCGGTGGTGGCTTTGGCGGCAATCCGCAGGACCTGGGCGACATCTTCGGCGACATCTTCGGTGAAATGTTCAACATGGGTGGCGGTGGCCGCCGGCAGTCGCGTCAACAGCGCGGCCGCGACCTGCGGTTCGACATGACGCTGGAATTTGAAGAGTCGGTGTTCGGCATCGAGCGCGAGATCAAAGTAAAGCGAGCGGAGACGTGCACCGACTGCCGTGGCACAGGGTCGGCAAACGGCAAGCAGCCGCAGACGTGTTCGCAATGCCGCGGCGCTGGGCAGGTTCGTTTTCAGCAAGGGTTCTTCAGCGTCGCGAAGACGTGTCCGAAGTGCGACGGGACTGGCGTGCAAATCACCGAGCCCTGCCCGGCGTGCCGAGGTGAGTCACGCGTGCAGCGTGAGCACACGCTGCAGGTGAAAGTTCCAGCAGGTGTGGAGGATGGCACGCGCATCCGCTATCAGGGAGAAGGAGAAGCGGGCAAATTTGATGGGCCCGCCGGCGACCTGTACGTGGTGCTTGGCGTGAAACCGCATAAGGTATTCACTCGCGATGGCGACGATCTGCATTGCGTGGTGCCGATCAGTTATACGCAGGCGGCGTTGGGCGATGAGCTTGAAATCGCGACGCTGGAAGGACCAGCGGTCCTGAAGGTGCCGGACGGGACGCAGAGCGGCAAGACGTTCAAGCTGCGCAGCAAGGGCGTGCCGCACCTCAACGCGAATGGTAAGGGCGACCTGATCGTCGAGATCCGCGTGCAAACGCCGACGAAGCTGAACAAGCAGCAAAGAGATCTGCTGAAGCAGTTGGGGGAGTTGAGCGCCGTGGAGAACACGCCGCACTCACATACAATCATGGACCGCGTGAAGGAGATGTTCAGCTAGCCGCTCTCTGCAGAACGCGTGAAGAGGTCGGGCGAATCTTGCCGGCATCTTTGTGCCGGCTTCTCAGCAGTCGTCCAGGGCTAAAGTAAAGCGCCCACGATGGCGAGTGCGGCAACCGCTGCGGTTTCAGCGCGGAGAATGCGGGGGCCGAGTGTGGCGTGCTTCCATTGCGCGTCGGTGAACCGCTGCATCTCTTCGGCGGTCCAACCACCTTCGGGGCCGATTGCGAGCGCTATCGTGGTCTGCGGTTTCCAATCGGCGAGTGCGGTTCGCAGTGTGGTCTGTTCCTCGGTCTCGGCGAGCAGAACCCGGAGTGAAACGTCGACGGCTTGCAATGCAAGGGTGAGTGGTTGTGGATCGTCGACAGTGGGCACGCTGGAGCGCCGGGACTGCTGCGAAGCTTCATGTGCAATGCGGCGCCAGCGTTCTACGCGCTTCGCAGCGGCCTGCGCGAGGTGCTTTTCAGTGCGGCGTGCGATGACGGGCGTGAGTCGCGCGACGCCGAGTTCGGTCGCTTTTTCAAGCGCCCATTCAAAGTGGTCGAACTTGAAAACGGCGAGCAGCAGGTGAATGGGAAGCGCGTTGTCGGTTTCCTGTTCTTCGTGAAGTGCGAAGGTCACCTCATCGTCTCGAACAGTTGTTATCTCAGCGCGATGCAAAAAGCCGCCGGCGACGACGTCGAAGATCTGGCCAGGCTGCGCGCGCAGCACGCGGGCAAGGTGTGCCGCTTGATCACCGGTGAGCGCGGCGGTCGTGCGTTCTTCGTTCCAGGTGTCTGCGATCCAGCGGCGGCGAGTCATGCAGTGAGTGTGGCAGTACAACGGCGAGACAGCAACAGCACACAAGCAAGAAGGGGAAGCGCTGGGCGCTTCCCCTTGTGAGACTTGCTTTGCTTGCGTCGCAGCCTTTGCCACTGCTTCGCTGTCGTCCGTCTACTCTCCCTGAGTAAGTACGGCGCGCTGCTTAGAGCAACTATCGAATGTATAGAGATGTGCGCGTCGGGTGTCAACAGAAAACTTCAGCGGCTCCGTGCAAAACGAGTACGCGAGTTTCGTGTGAGAGGCAATGTCTTAACCTCACCTTCTCAGCACTCGATCACGTTGAGCGCGAGACCGGCGAGTGAGGTTTCCTTGTAGCGCGACTGCATGTCAAGGCCGGTCTGGTACATGGTGCGGATAACCTGATCGAGCGAAACTTTGTGTTCGTCCGTTTCGTGCATGGCCATGCGCGTTGCGTTCACGGCTTTGACCGCACCCATTGCGTTGCGCTCGATGCAGGGAATCTGCACAAGACCGCCGATTGGATCGCAGGTCATGCCGAGGTTGTGTTCCATTGCAATCTCTGCCGCGTGCTCTACCTGAGCATTGCTTCCGCCCATCGCGGCGACGAGGCCGCCTGCAGCCATGGAGCATGCCACACCCACTTCGCCCTGGCAGCCCACTTCGGCACCACTGATGCTGGCATTCTCCTTGTACAGGATGCCAATCGCTGCGGCGGTGAGGAAGTAGCGCAGGAGGCCCGCTGTATCGGCGCCTGGAATGAAGTCGCGGTAGTAGCGCGCAATGGCGGGAATGACACCCGCGGCGCCGTTCGTCGGTGCGGTCACAACGCGCCCGCCCGCGGCGTTCTCTTCGTTTACGGCCATGGCGAAGACCGTTACCCAATCGAGCGGCGCGAGCGGGTCCGCGGAGCCGGTGCCACGCAGGCGCGCTGTGAGCCGTGACGCACGGCGCCGCACGTTCAACCCACCGGGCAGAATGCCTTCTGTGGCCATGCCGCGCTCGATGCAGTCGAACATGACATCCGCGAGGGCAAGAATCTCCGTGTGAACCTGCTCTTGCGGTGTTGCTCCCAACGCACCCGCACGCGGCCGAGAGATCGCCGCATCGTTGAGCAGGGCAATCTCATTGCCCAGAATCAGGTCGGCGATGCTGAGGCTGTGTGCGCTGGCAACTTGCAGAAGCTCGGCGGCGCTGCGGAACGCGTACGGCACGGAACGCGCGGTAGATGGCATTGCAGAATCGCGAGGCGAGAAATGTTCCGCGGTGACGATGAATCCACCACCGATCGAATAGTAAGTCTCTGTCGCGAGCATCGCGCCGTTGCCGTCGAATGCGGTAAACCGCATGCCGTTGGGGTGCGTCGCACGGCTTGCGTCGGGGTACATCTCCGTGCGATGGAAGAGCAGGTCGCGTTCGCCTGAGAACGCGATCTTGTGCTCGCCGGCAAGTTGAAGTGAGCCTTCGGCAGCAAGGCTTGATGATTCTTGCTGCTGCTGGGGCGTGATGGTATCTGGTGCGTGCCCATTCAGGCCCTGCAGAATCGCCGGATGGGTGCCATGGCCGACGCCGGTGAGAGCAAGCGAGCCGTATAAGTCGACCTGCACGCGCATGACCCGGGGCAGAACGCCAGAGCGTACAAGACCAGAGGCAAACGAGAGTGCGGCGCGCATGGGACCGACGGTGTGGGAACTTGAGGGACCGATACCGATCTTGAACAACTCAAAGAGACTCGTCACTGCAGACATCATTGTAGGCCGCGAAAGTGCTATGGGTCCTGGAGGCGGCCATGCTGTAGGGTGTTGGAGCAAGTCACCCCACGCAAAGCAGGTCTCCCAGGCAGTCATGCTCTTCAAAGCATTCAGCGCAGCGGTGTATGGCATTGACGCTCACCTGATCGAGGTGGAGGTCGACTTCAGCGGCGCCAAGTTGGATAAGGCGATCTTCAACATGGTCGGCCTGCCAGACACGGCCGTGCGCGAGAGCCGCGACCGGGTGCAGTCGGCGATCCGCAACTCCGGATTCGACCTGCCAACGACACGCATCACGGTGAATCTGGCTCCCGCGGACCTGAAGAAAGAGGGTTCGGGGTTCGATCTGCCGATTGCGATCGGGATCCTGGGTGCGTACGGCGCTCTGCATGCACGCGACGTGAGCGGAGTCCTGATGATCGGGGAACTTGGCCTGGACGGCGCAGTGCGCGCCATTCCGGGCGTGCTGCCGATGGCGGTGCTGGCGCGCGACAAAGGTATCCGCAAATTTATCGTGCCCGCGGCGAATGCCCGGGAGGCTGCGGTGGTCGAAGGCGTGGATGTGTTTCCGGTTCGAACACTGAGTGAGGTGCGCGATCTGCTGAATGCCGACAGCCTCGGTACACTGGTGGCGCAGCCGCTACGCGTTCAGGCACAGGAAATGCTGCACGATGTCGAGGCGTTTCCCCTTGACTTCAAGGACGTGCGTGGGCAGCACACGGCGAAACGCGCGCTGGAGGTCGCGGCAGCGGGCAGCCACAACATCCTGATGATCGGGCCGCCTGGGAGCGGCAAGACGATGTTGGCGAAACGGTTGCCGGGCATTCTGGCGCCGCTGCGGTTTGAAGAAGCGCTGGAGACGACGAAGATCCACTCCGTTGCAGGTGTGCTGAACGGGGAAGAGGGCCTAGTGACGCAACGGCCGTTTCGCTCGCCGCACCACACCGTCAGCGATGCTGGGCTGATCGGCGGCGGGATGGTGCCGCGCCCGGGTGAAGTGTCGCTGGCGCACAATGGCCTGCTGTTTCTGGATGAAGTCCCAGAGTTTCCGCGCAATGTGCTGGAGGTGCTGCGGCAGCCGCTGGAAGACGGCACGGTAACGATCTCGCGCGCGGCGATGAGTCTCAGCTTCCCGGCGCGCTTCATGCTTGCGGCGGCGATGAACCCGTGCCCGTGTGGATACTTCAACGATTCTCAACGCGAGTGCACGTGCACGCCGCCTATGATTCAGCGCTATGTGTCCAAGGTGAGCGGACCGCTGCTGGATCGCATCGACATCCATATTGAAGTGCCGGCAGTGCAGTACAAGGAGCTGCGGCAGGGTAGTGCGGCTGAGGGGTCAAAAGAAATCCGAGCGCGTGTGCTGGCGGCCCGTGAAATCCAGCACAATCGTTTCAGCCGTACCGGTGCGCAGGCGGGTGCGAAGCGTGGCAAGGCTGTGTACAGTAACGCGCAGATGTCTACCCAGCAGATCCGGCTGCATTGCGAGCTGAATACCGATGCCGAGCGGCTGCTGGAGCGAGCGATGCAGCAGCAGGGCCTGAGCGCGCGTGCGCATGACCGTATCCTGAAGGTCGCGCGTACGGTGGCCGACCTGGAGAGCGCGCAGGACATCGCGGTGAAGCACATCGCGGAGGCGATCCAGTACCGGACCCTCGACCGAAGCTACTGGTCTTAGGCGATGGAAATTTTAAGGCGGTCGGTCCCTCCTGAAATTAGTTGTTGCGTTCTGGCGTAAGAGCCATTAAGTTCTCAAAGGAACCGAGGCATGCCGGGTGATCTGGGTGGTTCGGTGGATGTGCGTCAAGGGCTTGATGTCAAGCTTTTCGCGCCCGCGCAGGTGTCGGACGGCTGTCACGGCGATGTTTTTTCGAGTGCGTTGCCTTGTAAGTGGGCGCCAAAACAGCGCCATGCAGCCGGGAGGCCACGGAGGTTGCGACCCAAGACAGGGTTTCACCGTCCAATATATTGAGCCAGCGTCCTTCTCCTGCATCATCGGCGAGTATCGCCGGAGTCTGTGGCGCGACGATCTTAAGGAGCAAAACTATGCGATCTGATCTGATTTTTGGTGCGCTGACGCACGTGACGAACCGCTACCAGCTATGTCAGCTGGCCAGCAAGGCCACGCGCAAGCTGCACAAACCGAACACGCGCCTGCAGGACACAACAAACGAGGTGCTTGGCCGCTTCCGTGAGCAGGTGCCGACCACCTTCGAGGTTGGACCGGAGCCGGAAGAGGTTCTGGACCACATCGAAGAGCGGCGCGCCGCTTAATTCCTGCGGGGCCGTGCAGACGCACGGCCCAGTCCACCCCTCTTACTAAATGCAAGGTTCCGCAACACCGGTAGTTTCAGCAGAACGCTCTTCCCGCAGCACCCTCCGCTCGACCCCCTTCCGGTAACACCCATTCCCAAAGAAGAATTGCAGTACCAGGTGAACATGACCATTTCTGAATTGAAAGAGAAGAGCATCGCGGAGCTGGGTAAGCTCGCGCGCGGGCTCGATATTCAGGGCACCAGCGCCCTTCGCAAGCAAGACCTGATTTTTAAGATTTTGCAGGCGCAAAGCGAAAAAGAAGGCCACATTTTTGCTGAGGGCGTGCTTGAGATCTTGCCCGACGGCTATGGCTTCCTACGCTCGCCCGATTACAACTACCTGCCCGGTCCCGACGACATTTACGTGTCACCGTCCCAGATTCGCAAGTTCGACCTGAAAACAGGCGATACCATCAGCGGCAATGTGCGGCCACCGCATGAGGGCGAGAAATATTTCGCGCTGGTAAAGATTGAAGCGATCAATTTCGAGTCGCCGGAAGAAACCCG
>CAXUEG010000046.1:0-15029 GCA_964249935.1 uncultured Terriglobus sp.
CCGACGTCGGTAAGCGAGCCCAGCGAGTTACCGGTGGGCTGCAGCAGACCACCCGGAAAAGGGTTGCTGAGGTTTGTGGCAAGTGTGAGCCCGCCATTGTTGCTTGGGTTGTAGTTAGTGGACTGGCTGTAACCCGGGCTCGCCTGAATACCCACAAAAGCCTGCGGTGGGAAGAAGACGCCAAAGCCGCCACGCAGCACGACCTTTGGCGCGACCTGATCGGTAAAGCCAAAGCGCGGCGCTACGTTGGTGTAATTGGTGTTGTAAAGGCCGGGGTGGCTCGACGAGCTGTACACCTCTTCGCCGAGCAGCGGTGAACCAAACGCCGCACTGATCGGGTTCACGCCGTTGTAGTTGAAGTAAGCCTGACGGTTGTGGCGCTCAGTAAAGGGAGTTTGAAATTCATACCGAAGGCCCAGGTTCAGAGTCAACGACGGAACTGGTTTGTAATTGTCCTGGATATAGAAGCCGATGTAGTGCTCCTGGGGAGCGGTATGGAAGTTGTTTGCCGTGGTGCCGCTGTCCGGTGTGCCGATGAGCAGCGACGCAAACCCATACCCGGCGCCGTTGATGGCGTTTGTGCCCTGAAACTGCGAGGTGTAATCCGGCTGAAAGGAGAAGGTCGTCTCCGCGGGACCATTGCCGTTGTTTTGCAGGATCGCCTCCATGAAGCCGAACGAGAGGTCATGCTTGGGAATGCTCTTGGTGGCGTCCGCGTTGACACTGCCCACGTTCGCGATACCGGCGCCGTAGCCGCCCTGCACGGGACCAAGGGACGATGCACCGTTGCCGACATTAACAATGGGAAACTGGTTGGAATTTGCGTTCAGCGCGGCAGGCAAGCCCAACGTCGATTGGTCAAAGGGGTAGCCTTGATAGAGTCCACCTTGATTCCAGCGGTGGAACCCGGCGTTTGCGCTCATCGCCGTGGTGGCGTTGAACACGTGGCTGAAGCCGGCGACGATGCTATAGCGATTGTTAGGACGTATGTTGCCCGGACCGCCTGGATCATTCGCGCCGTAGTAGGTCGGTGAGTTGGTTTTCTGCTCGTGTTTGGAGGCGAAGCGGACGTAAATCCTAGTCGCATCGCTAATGTTATGGTCGCCTCGAATCAGATACTCATCGGAGGTTGTAGGTGCGGAGGCGGAGCCGAAGAAGTTATTTGCAACCGCGCCGTTGGTTGCCTTTGGATAATACGAAAGAAGCTTGGCGCCTACGGCGTTCTCTTCGCTGCTTACGTTGTTATTCGGGAAGTGGTCGCGGTAATAACATGTCGCAGCGCCTCCGGGGCAGGCGACCATCTTGCCAACCGTGGGATCAACCGTTCCACTGACCAGGATGCGACCGGTGTAAGGATTGAACAACTGGTTTACCTGGATAGTATTGCCGAACGGGTCGAGCACGTTGGCGCCATTGTTCGTCACGAGCGCACCCGTAAGAAGCTGTGAGAAATCGCCCGTCTGCATCGCGGTCGTGGGTACGGTAAAGGTGTTATTCACCGGGGAGCTTTGCCGCAGGCCTTCATACACGCCGAAGATGAATGTTTTGTCGCGCTGCTTGTACAGCCCTGGAATATAGAGCGGACCTCCTGCCGAAGCGCCGAACTGGTTGCGGCGGAAGTTCAGCTTCGGCGAATCGTTGTGATCGTTGAACCACTCGTTCGCATCGAGATCCGAGTTACGCAGGAATTCGAAAATATCGCCGTGAAAGTTGCGCGTACCGGACTTCGTCTCGATGTTGATCACGTTGCCAGTAGAGAAGCCGGTCTGGGCGGTAAAGGAGTTTGTCTGAATCTTAAAGGAGGAGACTGCCTCGACAGATGGCACATAGATAACTGCGCCCCAAGTGCTATCGGTGTCCCAGATGCCATCGAGCAGGTACGCGGATGTACCGAAGAAGCCGCCGCCAAAGTTCAGAAACGATACATCCTGGTCGGCCTTGCCGGAGGTTCCGCCTTCGCCGAGCTGCTGGCTTTCGCTGGTATTGGTAACCGAGGAGTTGAGTGTAGCCAGGCTGATCACGTTGCGTAAATTGAGCGGCAGGTCCTCAACCTGCTTCGCCGTGATCTCCGCCGAGAGGTTCGCGTCTCCGGTGTTCAGCAGAGGTGCCGTACTGACTACCGTAACCTGCTGCGCATCGGTCCCAACCGCCAGCTTCACATCCTGCTTGAAGGTGCGGTCCGGCGTCAGGACAATGCCGGTCTGCTTGTAGGGACCGAAGCCCGACACCTCGATCGCCAATCCGTACGTTCCCGGCGGAAGCAGTGGGACGGTGTAGCTGCCGTTTCCGTCGGTGCGCACAGTGCGTACGACTCCATTGTCCGCACCGGTCACGGTCACCTTCGCCTTCGGGACGACGCTCCCGGTAGAGTCGGTCACTGTTCCCGTCAGGTACGCCGATGTAGTCAGGTCCTGCGCAACGCTCATGGGCGTGTGTAAGAGCGAGCCAAGAAACGAGAGGGTTAACATGCCCCAGTCCAGCAGCCGGAATCGTGTCATACGGGTCTCCTTCAGCGATCCTGAGCAACAGCGAGACCGAACACCACAGTGTTCGGCGGCTGAATTTCTGCAGAATCTTAAGCGGGAGCATCTTGGGAGCTGTTAAACCTGGCGGTCAACGTAGCTTATGGTAGGTCGCTCTTACAGCGAGCCGAACTCACTCATACAGAACGAGATGGGGAAGGAGTAGACTACGGTACGCTACCCAGGTGCTCCCAAGCGAGGAGTGATGCCCACTGATCTGACATACCGCGATCGTTCGCTGGAGGCTCAAGAGGCTGAGCCCTCCGCGTCTGAGGTGCGGGAGGTCCTTGAGCAAATTCTGGCGAGCCAGCCATTTCGCACGAGTAAGCAGTGCAAAGCCCTGCTGCGCTACATCGTGGAACATTCGTTGAGCGGCGACGACTCATCCCTGAAGGAGCGCGTGATTGGAACGCGGGTCTTCGGTCGCGATGCGAGCTACGACACCAACGAAGATCCGGTGGTTCGGATACGCGCCGCGGATGTGCGGAAGCGGTTGGCGCAGTTCTATCAATCTTTGGAGCCGGGAACCCGCCCGCTGCATGTGGAACTGCAGCCAGGCTCGTACCGGGTGCACTTCCGGCAGGACACCCGTCCTCTGGGGCAATCGATACTGAACCCAGCCGGTGTCGACATTGCGATCCCGATTCTGGGAGACGCCACCCAGGTTGCCGCGTCGAAGGTGCGCACCTGGTCCTCCCGCCGATGGTTGTTCACGTGCGTCGTTGCTCTGCTGCTGTTCATGAGTGCGGTGACTCTTTGGACCGGAGCCTTCCGGCAGACGCCGCAGGATCGTTTTTGGGCTCCTCTTCTACGCAGCAATCAGCCAGTGCTGATTTACCAAGGCACCAATATGGCTTACGTGTTCTCCGCTGATTTCCTGGCACAGTACCGAGCCAAGCACGGCATGGTAAATACCGGCCCTGAGTTCCCGGTGAACCTGGCCCCTGGATCCTCCATTCACGCAGAGGATTTGCAGCCGGTGCAGAATACTTTTGTCACCGCTGCCGATACCTCGGCGATTGTTCAGCTGACACCGCAGCTGAGTCACTGGAAGCGGCCATTTGTACTCCGGTCAGGAACTGACCTGTCGATTGGCGATCTACGCAACCAGCCAAGTCTGTTGGTAGGTGCGTTCAATAATCCATGGACGCTGGAGCTTACCCGCGATCTCCCATTCAGTTTTCGTGAGGGAGTGCGCATTCAGGAACGGGACAAGCCGAACCGTTCCTGGTCGGTTTCGCCCGATACGCGCAACAACACCACCGATGACTATGCATTGCTGACGCGGGTGCTCTCCTCCCGTACCGGCGGCCCGGCGATCACGGTAGCCGGAGTGGGAGAGTTTGGGACCCAGGCTGCAGCCGAGTTTCTCACAAACCCTGAGAAGATGCGCGACTTGCTGCAATCAGCCCCGAAGCTTTGGGAAAACAAGAGCATGCAAGCCGTACTCCATGTGAAAGTGATCGGTTATCAACCCGTGTCAGTCGAGGTCGTGGCTACGTCTTACTGGTAGACCCTGCAGAACCTGAGGGTTTGCGCAATAACGCAGCGGCTCTCCTTGCAGATAGCGACGTACTTCTTCCGCGGCAATCGTTGCTGCCTTCTCGGCGGCCTGGCGTGTGCCACCCGCGACGTGAGGCGTGGCGACGAAGTTCGGCAGATGCAGCAGTGGCGATTCCGCAGGTAACGGCTCCTGGTCGAAGACGTCCGCGGCTGCTGCGAACAGATGTCCGGCCCTAAGCGCGTCGGCCAGCGCACCGTAGTCGAGCAGCGCTCCGCGTGCGCAGTTCACCACCACTGCGCCCTCCGGCAGCAGCGCCAGCTCCTCTGCGCCGATCATGCCGCGCGTTTCCGGCGTTTCACGCGCATGCAGCGTGATCACATTGGACCGGCGCAGCAGCTCCTGCAGTTCTACAAGCGCAACACCCTCCTGCGCTGCACCGGTGGCGAAAGGATCGTAGGCAAGCACGGTGGTGCCGAAGCCGCGAAGAATGTGTCCCACCATCCTGCCGATGGCGCCGTAACCGATGATGCCGGCCGTTGCCGTTTCCAGCTCGAAAGCTGCGGTTTGCCAGGTGTAATCGCCCTCCCAGCGTCCCTGCCGCATGGCTGCGTCCTTGTGCGGGATGCCGCGAAGAGTGCTGAGGATCATTGCAATGGTGTGCTCCGCAGTGGCTGCGGCGTTGCGGGCGGGGGTATACGCCACAGCCACGCCGTACTCGGTTGCGGCCTTCACATTGGCGTTTACCGGGCCGCCGCGGCAGACCACGAACAGCCGCAGATCCGGTGCCTGCTGAAGCACGCGTTCGGTGAGCGGTGCATGGTGCGCGACGCACAGCTGCACACCCTTGAGGGCTTCGATCATCTGCTCTTCGGAGCCTGAGGCTTCTTTCACCTCTGCAATGTTTCGATATGGCTCGAGCGGGAAGCTGGTGCTCGCCTCGCGAACATCGTACCCGTCACACAAGCCGCCCAGCTTGCTGCGCATCAGGCTGGATGAGATGAAATGATCCCCGATCAGCAGCATCTTGGGCTTAGCCATGGAGCATGCGTCCTTTCTCCTGCGGGCAAAGCGGTGCATTGAAGGCAAGCAGGGCAAATCCTGCATCGTGGCAACCCAGTTCCGTAAGCGTGCCGTTGGCGAGTTGCGGAAACAAGTCGCGGTAGCGCGAAAGCGCAACGCCAAGCGTATGGCAAAGAACAAGGCGAAGCAGAGTGTTGTGCGCTACTACTAACGCCCGTCCGTTCCAGGGCAGGGCATCGGCAATGTCGCTGAGCGCCGCCGCGCCCCGCTCGGCGGCAGCGATGGGGTGTTCCCCTTCGGGCAGATGATGGGCTACCGGGTCTCTTCGGAAAGCCTTGCGTTCCGCCGGAAACGCAGCTTGCATGTCTTTGTCGGATAGACCCTCACCGCGGCCGAAATGGAGTTCGCGCAGCCGTGCTTCCGTGCGCAGCGGCAGCCCCGTAACCACCGCCGAAGGCCGTGCCGTTGCCTGCGCGCGCGACAGCGGCGAGGCCCACACCGCATCCAGCGTGGCGTCTGCCGCCCAGCGCGCCAGAGCTTCTGCCTGCGCCTCGCCCCTGGGCGTAAGCGCGATGTCGCTGCTGCCGGCGTAGCGGTTCTCCGCATGCCACACTGTTTCACAGTGGCGAACAAGCACCAGGCGCTTCATGCGCGCGATCCTGCCCGAGCGGCGCGCAGTAGCGAATCTGGCAGCCAGCCGCGGCGATGCAGCTCGTCCGTAAGCCTGCCGTACTGCTCCGCATACGCGGAGAACGGACGCCGGGGCGTAATCTTTTCGCCAAGCCGCACCATGCGTTCCGTTGTGTTCTGGAGATTGCTCGTGCCGGCGGCGCAGGCGAGCACGGCCATGCCAAATGCGCTTCCGGCAACGGCGGCGACGTGCAGTTCGCGTTCCATGATGTCGGCGCGAAGCTGATTCAATGCGCGGCTTCGCGTGCTGCCGCCGGAGATGGTGAACCGGCCATGGGTCGGCGCCTGCAGCGCCCGCAGGGCGTCGAACGAAAGGCGTTCCCATAGGGCTACGCCCTGCAGCACCGCGATGTAGCGCTCTTCAGCAGTGGCGGCTTCGCCGAGCGTGAATCCCTCCGCCTCGGAAGCTACAAAGGGGAAGCGCTCACCATGACCCGTCAACGGGTAAACGACAACGGGCGAGGGTTCCGCTGTTTCGGCATGCGCGTTCAGGCGTACAAGATCTGCCGGGGCAAAGTTCGTTGCGATCGCACCAGCGCCCGTGCTGGATGCGCCGCCGGGAAGCCAAAGGCCATCCATCGACCGGTGCGAGTAGACCGCGCCTGTTGGATCGTGCAGTAACTGCTCCGTGGCACCCTTCACGACGAGTGTGGTGCCAATCACGGTGTTCCAGCTGCCCACCGATGTGGCCCCGGAGGCAATCTGCGCCGCACAGCCATCTGTCATGCCGGAGATGATCGGCGTGCCCGCAGGTAAGCCGGTGGCCTTTGCTGCCGCCGGGTCCACTTCGCCAATGCGACGGCCCGGCGGAACCACGGCCGGCAAGGCATCGATGGGAATCCCTGCGCCTTGGAGGACCTGTGCCGGCCAGCAGCCATGCAGCGTATCGAAGCCGGTCTTGAGCGCGTGGCTGGTATCAGTCGGCAGCAGTCTGCCCGCCAGACGCAGATGGATGTAATCGTTCTGATGGAGCAGCTTGCAACCACTCGCCAGGTATCCGTTCCGCACCAGCCACAGGAGCTTTGCCAGTGCCCACGCGGGCTGAATACGGTAGCTGAGCTGCTGCCAAAGGGTGCGCCCACGCTCATCCATCTCGGCAGCTTCGGCACGAGCGCGGCCGTCGTCATACATCAGCCCGGCCGTTACCGGTTCCCCTGCGGCATTCAAGACCAGGACCGTGCCTGAGGTTGCATCCACAGCGAGAGCGGCGATCGTATGGTGAGCCCGGCTGTGAGCTGACACTTCCTGCAAGGCTCCGGCGGCGGCCGTCCACCATTGCTGCGGCTCTTGCTCGTGGCGGACACCGTCGCGCTTCCCGGAGAGTGGTCGTGCTGCGGATGCGACGACCTCACCCGCATCCGTGACCGCCATGGCACGCACGCTTTGGGTGCCCAGGTCCAATCCGATGTACACCGGCTTCATGAGCGGCCCTGCTTCGGGAGTTGTCTCCAGACCGGCCGCATCCCATTGCGCAGCTGGAGGAAATTGCAATAAGCCGTGTCGTACATCGCATGCACGTCCTGCCGTGTGCGGAACGAGGTGCACGCCAAAGGCATGCGTGCGCAAGCGTCCGCGATGGAAGCGCTTCGCTTTCGCACGACCTGGCTGAACAGGAACGCACCGCGCGTGCCAAGCTCCTCCACGGTGGCCCGCAACACGGTCTGGCCCGTCACGTCCGCGATCAACTGGCACCAGAAGTCGCTGCGCGCGCCGCCACCGGCAACGCGTATCTCTTCGCCATGCGGCGAGCAGAGCTGCACACATTCCTGGATGGAAAAGCAGAGACCTTCGTAGACAGCACGCGCCAGGTGCTCGCGTCGATGCGAGCGCTTCAGCCCCAACCAGCTGCCGCTCGCGCGCGGGTCAAGGAAGGGCGAACGCTCACCCGCTTCCGACAGGTATGGGAGGAAGTGCAGGCCAGCCGAACACGCTTCGGCGCTCGCAGCGAGTTCGCTCAGCGCCTCAAGGCTTGCGACGCCGAGCATGGCTGCTGCCCACTCCAGCGTTTCGCATCCGCACAGTGTGGGCATGGCGCGCAGGTAGGTGTTGTCTTCGAGGGCGAGCGTTGTGCCATCGCCGTCGGCATAAGGGTCGAAGGCGGGAAGGATGGATTCCGCGCAGATGGTAGTGCCCAGAATCAGGCACACCGATTGTGCCGACACCGCGCCCACACCGTATGCGGTCGTCACGATATCGTAGGGCGCCATGATGACGGCGGTATCACCTGGAAGGCGAAGCTCGGCAGCAGCTTCGCGCGTGAGCCGGCCGCACAGGGCGTCAGCGCGTGCGATCGCCGGGAAGCGATCACGGTGTTGCTGCAGGCCGTAGGCGCGCAACGCCTCGTCAGAGTAGGCGCGGGCATGGAGATCGCAGAAGGGATTCGAAGCATCGCTCAGATCCACGGCGATCTGCCCGGTAAGCTGCGAGAAGATCCAGCCGTTGCAGGTGAGCACCCAACGCGTCTGCCGAAGCCGCTCCACATCGTGCTCCTGCATCCATTGCAGCAATGCGTTTGCCAGGCCCGGATAGGTCACGGAACCGGTAATGCGGCGTGCGCGTTCGACGGTGCCATCCTGATGCCACCGCTCGACTGCACCGGTGCTGCGGCCGTCGTTCCACAGCATCGCGTGGCCTAGCGGTAAGCCGTCGCGATCCACCGGCCAGCAACCATCGCCCTGTGCTGTGGTGCACAGGGCGGTCACGGGTTCCTGCAAGCGGCTCGCCACTGCACGGACGGCATCGTTCACGGCCACCATCACGGCTTCCATGGACTGCTCACTGTGCTGCGGAGAGGGCCGAAGCACAGCAGTGCTTCTCCGCGCACATGCAAGCTCCTGGCCGTCTTCGCTGTACGCGACGGCTTTGATGACGGAGGTGCCCGCGTCGATGGCGATGACGGCCACGTCTATCGCACCTCGGCGGGGACGTCAGCTTCGCGAAGCGTGAGCGCCAGCAAGCCGCTGAGCAGGTACAGAGCTGCAAAGACCCACATCAGGCCGCCCACGCCCAGCGGCCGCAGGAGCAATGCGACCAGCATCGGGCCCACCCACACACTGACGCCGGCGCCCAGGTTCAGCAGGCTGAGCGAGGCGCCGCGATGCGCAGGAGCAAGGTGCGGCATGAGCGCGGAGAGCGGGACGTAGCCGGCCAGCGTGGCGCCGTAGAGCGCTCCCGCACAGACGCTTGCCCAATAGCTGTGGTGCAGCAGGGGTACGTAATAGAGAAGCAGCGTGGTCACGGTGCAGCCGAAGCCACCGAAGATCGCGATGGTCTGCCGCCATCCAAAGCGGTCACCGATCAACCCGAACAGAAGGTTCCAAAGGATGTTTGAGAGAAAGATTACGCTGAGCAGATGCAGCCAGGCGGACATGCTGAAGCCGATCGCGCCCGTGAAGAAGGCTGGAAGAAAGACGAAGAAGCCGAACTCCGGCGCGGTGTTGATGATGCGCACGACGCAGGCGATGGCTGTCTTGGGACGTGTCCAGGCGATTGTGACGGAGTGGAGCAGTGAGGTGAGCGGCCGCTCCTCTGCCGTGACCAGGCGTCGTGCGCCCCTTGGCTCTCGCACTCCCACCAGCAACACCAGACCGCCCAGAAGCACCAGTGCAGCCGAGAGCCACAGCGTCGCATACGCGCCCACCCGCGGCACGGCATAGCTGGCAACTGCCGAGCCAAGCGTCGGCAGACCGCCGGTGAACGCGAACCAGAACCATCCCATCGCCGACCCTAGCCGTTGTTTTGGAGCGACCACGGTAATCCAGACCAGGAAGCCGAAGGCAAACAGAGGATACCCCAGGCCGCGCAAAGCATAGGTCACCAGGATCAGCCAGAGACTGCCGGAACGTAGGCCAACCGCGAGGAAGAGCACCTCGAACACGACCCAAAATACCAGGCCAAGTGTGATGACCCGGCGCGGTCCCCAGACATCCGAGAGCGCGCCGGAAAGCCAGCCCGCCAGCCCCACAGCAAAGCCGTAAGCGGAGAAGACCCAGGCCGCTGCTGTCTGTGTCAGGCCGTGTTCCACAAGGTATGGCGAAAGAAAGCCTGCCTCGACACCGTCGCCGATCATGAACAGGAGCAGGCCGGCGAAACCCCACGCCAACACGGGTGGTATGCCCAGCCTCTCAAGCATCATGGCCCTCAATCGCGAGGCTCGCGAGCGCAAGGTACGGTGGATCGAAGTACCCGCGCGGTTCGGATCTAACGTCGGTTTCGATCATGTTCCTCTTGGGGGAGCAGCGTTCTGACGTAGGGCAAAGTAGCAGGGTGAAGCGCCTGCTCGATCTGCAAAAGGGAGCGGCCCTTCGTCTCTGGAAAGAAGCGCAGTACGACGAGATACTGCACCGCCATTGCCAAGGCGAACAGAAGTACATCCGGGCCTCCTGTATCTCAGCATAGCTTTGTTTCCAAAAAAATGATCGGAAAGATCGGTTTCGCGCTCAACGATTGACAATGGTGCAGTCCCCAGCCATGATCGCGTTGGAACGTGGAAGGGTGAAACCGGAGTTTCCACGGCTCGATCACTTGACGGAGATTTCGTGAGCATCCTCGCTGTCGATCTGGGTGGGTCGCACGTTGGCGTGGGTCTCGTCGCGGGTAGCCGGGTTGTGGCGGAGCGGACCTTTGTTCCGAATGCCCGGTCCGTCCACCACACGCTGCAGACGCTGGAACAGGAGCTGAGCGCTTGCATGCGCCAGGCAGGAAGGAAGCCTGAATCGGTGCAGGGACTGGCTATCGGCTACCCGGGCATCGTAGACGCAGCCAGTGGCGAGATCCTTTCGCCACTGAATAAATATCCGGACCTGAGCGCGACGAAGCTGCGTGAGTGGGCTTGGGAACGTTTTGGGCTGCCGGTACGCCTGGAGAACGATGCCAGGTTAGCGTTGCTGGGGGAATGGTCCGTGGGTGCGGCGAAAGGCGCGCAGGATGTGGTGATGGTGATGCTGGGGACCGGCATTGGGGGAGCCGCCATGCTCCAGGGGAGATTGCTGATCAGCCGGTTGGGTCATGCCGGCGCGCTTGGTGGCCATTTGCCGGTTCAGCTGAACGGCCGGCGCTGCGCCTGCGGCGCCGCCGGCTGCGCGGAGGCGGAAGCCTCAACATCGGTCTTGCCGGAAATCTGCCGGCAATGGCCCGGGTTTGCTGCTAGCTCTCTGGCCAAACAAGATCAGCTGGATTTCCGGGCGCTGTTCGATGCGAACGACAGCGGTGATGCGGTGGCTGGGGAAGTCCTGGCTCACTGTCTTCATGTCTGGTCGGTGCTGGCCGTTGGCCTGATCCATGCGTATGGGCCAGAGCTGGTGCTGTTCGGCGGCGCGGTGCTTGCGCGAGGAGAGCAGGTGCTTGGGCCGATCCGCACGTATGTTGAGCAAAACGCCTGGCATACCGATCGGGGTTTGCCACGGGTGGAAGCGGCCACGCTTGGGCGGCATGCTGCCTTGCTGGGAGCTGCCGAGCTCTTCTCAGAGCAGGGCTAGGACGATGCCCTCTTACGACCGGCATCCAGTGATCTCGATCTCAAGCAGGTCGTTCGATTGCGCGGAAGGCTGGAAGGAGATTGCTGCAATCCTGAATGCGTACGTGCCGCGGCATGGCAGATTCGTCATCGCGCTTGAGCTTTACCCCGGAGTGGACGCGCGCTCCGTCTGGGAGAGATCGTCTTTACTGAAGAGGCATTCCTCTCGCCGGAGCAACTGCGCATCGTCTTCAGCGATACGCTTACGGACGATCCCGTATTCAACATCATGCACCCGTGGACGATCGAGGCTTACTTCGGCCAAGTCCTGCTGGGCGCTATGCGGATGCGCATCGACGCAAGCCAGCGGCCGCTGGTGGTGCTTGGCCCGGGCGCCGGCTATGTCGTTCAGAGGCCGGACCTGCTGCTCAGTGGAAGCGTAGCGCGCTGGGAACTGCAGCTGCGTCAACGCGCGCAGCGAATCGGCAATCTGGGCCTGCACAATCGGCAGGCGTCACCGGCGGAACTGTACAAGATCGCATTTTTTCTCGACTGGCGCGTTGGTGACGAGATCCGGCATCGCCTCTACCGTGGCGTGGCATTCTTCCTTGACCTGAATGACGAGAACCGGCCGCGTATGTTGCCGGGCGACCGGCTGCGCGATGCGGTCCGCGATGCGGTGCATCGGCCATTTCGGGTGGTTCCTTTTTTTGACCCGGGTCCATGGGGCGGTCAGTGGATGCGCGCCCGCTTTCGCCTGCCGGACGGCCCAGCGAACTACGCCTGGGGCTTCGATTGTGTCCCGGAAGAAAACAGCGTTCTGCTGGGTTTTGGCGATCGCTTGTTTGAGCTGCCCGCAATCGTGCTGGTGCAGGAAGAGCCAGTGGCGTTGCTTGGTGAAGCCGTTCTGCACCGGTTCGGTCCGGAGTTCCCGATTCGATTCGACTTGCTCGATACGGTCGGCGGCGGAAACCTATCGCTGCAGGTGCACCCCGGCACGGATTACATTCGCGAGCACTTCGGCATGGCCTATACGCAGGATGAAAGTTATTACCTGCTGCATGCTGAGCCAGGCTCAGCCATGTATCTCGGTTTGCGCGACAACGTTCAGCCCTCTACGATGTCGACTGCGCTGCGCGAGGGACAGGCGGGCGACGCACCCTTTCCAGCAGACCGCTTCGTCGCTTCGTGGCCGACCCGAACCCACGACCACTTTTCCATTCCAGCGGGGACAGTTCATTGCTCGGGGGCGGGTAACGTCGTTCTCGAGATCAGTGCAACTCCATATATTTTTACGTTCAAGCTTTGGGATTGGGAGCGCACCGGTCTGGATGGAAGACCCCGGCCGATTCACCTGGAGCACGGTCTTGCAAACATCCGTTGGGAGCGCAATGCTTCCTGGGTGCGTGACGAGCTGATCCACCAAATCTCTCCCGTTGATGCCGGGCAGGGCTGGATCGAAGAGCGAACCGGCCTGCACGCAACGGAGTTTTTGGAAACCCGCCGCCATTGGTTCACCGGCCCCGTCCCACACCACACGCGGGGCACGTTGAACGTGCTGAAGCTGGTGGAAGGGGAAGAGGCCTTTCTTTCCAGCCCAACGGGCGCCTTTGCGCCGATGACGTTGCACTATGCCGAAACTGTAATTGTGCCGGCGGCCCTGGGCGAGTTTGTAATTGCCCCGGTACGACCGGCCAGCAGGCCATTGGCCACCGTGAAAGCGTATGTGCGCCCGGAAACCATTACACCCGGACCACCTCAATTCCAAGATCAAGAAACGGCTTGATGGTAGCGTCTTCCGCACCTGTATCCGTGATGAGGGTTCCGATTTCGGCGGCAGGGCAAAGCATCCATCGGCTCTGCCCGCCCAGCTTGCTGCGGTCGGTCACTACAATCCTGCGCGCGGCATGGCGCGCCATCAGACGCAGGTATTCGGCTTCCTGCGGGTTTTCACAGGACAGACCGAAGTCGACGCTGATGCCGTCGACACCCAGAAACATGATGTCGGCGTGGATCATCTGCGCCGCCATGTTCGCCAGGGAACCAACCAGCGTGAACCAGTTCCCGCGCAGGCTGCCGCCCGTGACGATGACATCGATGTTCTTGCAGGCGCTCAGCTCCATTGCGACGTTGACTGTGTTGGTGACGAGGGTGATGCCGTCCGTGGTCATCAGGCTGCGCGCGAGTTCCGTCGTCGTTGTGCCTCCACTCAGGGCTACGGTCTGTCCAGGCCGCACCAGGCGCGATGCAGCGCGGGCGATGCGCCTCTTCTCATCCGCATAGCTGCCTACCTTGTCCTGAAAGGACGAGTCGTGCCGAAAGGGCTCATAGAAGAGCGGGCCTCTCGGGACTGCACCGCCGCGTGTTCTGCGGAGCAGCGCGCGATCTTCCAGGTCTTTCAAATCTCTCCGTACCGTTGCGACGGAGGCGTTCAGCATGGTTCGCAAACCTTCGATGGTGACCGATCCGGAACTCTGTAACGTGTGCAGGATGCTCTCCTGCCGACCTGTAAGGTCGCTGGCCTTCTCTTTCATGGGATCAGCATAGCCGACACGTTACTGCGCCATGCGTCGTCAAGAATGAATGCGAGAGGCGAAATCACTCAACACCGATGGAAACAAAATTGACAGTCGCTTACCCAGCAGCTAAGGTTCCGCCTCAGAAGAGCATCCAGGCTTGGGGGACGGCGGCGATATGCGGATGACTCGACGAAGCCTCTTGCAGCGGGCCGGAGTTCTGGGGCTGACCGGCAGCGGTTCTCATTTGTTCGAGCGCATTGCGCGGTTCTCGCTTGGAGCAGTTGAGTCCAAACCCATCCACACTGTTTGGCTAGTCACCAAGTGTCACCTGGATGTGGGCTTCACCATGACGCAGCAGCGCGTGTTGCGACGCTACTTCGATATCTATTTCCCGCAGGCTATTGCGCTGGCCTCCCGGCAGCGCGAGGAGGGAGACGAGCATTACATCTGGACGACCGGCGCATGGCTTCTCTATGAGTACCTGGAGCAGGCCGATGCCACACAACGAAAGGCCGCGGAGCAGGCGATTGCGGCGCGCGACCTTGCCTGGCATGCGCTGCCCTTCAACTGGCAAAGCGAGATGATTGACCGGTCCATGATGGATGGCGCAATGGGGTTTTCTCGAGCGCTCGATCAGCGTTTCGGCATCGCAACCACGGGCGCGAAGATGACAGACGTGCCGGGTCACACGCGAGGCCTGGTGGCGCCGTTGGCGCAGGCGGGTGTCCGGCTTTTGGATATTGGTGTAAATGCCGCCAGCACACCTCCGGACGTTCCCGGCCTTTTCCTGTGGCGAGAGCCCGGTGGCCAGTCGCTCGCCGTCCTGTATCACCGGCATGACTATGGAAGCCTTCTTGAGATCCCAGGCACGGGTGTCGCGGTGGATGTGGAAGTGCGCAACGACAACAGCGGCCCGCATACCCCGGCTGAGATCGCGGTCATCTATGCCAGGCTGCGCCAGGCCTATCCCGCGGCGGTGATCAAGGCCGGCACGCTGAACGATGTTGCCGCAGTGGTCGACAGCGTCCGGCCGGACCTGCCCGTTGTGACCGGTGAGATCGGCGACACATGGATTTACGGCTGCGCCAGCGATCCCGAGAAGGTGGCAGCATATCGCAGCATCGCCCGGCTGCGGCAGCAGTGGATCGCTCAGGGACGCTTCATGTCGGGTGACGAGACCGACCGCGATTTCTTAAGCCGCTTTCTGCTGGCGGCGGAGCACACCTGGGGAACGGATACCAAGACGTATCTCGACGACGCGCACTACCGGCCGGCTGATCTGGACACCATGCTGCAGCAGCCGGGGTACGTCACCATGC
>CAXUEG010000047.1:0-10300 GCA_964249935.1 uncultured Terriglobus sp.
GCGGCTACACCGCGGCGGCTACACCGCGGCGGCTACACCGCGGCGGCTACACCGCGGCGGCTACACCGCATCGGCTACTCAGCGGCGGCGATGGCGGCGACGATGCGGTCCATGGCTTTTTCGTCCTCGTTGTTCAGTGGTGTGTGGGTGCTGACCATGATGCTGAAGACGATGGTCTGGCCGCTGGCTGCGTCCAGGTAGCCGCTGAGGGCGCGTGCTTCGCCCAGGGTGCCGGTCTTGGCGAAGACGTGGTTTTTCAGCGGGGCGTTTGGGAAGCGGGAGCGGAGTGAGCCGTCTACGCCGCCGACGGGGAGCGAGGCTTTCCACTGCGCGCCCCAGGGCTGGGTTGCGGCGTAGCGTAGCAGTTGTGTGATGGCGCGCGGTGTGACGAGGTCGTGGGTCGAGAGACCGGAGCCGTCGTTGAAGTAAAAGTCATCGGCGTTGATTCCGGCGCGTGCTGTGAGAAAAGAGCGGACCACGCGTGCTCCGCCCACCGTGGTTGCACCCGTCTGAAAGACCTGGCCAAGGTAGCGCAGGAACAGCTCCGCGTGCTGGTTTTGCGAGGTCTTGTTGGTAATGACAATGTCGTCATACCAGGGCGAGCCGGTATGTTTTGCAAGGGTGCGGGACGCCCACTCGGGACCGCAGGAGCAGCCTGCGCCGCGTCCTCCCGGAATCAAGCCGATCTTTCCTGTAGGCAGATCTACCGGCTGCATAACGCTCGTGTTGAAGGACGGCTCGTAGTAGCCGGTCTGGTGCTTCGCAACGGCGCTACCCGTCACGGGGACACCGCGAGCTTCCAAGCTGGCCTTGAGGGCCATGGCGGCATACTCCGCGGGATCGGCGATGCTCATGTCCTGCACGTAGGGCTTCGCGTCGGCTGCGATGATGCCGTAAACGTGGATGGTTCTGTCCCCCATGGCGCGTTGTATGTCGAGCCGTGTCTGGCTGCCGCTTGCCCCTGTGGTGGCCTGCATGTCAATCGTGTAGTACGGCATGGAGGGAGCGAGCGCAGCATGCGCGGGAGCGGGCTGGCCCGAGCCGGCCGGCGCTCCTCCGGGTGTGACAGTGAGGGTGACCGCGTTGTCGGCGATCATGAGCGCGTTGACGGGCGCACCGTAGTACCAGGGCGCATCGTCAATCGCCCAGTCGTCCGGGTAGGGTTCCCATGGGAACAGTGAATCATCGCCGATGACGTTTCCCTGCACGCGCACGATTCCGGCGGCCTTGATCTGGTCGGCGAGCTCGTCCACATAGCGCAGCTCATTGCGCGGCGATTCCGGCTGGCCTGCGGGATGTGGCGCATACGGTATGGGCCTGCCGGACAGGTTTGCGTCGCCCACGCCGAGCAGCTCGAGATTAGCTTCCAAAACGCCATTGCTGCGGAAGTAACCGGCGGCGTAAACCTCAGTCGTGAGCCGGTGATCCATGGGCAGCAGCGCCATGGCGGCGGCGGTGGTGAAGAGCTTTGCGTTGCTGGCGGGTTGGAAGAACTGGCCGTCGTTGAGCGAGGCGATCGGGGTGCCGGCGAGCGTGGTGACCGAAATGCCCCAATGGGCACGGGCGACTGCCAGCTCGTGAGTGATGTTTTCGATTTGCTGCTGAAGGGTGGCGTTTGCGGGCGTGGTCGCCTGGCCGGTGCACGTGGCGGCGAGTGTCAGGCCGAGAAGAGCCGCGGCGGTACGGAGCATGCGCGCAGTCTAGCAGCGCCTTCTTGCGCCGGGTGCACTCCTTGTGGTGCAGCGGCATCGTATTAGCAAGAGAGTAAACGGGATGGCGAAGACAGTGGCGAAGAAGACGGCGGCGGCGCGGAAGCCGGTGAAGCGTTCGGGCTTGGCGAAGAAGGCGGCTGCGACACGGAAGCCTTCGCGCGTGACGACGGCGACGGCGCCCGCAGTGGCGCGAACCGTGGATGCGCAAGGGCTCGCGCATGGGTTGAGTGCGTTGCTGCACACCATGCAAGCGGTGCAGCAGTTTGAGGAAACGCTGTGTTCGCTGATGCATGCGCTGCGGCGCGGGCGCGCCACGGGCGCACAGGTGCGCGAACTGCGCGAGGTGCTGGAACAGTTGCCGGCACACGACTACCTGCATGAGGTCGATGCGTTGCGGGATGCGATCGCGGCGTAGAAAGAGCCGCATGCTGCGCGGGCCGCTCGCAGGATCCAGCTTTCTTTGAGCTTGCTGCTCCTCATGAGAAAGTGTTTGTTGTGAAGCTGCTTTTGGTCTTGCTGCTGCTTGTTCTGGTGCTTTCCGGTGCGGCTGCGGCGCTGGTGTATGTGCCGATGACGCCCTCCGAGGAGACGTTTGTCGAGCTGCCGCCCGGGACATCGACGCAGGCGATGGCGACGACGCTTGAGCAGCATAGGGTGATCCGCTCGCGTTACGCGTTTCTGCTGATGCGCGCGTGGAAGCATGAGCGGCTCAAGGCCGGGGAGTATCGCTTTACCGACCGGGCAAATGCAGCGGAGGTATACGGCCGCATCGCCCGGGGTGATGTATACACACGCGCGCTGACGATTCCGGAGGGCTACAACCTGTTCGACATCGCGCGCGCGGTGGAGGCGGCCGGCATTGGCTCCGGCGTCGACTTCCTGAACGCCGCGCGACAGAACACGCAGTGGATCGCGCAGTGGTCGCCGCATGCGACGTCGCTGGAAGGTTACCTGTACCCGGATACCTACCTGTTCGGTCATAACACCACGCCCGCCCAGATGCTGCAGGTGATGGTGCGCCGCTTCAACCAGCAGGCTGCGAAGCTGGGTCTGCAACCACCCCGGCCCGAGGCGGCGATCTGCGCAGGCATTTGCCCGCCTGCGGTGAATGTGGTGACGCTGGCGTCGTTGGTGGAGAAGGAAGTGCACTTTGACGACGAGCGCACCATGGCGGCGGGCGTATTTGTGAACCGGCTCAGCCGTGGCATGCCGTTGCAAACCGATCCCACGGTGATCTACGCAGCGATGCTTACCGGGCGCTGGCGCGGAACGATCTATCGTAGCGACCTCCAGTTCGATTCGCCCTACAACACCTACCTGCACAAAGGCATGCCGCCCGGACCCATCTGCTCACCGGGTGCCGCGGCGCTGCGTGCGGCCATGCACCCGGCGGCGACGGACAACCTGTATTTCGTTGCCGACCGCACCGGGCACACGCAGTTTTCAAAGGGGCTGGCTGAACATACGCAACAGGTGCAGAGTTACAGGCAGGGTACTCAGCCGTAATACGTCTGGCGCGGAGCGCTTGCAAGTGGTTGTCGCCTTTCAGCATCGCTGGCGCGTCCGCGACCATCCAACGCTACAGTCGTGTGTGTCGCGACCGATATACTTGAGCTTTGCCATACCTGTCGCGAATCCGGTCGGGCGCCGTCCTGCTGTCTGCTTTGCTGCTGCCGCTTGCGGGCTGCTTCCGCAGCACCCGCTCAGTCATGCAGACGCATGCGCCCACGACAATCCTGGACGCAACGCTGACCGACCTGCTGAAACAGACGGACCAGCGCTTCAGCCACATCCAGTCGATGAATGCGTCGATCGACATTGCCGTGTCGACCGGTGGAGGCAAAGAGGGCAAGGTGGTCGACTACAGCGCGTTCCCCGGCTACCTGCTGCTGCGCAAACCGGGGGACCTCCGCGTGCTGCTGTTTACACCGGTGGGTCACTTGCAGGCGGTCGATATGGTGACGGATGGCAAGACGTTCACCATGCATATTCCGCCGCGCAACCGGGCAATCACCGGGACGAACGCGATCTCGACACCGTCTGCCAATCCGCTGGAAAATCTTCGTCCCTCCGTGTTCTATGACTCGCTGCTGATTCGAGGAGCCGATACGGAAGAGGAGGTCTTTCAGACCTCGGACGATCGTATCTACCAGCCCGACCCGACACGAAAATACGTGGTGGATGAGCCGGAGTACGACCTGGGCATCGTTCGCCAGGTGACGGGGTCGCGCGAACTGAAGGCACAGCGCATTATCCACATCGGCCGCGCGACGTTGCTGCCGTATCAGCAGGACATCTATGACGACAAGGGCGTGCTGGTGACCATCGCGAGCTACGACGCGTACCAGAAGTTCGGCGACGAGCTTTTCCCGTCGGTGATCACGATCCAGCGGCCGATCGATCAGCTGCGGATGAAGCTGACGATCAAGAAGCTGAGCACAAATCAGGTGCTTCAAGACGACCAGTTCGAGTTGCCGAAGCTTCCACCAAACACGCAAATCCAAAAGCTGCCCTGATCGACCCGTGACGGCTGGCATGCGCGCACACCAGCGCAGCGCAACAGCACACCAGCGCAGCGCAACAGCACACCAGCGCAGCGCAACAGCACACCAGATTGGCTGATTTCAGTGAGATACCACGGTGGGCCAGCGCTGCCATCGTTTGAAGACGACATACCGGCCTGAGCCGACGATGCCTTGTTTGTCATAACAAGCTCGGGAATACTCCGGGCATAGTACCTCCATCTTCTTCCTGAAAGCCCAAAAAAACTCATGAGAACAGTTGTACGTGCAGTCCTCGCATTGTCTGTCTTGACGGCGAGCGGAATCGCTCGCGCCGATGTATTGAACGGAACCACAGTTGCCGGCAGCCTTACCGGAACCACCGCAGGATTCACCACCGCAAGCGCGACGATCGGTACAGGGGTCGAGTTCACCGGCTCGTCGAAGAACGTTTTCGGCTTCACCGTTGATTTCACCGACACTGGACTGACGATCACGGAAAGCTGCCAGAGCACCGCCCGTGCGTGCTCCACAGCCGCGGCAGTCAATCCGTTCACCGCGACCTTCACCGATGCAGCGTTTGCCGGCGGCAGCTTCGACTCGGCGCTTGCAAACAGCATCGGCATCCAGGGGTTCAACTCGAGCTTGGATGGAGACACCTTGACGCTGAGCGGCACGATCGGCTCCACGGGAAGCGATGCCCTGAGCTTTACGCCGGCGGTTGCGGCAACGCCAGAGCCGTCGAGCCTCATGCTGCTGGGGACGGGCGTGCTGGGCGTTGTGGGGGCGGCGCGCCGCCGCTTCTCTGCACGCTAGCCGGGTTGGAAGTGGATTGCTCGATGTTGCGAAAAGGAGGGCCATGCATGGCCCTCCTTTTGCGCTCTCGGGTTTGCATTGAGGCTCGCTGTCCAGTGGGGCAGACCGGAGGTGATTCTCAGGAGGCCGTGTCTGCCTGCGCACCGACCGGCAGCAGCCGACCGGGTTGCCGCGTGCGCCACAGTGCCCAGCCCAGCGTAATGGCCGCACTGGCCAGCAGGATGCCGCCCGTGCCTGCCGCGCCCACGCTGACCTGGCGGGAGCGCGAAAGCAGCCCCAGCGCCACGCAGTTCCAGCTGACCAGCAGCGTCGCTGTTGCTGTGTGCAGTGGAGCCCGGAGCGCGCCGGCGATGGGATAGAGATAAAGTCCGATGATGATGCCGGCGGCGGTCGGGATGTACTCGGGCAGATGCACCAGCATGAGCACGGCGAACGCGGTTGCGACGGCAACCCACTCCAGGATGTTGACCGCAACGACGATGCGTCGAATGCGGGCCTTCTGCTCGCGGGTCATGGGCTGTGCAGGGAGTCGCGGAGCGCGGCGCAACAGGGCCAGGGACACGACCAGAGCGCTCGCGCCCAGCATGCTGCACAGCGTCAGGGTACGCGGCGTGAGGCGTCCGGCATAGGCGATGGATGCGATCAGCCAGACCAGCCCGACCCCGGCGAAGATCAGCCCCATGCGCGCGCGACGGACCGCCATCTGGCGAGTCGCAACACGCGGGATGGCCGGGCCGGGCATAGCGAAACTGTAGCACCGGCAATGCGAGGCGCGGCTCAGTTCCAGCGCGGGTCCCGGGTGATCTCAATGAAGTCGACGGCGGGTGCGTCCTTGCCGTCCGGGGTGGCCTCGAGTGAGACAGTGTCGCCGGGCTTGAGCCTGATGCCGTCCGCGACGAAGCGCGTGGCGGTGTGGCCGTTCAGGCGTGTGTCGGGGCGGTCGGGCGGCAGCGTGTCGTCGCCGGTCCCGCGCGCAACTTCAGTGCCGTTGACGAGCAGGGCGTACCGCGCCGCACCGGGGTGGCGATCGAAGTAGCCGACCTCGATGCGATACGGGTTCAGCGCACCGTGAAAGGTGGTGTGCAGCTCGCACGGCGCGGTCTCGCACACGGCGGCTTTGCCTGCGCTGGCGGTTTCCCACGACGGCACGTCGACGGTATGGAAGCCCGTGCCGGGCAGTGACTCGGCCTCTTCGCGGCCGGCATGGTGGCCCACGAAGCCGAGGGCGTCAGGCACGCCGCTGGTACGCGCGAACCAGTCGTCGATCGCGTCGCGCCAGACCTCCGCGTGGTGTGTCTGGAAGACGAGCAGAGCGTGGACCTCTGCGTAGCGCTCGTCGTCGACGAGACCCTTCAGGCTTTCCCACTGGTCGAGGAAGCTTTGTGTGGCGGCGGCGCCGGCGTAGTGCGCGTCGTAAATGTGCTGAATGACAGTCTTGGTGCCGTTCGCGGTCTTGTCGTCAGGGTCGTCGCCGCGCAGCTTGTAGGTCCACGGCACGTGGTGCATGAAGAGCAGGAGATTGTCGGGGCAGGTGCTGAGCGACTCGTACTGCGCGGCGAGCCCGGGCGGGTACTGGCCGATGTAGCCGGTGCCGGTGGCGACGGTACGGTCCATGCCGATGCCGGTCTTGTTTGCGCGGATCCACTGCCCCCATCCGTTGTTGTCGGCGGTCTCAGGTCCTGGGCCGAAGTGTGTGCCCAGAATGTCGGTCAGCGTGCCGGCGCCGAGCGGGCCGGTGTACTGCTCGTAAGCGTGCCAGCTCTGGAGGTTCATCTGCTCGATGGGTCCGTAGATACGGCCGTCGTTGGACCAGGTCATGCGTGTCCACTCGTCGAGGACGGCTTCCGACGTAAGCGACGGGTCCCACGCGAGACGGCCGAAGCTGTACAGATTGGCGAGCGCCATAGGGTGGTGCAGCCAATTGGTTTCCATGCCCACGTTGGCCACGCCGACCATGCCGCCCTCTGGCTGGTGAAAGGTCCTGCCGGTGACGATGTCGCGCACCGGTGAGGGCTGGTTGTCGACCCGCATGTCGGTATCGAGCACCCATCTCCACATGGGCGCGAGATAAACCATGTGGCGCTGCTGACCCAGGTACTCCTGCGTGACTTGAAGCTCCAGGGCTTGCGGCGTGTGGCGCAGGGCGGCGATGAGCGGCGACACGGGCTCGCGCACCTGGAAGTCGATGGGGCCGTGCTTGATCTGGACGATAACGTTGGGCAGGAACTTGCCGTCGTAGGCACGGAAGTTGTCGTAGCCGGCGCGGGCGCGATCGGCTTTCAGGTCGTTAAAATCGAGATGGTTGTTGTAGACGAAGCCGCGGTAGAGCACCACGCCACCGTGGGCCTGCAGGGGCTTGGCGAGGGCATTGGCTGCGTCCAGCGGCGAACGGCCGTACTGGCTCGGACCGGGGCGGCCTTCCGAATCGGCTTTGACGGTGAAGCCCGCGAAATCAGGGATGACTTTGTAGATCGCGTCCACCTTCGCCTGCCACCAGGCGATGACTTGCGGATCGAGCGGGTCGAACGTGGAGAGGCCGCCAACAGCCTGCGGTGAAGACAGATCGACGCTGAGCGCCACCCGCACGCCCCAGGGGCGCATGACGTCGGCGATGCGCGCGAACTCTTCCAGCATTTCTGGCTGAAGCGTGCGCAGGTCGCTGTTCACGTTGTTAACCGTGATGCCGTTGATGCCGACGCTTGCGAGCAGCCGAGCATAGTCGCGGACGCGTGAAAGGTCGGCGCGCACATGGCCGTTCTCGAAGAAGATGGACGGTCCCGCGTAGCCGCGCTCGACCGATCCGTTCAGGTTGTCCCACTCGTCGACCCAGCGGATCGTCGACGCGGGGGACTCGGTGGTGTCGGCTGGCAGCTGGCGGTCTTCGGCGATCCATTCCAGCAGGCGAAATGCTCCATAGAGCACGCCGCGGGGCGATCCGCCCTGGATCACCCAGCACTGCCGCGCGCGGTTGCGCACATGCGTGATGCGAAAGGCGTCGGGCGCCAGCTGCGCTGGCTGGTAGCCGTGCAGGTGGCGTTGCAGCGACTCGGACCTGCGCAGTTCGTCCGCGGTGCCCAGCACGATGGCGTCGATGTCGCGGTGAAAGGCAGGCAGGGTCTCGGGTGCGCCGGCGATCATGCGTCCCAGGCCGGTTTCGAGCTCCTCGGCCGCAGCCTGTTCCTCGGGTGCGTGACCCAGGCGCACGATCTCATGCGGCATGTCGCGGTAGCGCGGCGGATCGGGCGGCTGGGCATAGCGGAGCCATGCCTGGGCGCCGGTTTCGGCGTGTGCCTGCGCAGACAAGGCCGTGCCAAGCAGGAAGAGCGGCAACAGGCAGCGTCGGTACAACATGCAGGCGGTCCGCTTCACGCCTGTGCGACGGCATCGCGCATCGCGGGCCGCTGTGCCGTTGCAGTCGAACGATGGTAGCTGGAATGCCGCTGCAAGACGAGCGCCGCGGCGCCGCGGAGGCGCGCCATCTCGCCATCGCCAATGGGCAAGAGCGCGGGCGGCGCGCCGATGAGCATGCGGGCGGCGAGCTCGCGCTCGACCATCGGCCCGCTGCGCTCCCAGCAGGCGGTAATGTCGCCGGCAAACAGGATCGTCTCCGGGCTGAGCGCGGCGGTAATCATGCGCAGGCCGCGCGCGACCCACCGGGCCTGTTCTTCCAGCGCGGCAATGGCGCATGCGTCGCCCTGGTCGGCGAAGCTCATCAGGTGGGTAAAAGTAAGGGCCGGCTGCTCGGGCGCGCGCTCGTTGTAGTGCCGCAGCACCGCACGCGTGCTGGCAAACATCTCCCAGCAGCCCCGCTCGCCGCAGTTGCATTGCGGCCCATTTGGGTCGACCAGAATGTGGCCGAACTCGCCCGCCATGCCGTCCTTGCCGATGAGCAGCTGGCCGTTCGCCAGAACGGCCGCGCCGACACCTTCGCTGATGGTGACCAGCACGGCGTTGCGGAACTTTTGCATGCGGCCAAACCATAGCTCGCTGAGCATGCAGGCATTGGCGGCGTTGTCCATTTCAACCTGGAGGCCGAGCCGGTCCTCCAGCACCGCCCGGATGTCGAAGTCGTGCCAGCGCAGGTTTGGCGCCCACAGCAGTTGCTGCGTCTCGGGATGAACGCGGCCCGGCATGCTGAGGCCGACGCCCTCAAAGCTTTTGCGTGCGAATTCATCGCGCATGCGCTCCAGGGTTTCCGCGATGCGCTGCACGCCGATCTCCGCGTCACTGGCGACAGGCACGCTCTGCCGCGCGAGGAAGTGACCGTTCAGGTCGACCACGGCGCACACGGCGTGGCTCGGCCGCACGTCCGCGACCAGCATGACCAGGTTGGCGTTGAGCGAAAGCATCGTAGGACGGCGTCCGCGCGCGGTGCGCACCGCCGCGCCTTCCACAATCCAGCGCTCGCGAAGCAGCTGCTCCACAATCAGCGACACGGTGGAGCGCTGCAGGCCGCTGAGCCGCGCCAGGTCGACGCGTGCAATTGGCTGGCGGCGCCGCAGCAGCTCGAGGATGATGTCGCGGTTAATGTCGCGCGCCAGCTCGCTCGATGCCGGATCTTCGGAGTGGAGGTCGAAGCGACGCTTACCCGTTTGTCCCGCGCCCTGACTCAGCATTACTGTTCCGCGCTGCTGGCAAGCTTGCCACGGCCGGTGAACAAGACGTTGCTGGCGGCCTGGCGGCAGTTTTGTTCTGATTGCCTCAAAAAGCGGAACCTCCCAGCGTTGCCGCGGTTGAGGCAGCTCAGGCTGCGCTGCTGTCCGTCGGGAAACCGAGATAATTCGTACTACAAAACTTTATTAGCCGCCAATCGCGTGCCGGATCCTGCAGTTCCAGCGATCCGTACCGAGGCGTAAGCCCGTTTCCGAAACACGGCTTGCCAGTTTCGCTTTCCTGCGAGTAAAGTGCGGGTGCATCGCTCGCGGTGTGCCGGCGCACCTGCAAAGTTCGGCAGCCGAACCTAATCCTGAACCGCTCCTGGAGACCCGCCCCGATGTCGAACTCGCCCCTGCCCCGGCGCAATTTCCTGCAGGCCTTGTCCGCGGCCGGTATGGCTACCGCCATGCCCGGCTTTGCGGGTGCAAGTCCGCTTCCCGGAGCGCTGGACCTCCACGCCGGTCCCATCACGCATGAGGTGCTGGCGCCACAGGCGGAGACCGCGGCCACGCACTCGATCGACTTCGGCGTGTGCGGCATCAGCCACAACCACGTCTACGGCATGATCGAGGCGGTCAAGCGTGGCGGCGGCAAGCTGACAGTTGCGTGGGGCAT
>CAXUEG010000047.1:10310-14591 GCA_964249935.1 uncultured Terriglobus sp.
GGTCGACGCGTTCAGGAAGCGGTACCCCGACTGCAAGATCGTGCAGACACAGGATGAGGTGATTAACGCTCCGGCGATCAAGCTGATCCTGAGCTCGCAGGTAGCCAGCGAGCGCGCCGGCATCGGCGTGCGCGCCATGAAAGCAGGGAAAGATTTCCTCTCCGACAAGCCGGGCATTACCACGCTGGAGCAGCTCGCGGAGGTGCGCCAGACCATCACCGCGACCGGCAGGATCTACGCCATCATGTACTCCGAGCGCCTGGAGGTGAAGGCCGCGGTCAAGGCCGGCGAGCTCATCCAGCAGGGCGCCATTGGCAAGGTGATTCAAACCATCAACATCGCTCCGCACCAGGTGAACCAGAAGCCCGGCGGCGATATGGGTTCCGGCCTCGGCGGCCGGCCGGCGTGGTTCTGGAATCCCGAGCAGTACGGCGGGATCCTGGTCGACATCGGATCGCACCAGGTCGACCAGTTCCTGTACTACACCGGCTCGACAAAGGCAGAGGTTGTTGCTTCACAGCTGGCGAATGTGCGTCATCCGAAGTTCCCGGCGTTCCAGGACTTTGGGGACATGATGCTGCACGGCAACAACGGCTTCGGCTATGTGCGGCTGGACTGGTTCACGCCCTATGGCCTTGGCACCTGGGGCGATGGCCGGCTGTTTGTGCTGGGCACCGACGGCTACATCGAGGTGCGCAAATACACCAACGTTGCCGTCTCGAAGCAGGGCAACAATCTTTTCCTCGTGGATCAGAAAGAAGCGCGATACATCGATTGCAACAATCTCACGCTGCCCTTCGGTCCGCAATTCGTGGCAGATATCGTGAACCGGACCCACGTCGCGCAGGACCAGGCGCAGTGCCTGCTTGCCGCGGAACTCGTCATCAAGGCCCAGATGAACGCGAAGCGCTCGCACGTGGACTGGGAAGACAAGCCCGGTATCACTGCCGAGCCTTTTCCAAAAAGCCATCACCACGCCTGACCTTTTTCAGCATTGTCATCCAGAGCGAAGCGAAGGACCTGCTTTTCGCCCGTGCCAGCAACACTGCTTAACGGAGATCGCACATGACGAACCGCCGCAGCTTCCTGAAGACCGCCGCCGCTACCGCCGCCGCGGCCGGCTTCCCCACGATTGTCCCGGCCAGCGTCTTCGGTCCGACGGCACCGTCGAACCGCATCAACATCGGCGCGATCGGCGTCGGCCGTATCTCGCGCGGGCATGACATGCCGGGCGTGTGGCAGTACACCGGCGTTGCGGGCCGCGACAATCGCATCGTCGCCGTGTGCGACCTGAGTGCGAACCGCGTGAAGCTCGCGCAGACGCTGATCGATGACACCTACACCAAGAAGCTCGGCCAAGCCTACACCGGAACACGCGGCTACTCGGACTACCGCGAGCTGCTTGCGCAGAAAGACATCGACGCCGTCCTGATCTCGACACCCGATCACCAGCATGCGCGGCTTGCTGTTGCGGCGATCAAGGCGAAAAAGGATGTGTATCTGCAGAAGCCCGCGTCGCTGACGATCGCGGAGGGGCGCGTGATGGCGAACCACGCTGCCGCGTCCGGCCAGATTGTGCAGATCGGATCGCAGCAGCGCTCGTGGAAGCAGTTCGCGCGTGCCGTGGAGCTGGTACGCAACGGCCGCATCGGCACCGTGAGGGAGGTAGAGATCGGCCTGCCTGGCGACCCCGCAGGCGGCAACCCGCAGCCCATGGCTGTGCCCGCGGACTTCAACTATGACGCGTGGCTGGGCTCGACACCGGAAGTGCCCTACACCACCGACCGCGTGATGCCGCTGCAGGGCTTCGACCGCCCGGGCTGGCTGCGGATGGAGCAGTTCGGCGCCGGCATGATCACTGGCTGGGGCGCGCACCACGTGGACACCGCGCACTGGGGCATGAACACCGAGCTCACCGGGCCCATCGAGATCTGGGGTCAAGCCGAGTTTCCCAAAGCCGGCCTTTGGGACGTGCACGGTCCGTTTAAGACCTACGGCCTGTATGAGAACGGCGTGAAGATGACGATCTCCGGCGCGTTCGAAAACGGCATCAAGTCGATCGGCGACGACGGCTGGATTTTTGTTTGCCGCGACGGTATGACGACTCCGACGGCCGCAGCGACCCCCAGCGGGGCGAACAATCCCGCCTCAACTGCAAACTCTGGAGGCGCTCCCAAGGAAAAGCCGGTGCCGATCGTGCCTCTGCGCGCCTCGAACCCCAAGGTTGTCGACTCGGTGATCGGACCGAATGAGTGGCACGCCTACACGGCCGACGACCACCACGGCAACTGGCTCGATTGCGTGAAGAGCCGTAAAACAAACATCGCCACGGCGGAGATTGGCCACCGCGCCTGCACCACCTGCCTCCTGCACTGGATGGCGATGAAGACCGACCACCACATCCACTGGGACCCGAAGACCGAAACGGTGAAAGGCGACGATATCGCCGCCAGCCTGGTCGCGAGACACCAGCGCAAAGGTTACGAGATCGCGTGAGTGCTGCTGCTCAGGATGACATCGTCGGGGCACGTCGTAACGGATGCTGCTGCCGGGGATGTCGTAGGTAGCTCCCGGCCAAGCCTTCTCAGATGGGTGCTGCATTGGCTCCATCTATCCTGTAAGCAGTGTTTCTCATTCCGCTCATCACCTTGCTGCTGACCCTGAGCGGCGTCTTCTACCTGCTGCTGGCGCTGTTCGCCATTCGTTCCTTTTCCCGCGTCAGTGATCCTCCGCTGACCACGCCCCCGCCAACGGTTTCGATCCTGAAGCCGGTAAAGGGGAGCGACCCGGGCCTGTACCGCAGCTTCGCGAGCCACTGCCAGCAGCAGTACGGCGGCCGCTATGAGCTGCTGCTGGGTGCGAGTGAGACCGGCGAGCCGCTGGAGCAGATGGCGGCGAAGTTGATGGAGGAGTTTCCAGGATCGAGCGTTCGCGTGATTCCGTGCCCGGAGCGCCTGGGGCTGAACGGCAAGGTCAGCACGCTGGAGCAGATGGTGCCGCATGCGCTGGGCGAGGTGCTCGTGATCAACGACGCCGACATCCGCGTCGGTCCGCTGTACCTGCAGCGCATCGCGGCGCACCTAGCCCAGCCGAACGTGGGCCTGGTCACCGCGACTTATTTCGCGCAGGTGGCGGAGCGCGGCAGCGTGTGGTCCAAGCTGGAAGCACTTGGGGTCAGCACCGAGTTTCTGCCGGGAATTCTTTCCGCACGCATGCTGGAGCATGGCGTGCGCTTCGGCCTGGGTGGAACGCTTGCGCTGCGCCGCGAAACGCTGGAGGCGATTGGCGGCCTGCGCGTCCTGCGCGACCATGTGGCCGACGACTACGAACTCGGCGCGCGCGTGTACCGGAGCGGGCGCACCGTTACGCTGATGCGCGAGGTCGTCGCCACCTCTGTGCCGCGCTACAGCTTCCGTGGCTTTGCGGAGCACCAGCTTCGCTGGGGTCGTACGGTGCGCGACGCACGGCCGCTGCAGTTCTTCGGCACGGTCACCTTGCATGCGGTGCCATGGGCGCTGGCGACCGTGGTCGCCACGGGCGCTTCATTGCCCAGCATTACTTTGCTGTCGTTTGTGCTGTTGCTGCGTACGTCTGTTGCGTTGTCAGGCGGCGTGGGCATGCTACGCGACGGGCAAGTGCTGCGCGACATCCTGCTCTTGCCGGTGCGCGACTGTTTCAGCCTGCTGCTGTGGGCGTGGACCTATGCCGGCGACGAGATTGTGTGGCGCGGCGAACGCTTCCGGCTGCGCAAGGGCGTGATGGAACGCGTGTAGTTAGAGCACGCCATCCCACAGCCGCAGCTCTGCCTCCTGCGGCCTGGTCTCGACCTTGCTGTTCTCGCTCAGCAGCATGGTTTCGCGGTTCGCGGCGGTCCACATCGGCCAGTTCGGCAGGCCTTCCGCAAACGGTGCGTCACCTTTGATGAAGTGAACCCAGGCCGTATGCACCTCCTTCGACAGGTTCTGTTCGGCAGCGGCGTTGTCCACGTCCTTGCGCCACGTGCCCCACACGGCCGGCATTTCGATGCCGTGGTACGCATCGCCCTTCAGGCGTCCGCTGGTCTCAGTGAAGTCGGTGCGGTACACGTAAAGGTCGCCGCCGTTCACCGCGTGCGCCTCGGCCACGCGCATGCTTGGTACCCAGTACTCCTCGGCGGTGAGGGATCGGATACGCCGCTGTTCTTTGGTCCATTCGGGGTAGAGCTTCTCATACTTCGCGTAGATGGGCGCGAAGGTCGCGACCGGCACATTGCCCAGGTCGGCCGCGACCGCGTCCTTGCTG
>CAXUEG010000048.1:0-7953 GCA_964249935.1 uncultured Terriglobus sp.
GGGTAGATGCAGGCGTCGTCAGAGGGACGGAAGCCGGAAGAGATGAGACCGTTGGGGCGGGTGGGATTGCCGTAGCCGCCGAGCGGCAGCGTGTCGGTGGGGTTGTTGGCGTTGCGCTGGAAACGGTACGAGCCCGGGCTGGTCTTGCGCTGCTGTTCGCGGAAGGTTTGGACGATGCGGTGCGCGCACTCACGCCAGGTATCGTCGAAGGCGGCGGGGTTGTTGGAGGCTTTCCAGTAGCCGTGGGCGAGGCGGACGACGTAGCAGAGAGAGTCGATCTCCCACTTGCGTTCGGCGACGCCAGGGTGCATGGCGGTGTCGTCGTGCAGGGCCCAGCTAAGGGCGTGGTCGCCGGGGTTGCGGGTGAAAGCGTTGGCGTAAGGATCGAGCAGGACGAGGCGGGCCTGCCGGCGAACGACGCCCTCAACGAGGCGGCTGATCTCGGGGTCTTGCTTGACGAACGGGAGGTAAACCCACATTTGCGCGGAGGAATCGCGGAGCCACATGGCGTCGATGTCGCCGGTGATGACGTAGGTGTCGGGATGGCCGTCGCGGGTTCCGGGAAAGACTGTGGTGTCGAGGGTGTTGGGAAAGCAGTTCTCAAACACCTGCTGCAGCTGATTGCTGGACGTTGCGGAGCGAAAGGCATCGATAGCGCGCTCGACGGCGGGCGAGGTGAAGCGGCGCTTTGCTGCGGGTGGGCGGCCGGAAAGGCCGGAAAAGGCTGCGGTGCTGTATTGCGCGGGGAGAATGCGTGCGGTGGTAAGGATTGCGGAGCCGGCGATGAGATCTCTTCGGTTGAGCACGCAAGGATGTTAGCGCTTGCGTGTGGGCGAGCGCTTCGGAAGGACTTCGCGTCGGCGAAGGACGGGGTCACGAGGGGCTGTGCCGCTTTGGAAGAGCAGGTCCTTCGCTTCGCTCAGGATGACAATGCTTGCTGTCGGCCTTCGCTCAGAACGACACTGTCTACCTTTCCGCCGTACTCCGTATAGCCTGTCGTCTCACACCGGTTCTCTCGGGGCGATTCTGGATTGACTAAAAGCCGGGGTCGGTGATTTTGCGTTCGGTGACGTCCGAGCTGTACTTGCGGATGGTGGGACCGATTTCTGAGGCTTTGCCGACGACGACGAGGACGACGTCGTTGCTGGCCGGGTAGTTGTGGCTGAGCAGGCGCTTCGCGTCTTCGGGCGTGGTCTGCTGGGTCTTCACGAGATCGCGGTTGAAGTCGTCTCGGGTGATGCCGTAGAGTTCGTTGTGCGCGAGGGTCGAAGCGACGGCTTGTGCGGTTTCTAGCTCGGGCGGCAGTGTGCCGGCGATGGTGTTTTTGGCGCTGGAAAGCTCCTCGTTGGTGAAGCCGTCCTTGCGGGCGGTATCGAGCACCTGGAGGGTTTTGTCGATGGCCGGGCCGGTAGTCGCGTTACGGGTAAAGGTGCTGATGGTGAACGGGCCGGCGACGCGGTTTTCGCTGAAGCCCGAGCTGGCGCCGTAGGTGTAGCCGGTTTTGATGCGCAGCTCCGTGTTGAGCAGCGAGGTGAAGCGGCCGCCGAAGAGTTCGTTCACGACATCGACCTCGCCGCGGTCGGGGTCGGTGGCGTTGATGCCGATGTTACCGAGGGCGAAGTAGGTCTGGGTGGCGTCTGGTTTGTCGACGAGGAGAACGCGGCGGCCTTTGACGGGCGCCATCGCGGTGAGCGGCACGGGCGCGGGCGCCTTGCCCTTCCAGTTGCTGAAGGCGGCATCGAGAGCGGAACGCATGGCCTTTGCGTCGAAGTCGCCGGAGACGGCGAGGATGGCGTTGGCGGGGGTGTAATTGGTTTTGTAAAAGGCGAGGACGTCGTCGCGGGTGATGTGCTTGAGCGAGTTTTCATCACCGCTGGAGGGGCGGCCGTAGGGGTTGCTGCCGTAGAGGAAGGCGCGGTAGTAGAGGCCGAGGACGGCCTGCGGATTGTCCTTGCCGGAGCGGATGGCGTCCTGCCGCTGGGCGAGGAGCTTGGTGAACTCGGCTTCCGGGAAGGTGGGGTGCAGGACCGTATCGGTGAACAGGGCGAGCGCGGCTGCCTGATCTTTCTTCAGGAAATTGGTGGTGACCTGGGACGAGTCGAGGAGGACGCCGGCGCCGTACTGCATGCCGATGGTATCGATGTCGTTGGAGAACTGGTCGGCTGAGCGGGATGCGGTGCCGCGACGGAGCAAGGCGGCGGTGATGGAGGCAGTTCCCTCTTTGCCGGCGGGATCGGCAACAGAGCCGGAACGCAGGACGAGGGTGGCCGCCACGAGCGGGACTTCATGCTTTTCGAGCAGGAGAACGGTCATGCCGTTTGGCGCGACGTACCGCTCGTAGGCGGGGAGAACGTAGGGTTTGGGCGGCGGTGTGACGATCTTGGCAGCGGGCGGCTGCGCGATGGCGGCGGCGGACAGAGACAACGCCGCACAAGCGAGCTTGCTCCAGTTGCGGGTGCGGATCATTCGGCGGCTCCTTCCGGGGCGCCCTGCGGTGCTGCGGCCGGATCGATTGCAGTGGCATCAGGCACCAGGGTGGCAACGGTGCGGTTGGATGCGATCAGGTACTTGTTGAGCACACGTTGCACGTCGGCGGCAGTGACGGCGTTCACGAACTTTTCTTCGTCGTTCACGTGGGTCCAGCTGCCGAAGAATACGTCTGCGACGCCGATGGCCTGCGCGCGACCGGCGATGGTCTGCTGCTCGCGGTAGTTCTGCGCGATGATCTGGTTCTTGGCCTTGGTCAGTTCCGCGGCGCCGATCGGGGCCGTGCGGAGCTTGTCCAGCTCGGCATAGATCGCGGCCTCGACTTTTTCCGGAGCGACGCCCGCGCGGGGCTGCTGCTGAATGGTGAAGAGGCCGGGATCCATGGAGTCGTCCTGGTTGGAACCGATGCTGAGCGCGAGCTGCTGGCCGTCGACGAGGGCACGGTAGAGGCGCGAGCTTTGGCCCGTGGTGAGAATCGCGTCGAGTACGGTGAGCGGGTAGTAGTCGGGGCTTTTCACGTCGACCGTGTGCCATGCGATGAATTGCAACGGCAGCTCCGCCGGCTTGCGCACCTCCACGCGACGCTCGCCGTGTTGCGGCATTTCCTTGGTGCGCACGGGAGGCGGAGGTGCGGGCGCGGGGATGCTGCTGAAATCTTTTTCGGCCAGTGCGAAGACGTCCGACGCCTTCACGTTGCCGACGATCACCATGGTTGCGTTGCGGGGCGAGTAGCCCATGGCGTGGTAGCTCTTCAGGTCGTCGATGGTCCAGCCTTCGATGTCTGACGGCCAGCCGATGACTGGCCAGTGATAAGGACTGCTCTCGTACGCGGCGGCGCGCAGCGATTCTTCGAGGGTGCCGGGGTTGCTGTTGTCCGTGCGCAGGCGCCGTTCGGAGTACACAACCTGTCGCTCGCTCTCGACCACGGCCGGGACAAAGGCGAGGTTTTCCATGCGGTCCGACTCGGCATCCATGACGAGTTCGAGCGCGCCCGAGGGCGTCCAGTCTTCGTACACGGTCACATCGGTCTGCGTGAAGGCGTTGTTGGTGCCGCCTGCGTTGTCCAGCGCGGCGTCGAACTCGCCCTTGCCGTAGCGTTTCGCGCCGTTGAACATCATGTGTTCGAAAAAGTGCGACAGGCCGGTGATGCCCTCGTGCTCGTTGCGTGAGCCGACCCTGTAGAAGGTGTAGCACGCGATGTTGGGGATGGAAGCGTCTTCCTGCACCAGCACTTTCATGCCGTTGCCCAGCGTCTTGCTTTCCACATGGATCTGCGCGCTGGTGGGGAGGGCTGTTCCCAGGGCGAGCACGGCAGATAGCGCCAGGAAGAGGCGCGGGGCCGCGGCCGGAAAACACTTCTGCATGCAGCAAACCTCAAACTCGGATGTGACTGCATGATACGGCAGGCAGCCTGAGGGTAAGACGTCGCGCGGGGCTGGAGGTGGGCTGAGCGTGACTCAGAAGTGGGCGGAAAAGCCACTGGAGACGCGGATATTGCGTTGAAGATTGAGCTGTCCGTTGGGTAGGTAAGTTTGCACGAAGTCAGCTTGGGCCACGCGAAAACCGATTTTGCGGCCGACGCGCCAATCGATGCCGCCGCCGCCTTCGATCTCCAGGCTGCTGGCATTTTTTTGAGTTCCCGTGCTGGTGGATCCGGGGAACAGGCTGTTGAAGGCCTCCACGCGGCCCCCCAGGCCCTCGGCGAAGACCTGGAGCCGCCTGGGGGCGCGGCTTTCACTGCCGGTTCCGAAGGTGTACCGCAGGCCGCCGAGGTAGGTGTACTCGGATAGATCGATGTGGGGCGCGATGTTTGGGGCGCGCATGAAGTAGGCGTCGGCCACAGGACCGAAGCCATGCCACACGTTGTAGTACACGTTGCCGCCGACGCCGGTCATCCAGAAATTGCCGTACACGCCGCTGACGGTACTGGAGCGCTCGGCGCTGAAGTTTACGGCGAGATCCCAGCGCTGCTCGGACTCCACGCCACCGTAGGCTCCCGGACGCTGCCCGGAACCCTGCAGCCGGTCCATGAAGCGCGCATGCTGTGCGGTTACAGCGAGTGAAGAAGCGAGGGATAGCACAAGTGCCACGATCACGCGCCACCACAGATTTGTTGATCGGATGAGAGGCCTTTTGTTCACTACTGAATCTCCAGCGTCACGGAAGCGCTGTGGCTCAGCGGACCGGAGTTGGCGCTGAGCGTGACCGACGATGTGACCTCTGTCCCGTCGAAATACCCCACGCCTGTGCCGCAGCCACTGGCGGAGAGCAACATTGCGGAGGCGAAGAGCAACGCTGCGAGCACGCCGGCGCGGTGCATCCGCGCGGAGCCACGCCGCAGGCGTGAGGTGAAAGGTAGCAATAGCAGGGCGGCTGCGATGAATGCCGATCTGCCCTGCCAGGGAGCGGGTTCGACGCGGCTCTTCAGCGCGACGGGTGTGGTGATGGCGAGCGTGACGCCCGTTGTTCCCGAACCGCTCGCGACGGTGGATGGGGTCAGGGTGTACGTGGCTCCGGAGGGCAGGCCGGCAATGGTGAAGGTGACGTCGCCGATCAACGCCGCGGTGACGGTGGGCGTGACCGTGAACTGGTAGCTGGCGACCTTGCCGGGCGATACTGCCTGGGTGCTGGGCGAGTTGGAGGCGAGCGCGAGGGTGAAGTCGGCGACGACCTCGGTCAACGTGGCCGAGGCTCCACTGTAGTTGCCGTCGCCGCTGTAGACCGCCGTGATGGTCTGTGATCCGGTTGCAAGCGTGTTGATGGTGAGCGGTGCTGTGCCGTTCCCGTCAACGGGAGCGCTGCCCAGAACCGTGGTGCCGCTCGTGAACTGTACCGTCCCGGTCGGCCCCACTGTGCCGCCGCTTACTTTCGCGGTCAGCGTAATCGGGGAGTTCAGCAGGACCGGAGAGGCCGACGAGGTCAGCATGACAGCCGCGGCGACTTTGGTTACCGTGATGGTTGCCGTTGCGGAACCGCCGCGATTGTTGTCGCCGTCGGTCGGGGTAAAGGTCGCCAGGACGGTATACGTGCCCGCCGGCAGAACCGTGGCGGCGGACAGCGTATTGCCTCCACTCGTATAGACAAATGTGCCCGGGATTGCGGCACCGTTGGACGTGGCTGTAGCGTTCAGCGCTGGTCCGATGCTGCCGCCGAAAACCACGGTACCGCCGGGGAAGCTGATGGCAGGCGTGACAAGGTCGTGCACCGTGAGCACGACGGAAGCAGTAAGGGTGACGTTGCCGTAGTGGTCCGTGTCGGATGGGACAAAGGTGACGTTGAGGGTGGTATTGCCGATGGGGAGGACGGTTCCGGCAGATGGCGTATAGGTGTAGGTGCCGGCGAGCGGCTGGCCGTTGCTGCCGGTTGCGGACGCATCCAGCTGCGTTGCACCCAGGGGTGTCCCGGTCGGTATGGGTGCGGGCGTTGCCCAGGTCAGCTTCGCCACGGGACGCACGGAGACAACGGTCTGTGTCACGCGGGGAGCGGCGTAGTAATCCGAGCTACCGGCCTGATCGGCGGCTACCACGATGGTGCCCACGCCGGTGACGACGAGCTGGTTGTCAACGATGCTACCGGGACCGGAGAGTACCGAGAAGGTTACCGGTAGCCCTGTGGGTACGGGCGTGGCCGTGGGACCAGGAGTGGCGGTGGCGGTCGCCGAGAGTTGGATGGGTGGCGTGCCATATGTGACCGGTGAGTTGATGGGCGCGAAGGTGATGGTCTGCGCAAGCGGCTGCACGACTAGTGTGTAGGCCTGCTGCAGCGGCAGAAAGTTACCATCGCCGGGGTAGCTGAGGGTGAGCGTATACGTACCGGCGTTCAGCATGCCAATGGGTGCAGCTTCATCGACGCTGTTGACTCGGTTGTCATGCTCGGAAGTGCCCGTGACCAGCACATTGCCGCTGCTGTCCAGCAGGGTATAGGCGACGACACCGGTAGGGAGCGCGATGCCGGTGCCGGAGTACTGCCCGGAGAGGACGTATGCGACGCCGACATTTTGGCCGTAGTGGTAGGTTGGAATGTTCGGAGTGAAGACCGAGGCAGCACGCGCAACGGTGACGCCGATCGTGGTGTCTTGCGTGCTGGCCGCATAGTTGCTGTCGCCCGAGTAGGAGACAGCGTAGGTGTGACCGCCCGTGGAAGGGAGCGTAATGGTGTTGTTCGTGCTGCCGTTACTGAGCGGCACACTGGACCCAAGAATCGTCGAACCTTCCAGAAAGGTCACGGTACCGGTTGGGATTGGTCCCGAGTTCGTGGAGCTGTACACCGTGACCACCAAGGAGACTGGCTGCCCATACACTGGGGCGGTTGGTAGAGAAACAAGTGCAATGCTTGCCTGCATGGTTGGCGCGGCAGCAATGCCCTGCACCGCGATGCTGTGGGCGACCGGTGCCGCAGCAGCCGCGGACTCTGTCAGGACCACCTTGCCGGATACGTTGCCGGCCGTGGTCGGCGTGAACTTGATTTCCAGCGAGCAGCCAGCACCCGGCGCAAGCGCCTGAGTGGTGCTGCTGCTTGCAAGTTGCGGGCAGGTTTGCGTGCTGCTGAGCGGGAAGTCGGCAGTGGTGCTCGGGTTGGTGCCAGCGGCAGGCGCTGCCATGGTGAGCGGCGCGTTGCCCAGGTTGGTGAGGGTAACGGTTTGTACGCTGTCGGTGCTGGTCTGGCCGACGGGAGTCTGCGCAAAGGTCAATGCGGCAGAGGTTGCAGTGAAGCGGCTGACGTAGGCTGGATCAGTCTGCGTCAGCAGGAGCACGCTGCTGTCGCGCAGCGTTGCAAGTTGCACGGCGCCGGATTGGAAGTGCGTTTCGCTTGCGGGCAGCACGGACGAGATGTTGCCGGTGTTGGCATCGATGCGCCGCAGGCCGCGACCCTGGTCCGCGATGTAGATGTCGCCGAGGGAGTCGACAGCGATGCTTGAGAGCGCGCCCAGGGAGGCGGCGGAGGCCGGGCCGTTGTCGCCGCACTTGCCGTGCGTGCAGGCCGTGCCCGTGCCCGCGACCGTGCTTACCAGGCCGGATGTTGCATCGATGCGGCGGATGCGGAACGCGGCGGTATCCCCGAGCAGGAGATTACCCGCTGTGTCGACGGCCATCGCGCGGATCGTGTTGAACTGCGCGTGAGCGGCGGCGTCGCCGTCACCACAGGGTGCGGTCGTGTCGGCACCGACCGAATCTCCGGCGAGAAGTGTCCAGGTACCGTCTTGAAGCCGCAGGACGCGTGATCCGAACGCCAGCAGCAAACGACCTTCGCGGTCCACCGCGATCGCGGTCGGGCCAGTGGAAGTGTCGCCCGGAGCGCTTGAAAGATCGACGCGGACGGATGCGCCGGTGGTGGCGTCCGCCGCTCGGGGCGCGCCCCAGAACGGGCGCGGGCCGTCGGAGATCAGCCGGTTCATCCGCGCGGCGACCGTCGCCCGGTTGTTCATCCTGTTCGCCGGATCGACGACGTTGGCGCCCAGGTATTTCC
>CAXUEG010000048.1:7963-14457 GCA_964249935.1 uncultured Terriglobus sp.
GGCTGCGACTGCATACGTGCTGCCGGTCAGTGCGTCGAAACGCAGCACCTGGCCGCTGGAGGCATCGGCCAGGTACGCCTGTCCGTTGCTGGCGGACGTGAGTGTCGAAAAGCCCCGCGCTGACAGAGCCTGAACCGCAGTCGTTTCAAGCAGACCGGGGGTGAATGCGGCGACCGCGCCCAGGCCGGTACCGCGCATCCGTGCTGTACCGAGCCGATGCCCATTCGCGTCGCTCAGCAATACCGCGGCAGCAGCCACGCCGGTGGCCGTGGGAGCGAATTTAACCGCAACGGTACAGGTGTCGTTCGTTGCGTAGGTGCGACCGGCGGTGCATGTTCCACCGGGAACGACTTGAAATTCATTGCTCGTCGCGGGCACGAGGGAAATGTTCGAGGCGCTGCCACCGGCCCAGACCGAGACGGTTACCGTTTGTGCCGCCGAGACGCTGCCAACCGCTTCCGGGGTAAAGACCGCCATGGACGGTGCGGCCTGCCCCGTTGCCCTGCCAAACGCTGGAAGCAACGTCGCAGCCAGCAGGGCGAGCGCGGATGCGAGCACACGAAATCTTGGGCGTGACATATGTCTGCCTCGAGTACCAGATGGTCAGTGCACGTCTTTGCCGGCAGAACTAGCTGCGACCGGCGTTCGGTTTGTATCGTGCAGCGTTCATCACACTCCACCGGGGACGTGGGGGCCATGACCAAACTTGGTGAGTTACTTATGGGATAAGTGATGAGGCGGGTTCCGGGCTATCCCCCAAAGGCGGCATGGCGGGCGCCCGGGAGCCGCCGCCTGTGCCGTGAAGATTGCCTATCGGACCTTGCTGCCGAGCCAGGCCGCGCGGAACTGCTGTTGCGCCGGGGTCAGCGCCGCACCGGTGCCTTCGACCGGAACGATCTCAAACTGATTCGATTCGGCCAGTGTCACCGTCGTTCGAACTTCCTGTCCGCCACGACGGCGGAAGACAAGCGGAACCGCATCGCCTCCCTTGTGACCCGCGATCGTTTTCCCAAGGTCGTCTGGAGTGGTAATGGCCATGCCAGCAACGGATACCAACTCATCGCCACGATCAATGCCTGCCTGGTACGCGGGTGAGCCGGTCGTGACCGGATCACGCACCACGACAGCATTTCCCTGCTTCTCAAGCCGGCCGATGCCGAGGAAGGGCGGACCGCTGCGCTGCCGCAGCACCAAGCCGGCGCGCAACAGCAGCGGAGCGTAGTCGATCTTTTCTGTGCCGGCCATGTAGCGACGCACGAAGTCGGCCGCGAATGCGGGGTCGCCGCTGACGGTGGCGAGTTGCTGCTGCACGTCGGCGATGGTGTACGGGTGGCCGACGAGGCCCGGCGCGGGGCCGCCCGGCTTACCGTAGGCGCGCCACATGGCTCGCATGAAGTCGTCGAGCGTGACCTTGCCGTTGGAGCGTTCGCGCAAGGACAGGTCGAGACCGAGCGCGACCACCTCGCCGAACGAGTAGTAGGAGACGAAGGTGTTGTTCCAGTTGGTGGGAAAGGCGTCGCTCGCTCCATCGACGAAGGGAGCGAGGCGGCTCATATCCATGGCGGATCGATAGGCGCTGCCAGGTGTGTGGAGCACATAGCTGAGCGTGCCGGCGAAGTCGTCCAAGCCCTCGGGCATGGGCGCGGGGCCGGTGCGCAGCATGCTGAGCTCGCCGTAGTACTGGGTAAAGCCCTCGGCAATGAACATCTCGCCAGACATGTTGACGTCGGCGAAGCTGAAGGGCTCGAGGCCTTCGGGGCGGATGCGTTCCACGTTCCAGCTATGGAAGAACTCGTGAGAAGCAGAAGCAAGCGTCAACTTCTTTCCCGTTACGACGGTGCTGTTGCGGTGCTCCATACCGTCGCGGTTGTCCCAGGGCTCGGCGTCGGCGAGGAAGGTGTAAGTGCCGGGCTCGTAATCCGGCAACTCGCCGTAGACCGCCTGCTCTTCGCGGACGAGTTTTTCAACGCCCGTGAAGTAGGTGGCGAGCTCAGCGTCGCTTGCGGCGGCGTGGGCGACGACGCGGATCGTCTCGGGCTTGCCGGCTGGTGTGAGCGGGGCGACGGTGAAGGTGTGCATGCGGAAGTGGCTCAGCTCGACGGGGCTGTCCATGAGGTACTGCAGGTTGGGCGCGGTGAAGGTGTGCGGATCCGCCGTGGGGTAAAGCTGGGTGGCGATCTGCCAGTCCGAGCCGGCCGGCAGTGCGAAGGTGAGGCGCACCGGAGCGTCATCCAAACCGTGCGCCCAAAGGATGGTTGCGGGCCAGTTCAGGTGCGCGTGGGTTGTATCGATCGCAAGGAAGGTGCCGTCAACACGATCGCCGAACAGATGATAAGTGACCCGCACCGTGCCGTGATGTCCGGCGACGCGCCAGGTGCGCGGGTCGGGCCGGGTGACGGTGAGCGGCTGGCCATTTGCGTCGGTGAAGCGCTCCTGGAAGAGGTTGGAAGCGAACTCGAAGGCGGCGTAGCGACCGGGGGAAGAGCGGCTCATCTGGATATCGAGTGGCTCTGGCGGCAGGTTGCGAAAGGTGGCCTCGACGTCGATGACGTGGTGGACTGCGTCCGCAAAGGCGAAGCGGTACTCCACGGCGGGTGCGGCCTGCGCGCGGCAGACGGCCGTAGAAGTTGCCAGAAGACAAACACTCGCGCAAAGGCGCACGACGCGCCGGATCAACACAGACATTTTCACGTTGGCAACAGGATACGTGTTCATGGCGGAAGCGCGAACTGACACACTCAGCTGTGTTACAGTTTGGCTACTTTACCTGAAATCTAACCGCGGCCGTAGCCGTATGGCGATGTTCGCAGCAGGCATTTGCTCGCCTTGTCTTTTCGATCTTTCCGCAGCCAGCTGCAGTAGAGACGAAAGCTTTACCCGAGGCCTGCTACACGTGAGCACGATTCCAACGCGGCCCCAAGACTTCCCCTGCATCTCTTCCGGAGGCTGTACATGAATTGTCGTAGATCTTTCCTGGCGCTTGCCGCGATCTCAACCGTGCCGGCGCTTGTGCTGGCGCAGTCCACCGCGACCCTGTCGGGTACGGTAAAGGACCCGAGCGGCGCCGTGTTGCCCGGCGCGCAAGTCGTCATTCACAACCTTGGCACCGATGTGGATCGCACCGTGACCAGCGACGCCGCGGGCCAGTATGTTGCGCCGTCGCTGGCGCCGGGGGACTACTCCGTTCGCGTGACCGCAAGTGGGTTTTCGGCGTTCGTGGTGCAGCGGCTTACGCTGCAGGTGGATGCGAAGACGAACTTGGATGCGCCTTTGGCGCCCGCGTCGGCCGGCGAAACGGTTGAGGTGCAGAGCGGAACGTCGCTGATCCAGGCGGAAAGCATTACGGTCGGCCAGGTGATCGACCGGCAGACCGTGCAAGAGGTGCCGCTGAACGGGCGCCACTTTCTGGACTTGACGGTGCTTACGCCGGGCGGCGTGACTGCGCCCGCGAACGGCAACCTGACCGCACCGAGCCGCGGCCTGGGCGCGAACAGCTTCATCACCGCCGGCAATCGCGACGATTCGGTGAACTTTCAGATCAACGGCGTGAACCTGAACGACCTTTTTTTTTTTAATTTTACGTTGAAAACGGAGATCTACACTACGTCCGAGTTCAAGATCAACAACCAGACCTATTCGGCGGAGTACGGCCGGTCGTCGGGATCGATCGTGAATGTGAGCACGAGGTCGGGCACCAATGCCTTCCACGGCGAGGCATTTGAGTACATCCGCAACGAGGCGCTGGATGCGCGCAACTACTTCAACCAGGCGGGCGTGCAGCGCCAGGCGCCGTTCAAACGGAGCAACTTTGGCGGCGCACTCGGCGGCCCGATCTGGAAGGACCACACCTTCTTCTTCATGAGCTATGAAGGTCTGCGACAGGCGCAGGGGCTCACGATCAACAGCGGTGTGCCGACGATCGCACAGCGGAACGCAGTGACAGACCCGGTGGCCGCAGCGTTGCTGCACTATGTGCCGCTTCCGAACAATGCGGCGGGAAACCGCTTTGTAGGCATCGCCGCGGGCCCGGTGCAGACCGACCAAGGCACGGCCGACATTGCGCACACGTTCAGCCAGGCGGACACGCTGCACGGCTTTTACGCGATTCAGCAGGACAAGCGCACCGAGCCCAACTTGCAGGGCAACACGATCACGGGATTTGGCGACAACCGTGCCGCGCGACGGCAGATCCTTACGATCAATGAAACACACGTGTTCTCACCGAAGCTGGTGAATGAGGCGCGTGTCGGCTTCAACCGCATCGCGATTGCGTTCAATCCGAACTTCACAACGAGCGCGACTTCGTTGGGACTCAATAACGGCAACGGCACCGGCCTTGGTATTCCGCAGATCACCATTACCGATCTGGGTCTGAATTTTGGTGGCCCAGGCGGCTTTCCTCAGGGCCGTGAAGACACATTCGGCATCTTCTCAGACGCGGCAACGTACGTAGCTGGCAAGCACTCGATCAAATTCGGCGGGGAGTTCCGCCGCTTCCTGAATGCAAACTTCAGCGGCGATCCTGGGACGCTCGGCTTCACGACGTTTGGCGTGAACCCGGATGGCACGCTGCCCGCCGCCAGCGCCAACCCAAACACGCGGACCGGCTTTGCCTTTGGCCGGGCTACCAGCTTTTCCATTACCCCCGGTACCGTTAGCAACCGGCTCTATGTGAGCGCGGTGGGCGCATTTGTGCAGGATGCCTGGAAGATTACACCGAACCTGACCGCGGAGCTCGGCTTCCGCTTCGAATGGAATGGGTCTCCGGTCGAGGGCAAGGACCGCTTCGTGATGTTCGATGTCGCGACAGACAGCCTGGTGCCGGCCCGGACGCCGAGCTATGGCTACGGTGAAAGTCCGTACCGGCAGAACCTGAACTATGAGCCGCGTTTGGGGCTGGCCTATGACATGTTCGGAAACAACAAGACGGTGCTGCGTGCCGCATACGGCTACATGGCGGATCAGCCGGAGACCAATGCCGTATCTGGTCTGAACACAAACCCGCCGTACCGCAACGCCGTCAACTTCAGCACCACTGCGGCGCAGCCGTTCGTCACCCTCTCAACGCTGTTCACAGACGCCGGCGCTGCCGGCATTGCGGTGAATGCGGTCAATCGCAACCTGCGCAATGCGTACACGCAAACCTTCAACTTCAACGTGCAGCAAGAGCTGGCGTACGGCGTCGTTACGTCCGTCGGCTACTACGGATCGGTAGGCAGAGACCTGCGTCAGCCGCTCAACATCAACCAGCCAAACCTGGCGACAGCGGTGCGGCCGTACGCACGGCTTGCGGCGACCAGCCCGGTTTTGCCCAACACGGCGATCGGGGTAAACATCAACCAGATCACGTCGATTGGGCAGTCGAACTACAACGCCATGTGGCTTACGGCCGCGAAGACGTTCCGCAACGGATTGAACTTCAACTTCAACTACAACCTGAGCAAATCGCTCGACCTGGGATCGCTGAGCAGCACCGCATTCCAGGACGCCACGCGGCCTTACACGAACTATGGGCCGTCGGACTTCGACACGCGTCATCGCATCAGCCTGAACGCGGTGTATGCCCTGCCGTTCAAGGGCAATCGCCTAGTGTCGGGCTGGCAGGTCTCAGGCATTACGCAGTGGCAGACCGGTAACCCGCTCAACATTACGCAGACGAGCTCGACCTTTACGGGCTCGACCGGCGTGGCGCACCCGAACCTGCTTGCGCCCTACCAGTATCTGAAGACGAAGACGAGTTCGACTACTGTGCAGTGGTTCAACGCCGCCACCTGCACGGCAACGGTTGTGACCGCGGGCTGCATTTATCAGCTGCCGGCTGCAACTGCCTTCGGCAACATCAGCCGCAACTCGATGGTCGGCCCAGGCTTAGCGGACACGGACGTCTCACTGGAGAAGAACACGAAGATCTTCGAGGGGCTGAACTTTCAGTTTCGTGCAGACGCTTTCGATGTGTTCAATCACGCGAGCTTCGGCAACCCGGGCACATCTGCTGCGGTCAGTTCGAGCAGCTTCGGTGTGATCTCATCGACTCGCTTTGCGGTTGGAGACCTCGGCTCGTCGCGGCAACTGCAGTTTGTGGGCAAGTTGATTTTCTGATGGGTGGGGCGAGTCCGCTATAATCGAGTCGTTCGCCGGCCATGCTCGTTGCGTGGCCGGCATACCGCGGAGAGTTGGCCGAGTGGCTGAAGGCGGCGGTTTGCTAAACCGTTATAGGGTCAAAAGCTCTATCGGGGGTTCGAATCCCCCACTCTCCGCCACGCAAGATCAAAACGCCGCGAACAGGCGATACCGCAACCACAAAGCCCGCGCCGAACGCGGGCTTTGTGGTTATGGGGTGTTTCTCCCGATTGCCGGATCCACGGTTGCCCATCCAACTCAGCTATTTTTCGCTCGCTGATTCAGCGGGGATTGAGCGTCTCCCTTGTAAGCACTTGCTCCAGCAAATCATGCACATTTAGAAGAGGCCACGGTTTTGTGGCCGTCTCTGGTTG
>CAXUEG010000049.1:0-7430 GCA_964249935.1 uncultured Terriglobus sp.
GCGCGGCGAGCCGGACCTTGCCCTGGTTCCTGGCCAGCCGGATTCTACAGGGTGTGGGTGGAGCCATGATGGTGCCGGTAGGACGGCTCATGGTTGTGCGGTCCGCGAGCAAGGCGCAGCTGATGAAGGCGATCGCTTATACGATCTGGCCTGCGCTGCCCGCGCCGATCCTGGGACCGGTAGTCGGCGGCTGGATCATTCATGTGGCGAGCTGGCCTTGGATGTTTCTGTTGAATCTGCCGATCGGCGTTGTGCTGTTTGCACTGTCGCTCGCGATTGTGCGCGACAGCAAGCCAGAGGCGGTTGCGCCACCGCTGGATGTAGCAGGTGTTCTGCTGACCGGCCTTTCGTGCCTGCTGCTTGTGGTGGCATTGGAAACGTTTGAGAATGGTGCGACCGCTCTGACGGCGAGCGCGATTTTCGGGTGCGGCCTGATCGCTTGCGTGGCTGCTGTGCTGCACATGCGGCGGAGCCCGCGTGCTCTTTTTGCCCCGGCGCTGTTTCAGATCGCGACCTTCCGCTCTGTGATGTTGGCTGGATCGCTGTTTCGGATGGCGGTGTTCTCCGTGCCGTTTCTGCTGCCGCTGTTGTTTCAGACAGCATTTGGCCTGGACGCGTTGAAGTCAGGATCGCTGACCATGGCGGTGTTTGCCGGCAACCTGGCGATGAAGCCCATGACCACACCGCTGCTACGGAGGTTCGGCTTTCGTGGGGTATTGGTTGGGAATGGCGTAGCCACCGTGCTGCTGCTGGGCGCCTGCGGATGGCTGCGCGCAGGTACGCCGGTTCTGTTGGTGTTGCTTGTGCTGTTCCTCGGTGGCGCGGGGCGGTCGATGGAACTGACCGCGCTCACAACATTGGGGTTCGCGGACCTGCCGCCAGCGCTGACTGGAAGCGGCACCACGTTTGCAACGATGGTGCAGCAGATGACGGTCAGCCTGGGTGTTTCGGTTGCCGCGCTGGTGCTGCACCTGACTGTTGGGTCCGGTTCGGTGAGTACGGGCCACGGCAATTTCCAGGCAGCTTTCTGCGTAATGAGCGCGCTTGCCTTGACGAGCCTGTTTTCATTCGCGCGTCTGCCGGCGGAGGCGGGAAATGCTGTGAGCGGGTTCCGCTTGCGACAGCCGACAGAAGCGGCAACATAGGTTCCACAACGAATCCGCGCCCGCAACGGCTATGTGGTACTGCGTCGCTCATGCATCTGCGTCAGCCAGTCTGCTGGCGTGTGCGCAAGAGCGTCGGGCGACTCAGCAAGCATCTTTATCGTGGCAAAGCCCCAGGTGCAGCCCCATGCCAGAACGCCAGCGTTGCGGGCGGTTTGAATGTCTATCTCGGAGTCGCCGATCAGGACGATCTCCTGCGCGTGGAGATCTTCGCGGCGAATGCTTTCCGCTTCGCGCCAAAGCGTGATCAGGCCGTGGGGATCTGGTTTCTTCGTTGCAAAGCTGTTTCCTCCATAGTTGGCGAAGAGGTACGGCGTGAGCTGGAGGGCGTCGCAGATCCGGCGCGAGGGGTTCACTGGTTTGTTGGTAAGCACAGCCATAAGGGGCGGGTTGGACAGCTCGTGGATCGCATTGAGAGCCGGGAGAACGCCTGCGTATGCATGCGTGTGGTCGAGAAGGTGCTCACGATAGTAGGCGAGAAAGTAGGCGAGTGCATCGTCATGGCGGTACGAGGCTCTCCCGGTTGCGGCTTGCAGTGAGCGTTCCACCAGGGCGGCTACGCCCTTGCCAATGAAGCTGGCGATTCGATTGTCGTCCAACGGCTGCAACTCGCAATGCCGAAGGGTGGCGTTAACGCATTCGATCAGGTCCTGGCGTGAATCGATCAGCGTGCCATCGAGGTCGAAGACCAGCAGCTTCGGACCGTTCAACGTTCCAACCGGAGCGTCCAGAGCAGGCCACGCTCCAGGATGCCGGTGAAGAGAGGATCCTGGTAGTCCTTGCTGTCATGGCCGAGCGCGATGTAAAACTCGCGGCTGTTGTCGAAGGTGTGGGTCCAGGCCAGCGGCAGTGCGGATGGGAACTCTTGTGCATCCTGAGTTTTGTTGCCGAGCGAAAGCGCGTCCCGTGGCGTGGTCAGCAGGATGTGGAGGTCCGGTGCGAGCCGGTCCAGGAAGTAGCACTCGTCCGTCCAGGGGAAGGTGGGTGGAAGTGAGCGGGTAATTGGAAAGCTCGCATCCGCAACCGTGACGGTAAAGGCCTGCTCAGGTGGGTGAAACGCGAAATGACCGCCTAGGACCTGCTGGAAGTAGGGCCAGTTGCGTTCGCTACCGGAAGCGGAATGCACGGCAAGAAAGCCGTGGCCCTGGTGAATGTAAGCGCGGAAGGCATCGCGTTGCGCGTCCGTGGCGAACGCTTCGTTGTTGCTGTTGCTGAAGACGAGCGCGTCGTACCTGCTCAGGCTGGCAGGGGTGAAGAGGCTTGGATCGTCCGATACATCAATCTGGATTGCGTGCTGTGCGCCGATGCGGCGGAAGGCTTCGGCACTTGCGGAGATGTTCTCGTGGACATAGCCCTTGCTATCGGGCGTGTAGTTGCGTGTGTAGACCAGGACGCGTTTCGATGGACTTTGCGAGATACACAGACCTGCGATCAGCAGGGCGGCGAGCAGACCACCAAGCGAGGCCGTCCACCTCAGCTTAGGCATATTTGCGAAGCATCCCGAGCACTTTGCCCTGGATGCTGACGCGATCCGCGGGCGCGAAGATGGGAGCCATTTCGCTGTTGGACGGTTGGAGCCGGACGAGTGGGCCTTCCTTGTAAAAGCGCTTCAGGGTAGCGTCCGAGCCATCGACCAGGGCGACTACGATCTCGCCTTCGCGCGCGGTTGCGGTACGCTCCACAAGAACATAGTCACCGTTGACGATGTGCTCGTCGCGCATGGAGTCACCGCGCACTTCGAGGGCGAAGACCTCGCGACTGCCGACGATTTCGGAGAGCGAGATCGTCTCGGCCGTTTCGATGGCCTCCACCGGCTTGCCGGCGGCGATGCGGCCCATGAGTGGCAGACGGTCCGTGTTGCGGCGGACCTTTTGAGCAAGGACGTCGATAGAACGGCTGCGATTGTGCGAGCGCTGCAGCAGGCCCTTGTTATGCAGATTGGTGACGTGCTTGTGCACCGTGGCGAGAGAATTCAGCCCAAGGCCGGTTGCAATCTCTTCGTAGGAAGGAGAGTACCCCTTGCGCTGCGTAAAGCCCGAAAGGAAGTCGAGCACCTCTTTTTGCCGCCGCGTGATCGCCATGCGCAGATTGTAGCGAATAAAAGGCGAATCGCGCCAGGGGTGATTGCGGCGAACCAAAAGTGGCACTTTTGAGCGAACATTCCCGATTTGAACCGTTTGGTCCAACGTCCTTCGCGCGGCTGCTTGTGACGGCATTAGACGACAAGGCATCTTCACTGAGCGAACACAAATTTTGTGAGCGCACACAAACACGAGGACGCCGACCGTCCCGTTCGATCGCACTACTTACCGAGATGTGAGGAAGAAACATGCAGGTTTTGCTTGTGGAAGATGATGTCGCCTTGGCTTCATTTCTGAAGAAGGGCATGGAACAGCAAGGCCATGCCGTGACGCATGCGCCGAACGGAGAGGCTGGGGTGGCCATTGCGGCGGAATGCCAAACGGATGTGATCGTGCTTGACCTGAATCTGCCGCGCCTGGACGGCCTGGAGGTCCTGCGGCAGATGCGCGCCGGCGGTGTGCAGACACCGGTGTTGGTCCTGACCGGACGGGGGTCCGTAGAGGAGCGCATCCGCTGCCTGGATGCGGGCGCGGACGACTTTCTGACCAAACCTTTTTCCTTTTTCGAAATGGCGGCCCGTTGCCGCGCGATCCTTCGGAGAAGGAGTGCGGAGGCAGAGACTTCGCTCGTGCGGCATGGTGCCTTGCAGGTGAACCGCCTGGCTCGGACGGTTCACCTACGCGACGCGGAGGTGATTCTGACCGGAAAGGAATTCGCGCTGTTGGATTACCTGCTGCAACATCGCAGCCGCCCGGTAAGCCGGCCGGAGCTCCTGGAAAAGGTATGGAAGATGGCGCCCGATTCCGGTACGAACGTGGTGGATGTGTATGTGAACTATCTGCGCCGCAAGCTGCGCACAGACGATGCCGAGGACGAACTGATCGTTACGGTGCGTGGTAGCGGATATGCGTTGGCTTCTCCGGCGAAGACGTCCGTGTTGCCGCTGCAAACGCCGATGCTTTCCACATCGTTGAACCTGACCACGTCCGTGGTGGATTCGTTCTCGGTGGTGGCAGCATGACCGGCCGCTATGTGGAAGTGCAGCGCGCCAGCGTGCATGCGGGTCTGCACGCATTGAGCCAGCCACTCACGGTGGTGAGCCTGGCGCTGACGGTGGCACAGGCGTCCTCAAGCGAAGCGGAGCGTGCCCTTGCGCTGGAGGCGGCGATCTCGGAGTGTCAGCGTGCCATGCAGTCGGTGCGGCAGTTGCGCTCGTTGCTGGACGAGGGCATGGAGCCGAAGCTGCCGGTGATTGGCTCGATCGGCGCAAGCGGAACGAAAACGCAATGGGAAGCTGAGGGTGCGGCATGACTCAGACCATTGGACGGAACATGATGGCGACGATGCCGCCGCGCATCGCGGCGGCCGTGGGGAGCACGGTCCTGCTGGTGAGCGCGAATGCGGCACTGCGGACACAACTGGCGCAGACCCTGCGCGGTTTGCGATGGACGGTGCAGGAAGCTGAGAGCGGAGCGCAGGCGTGGCTGCGCCAGGAAGACCGGCCATGCGGCGCGGTGCTGCTGGACGAATGGTTACCGGATCTGACCGCATGTGAGTTTGCGCAGCAGTTTCTGCAAGAGTTTCCGACCGTCGACATGCTGTCAGTGCAAGGAACGCCCTTTGGGGCAGCGGTGCGGAGTCCTCGCCGCAACGAGCTGTTGCTGGCGCTGCGGGATGCAGAGTATCTTTGCGAGACCGCACCGCTTGCAGTGATTCCGGGTAGGGCGACTGCTGCTACTGCTGCGCCTCTGCCTGGCGTCCATGAGCAGAGAAGATCGCAACAACGCAGTGCTGAGCTGGTCTTCGCGCTGCCGGATATGTTGGGCGCGAGTGTGGCGATTCAGGAGTTGGCCGGCATGGTTCGATTGGCCGCGCCACACTCGGCAAGCATTCTGATCGAAGGGGAAACCGGCACGGGGAAGGAACTGGTTGCGCAGGCGGTGCATCGGTTGAGCGCACGGTCCGCAAAGCCGTTCGTCACGTTGAATTGCGCGGCGATCCCGGAGCAGCTGTTGGAATCGGAGTTGTTTGGGCACACGCGTGGCGCGTTTACCGGGGCGGTCAATTCGCGGATGGGCCGCATCGAGGCCGCGCACGGCGGCACGCTATTTCTTGACGAAATTGGCGAGATGCCGTTGCCGTTGCAGGCGAAGATGCTGCGCTTTCTGGAGTGTGGCGAGATCCAGCGTATTGGTGAAAACGAGACTTCGCGGGTGGATGTCCGCATTGTTGCGGCGACGCATCAGAACCTGGAAAAGAATGCGGAAGAAGGACGCTTCCGTCTGGACCTGTTTCACCGGTTGGCGGTGTTTCCGGTGTTCGTTCCGCCACTGCGGGAGCGCATGGACGACCTGCCGATGCTCGTCCGTCATGCGCTGGAACGGATGGGACAAGAGCAGCCGCAACGCAGCATCAGCACGGAAGCGATTGAATTGCTAGAAGCGCATCCTTGGCCGGGCAATGTGCGCGAACTGCTTCATGTGTTGCAGCGCGCGGTGATCTTGAGCACGCATAGCACGGAGATTGGGCCGGAACACATTCGACTTCGCATGCGTGCGCGATGAATTGAAGCTAGTTCCAGGGAGGTTCTTAGGCCGCTCTTAGAGCGGCCGTTTTGTTTGTGGCAACTCACGTGCACCCTGTTGTGGCAAGAGGAGGAAGAGGCATGTTGGACGCTCCCATCACACAAGCGCTGAGCCGGTACCTGGATCTGCAGACCGCGCGCATGAAGCTGACAGCGACCAACATGGCCAACGTGGAGACGCCGGGGTACCGCACGCAGGGCATCGACACGGAGGGTGAGTTTGCGCGCGCGCTGGATGCGCATGGCGGTGTGAGCGCACCTGCTGCGGAGGAGACGCAGGGATTGATTTCCCGTCCCGACGGCAACAACGTTTCCATGGACCGGGAATCGACGCAGATGGCGGAAACGCAGCTGCAGTTCCGCACGGGTGTGGAGCTCTTGCGGCACCAGTTCACGATGCTTTCCGATGGGATCCGCTCGGATGCGAAGTAAGGGACCGCGATGAACCTGTTCGGGGTGATGCATGTGAGTGGCGCAGGGCTGCAGGTGCAGCGGGTGCGTGCCGAGGTGGTGGCGACGAACATGGCCAACGCCGAGACGACGCGCACGGAAGAGGGCACGCCGTATCAGCGCCGCAATGTCATTTTGCAGGCGGGCGCGGGCTCCGATTTTGTACACGTGACCAGCCACACGGGAGCTTCTTCAGGAGATGACGGAAGCGCCGCAGTGCAGGTTGCGGCGGTGGTGCCCAGCTCCGCTCCGCCACTGCTGCGCTATGACCCGACTCACCCGGATGCAGACCCCTCCGGCTTTGTGGCATATCCGGAGATTAACCCGCTCACGGAAATGGTGGACCTGATGGGTGCCAGCCGTGCTTACAGTTTGAATGCGAGCGCTCTGCAGGCCGAGAAGGGCATGCTGACTGCCTCGCTGGACCTTTTGAAATAGACCGGGAACTGCCATGACCAACGCTGCTTCTGTTGTTTCTGCCGCTTTCACTTCCGCTTCGCAGTCGACCTCTGCCACGCAGCCGGCAGGAGTGGCAGCCGGCGGCTCGGAGAGCAGCCCGTTTTCCGCCCTGTTCGGGTCCGGCATGCAGCAGGCGAGCAACCTGGAGACGCAGGCGCAGACCTCAGTCATGGACCTCTTGCGCGGCGGCGGTACGGAAGTCCACGATGCCATGATTGCGACGCAGCAGTCGGAGCTCACGTTTGAGCTGGCGCTGCAGGTTCGCAACAAGGCTGTGGCGGCTTATCAGCAGATGATGCAGATGCAGTTCTGAACAGCACACGGCGGTCCGTAAGGATGAACGCCACCGAGCAACACGAATGCAAGGAAGCAACACGGAATCAGCACGGCGGGTGGGTTAGGAAGCGATGAACTGGGTCGAGCAGTGGAGCAGTGTGACGGCGAAGGTGCGAGCGCGATGGGGCGCGCTGCCGGCCCCGCAGCGCCGCATCGTTCTGCTGAGCGCGCTGGCCTTTGCCGTGTTGGGAATCGTGTCCGTATGGTGGAGCACCCGCACGGACTGGCGCGTGCTGTTTCGTGACCTGGACGGCCGCGATGCGGCGCAGGTGCAGCAGGAGCTTGCCGCGGCGGGCATTCCGTTTGAGAGCTCGCCCGATGGCGTGGCGATCGAGGTGTCGGCGGAGAATCTGGAC
>CAXUEG010000049.1:7440-14176 GCA_964249935.1 uncultured Terriglobus sp.
AGGCCCGCGTCGCGATTGCCGCGAAGGGCATGCCGCAGTCGGGCCGGCTGGGCTTCGAGTTGTTTGACAAGCCGAACTGGGCCGGGTCGGAGTTCGACGAAAAGGTGAACTACCAGCGCGCGCTGGAAGGCGAGCTGCAGCACACGATTGCGACGATGGACGCGGTGCGATCAGCGCGTGTGCACCTGGTCCTGCCGGTGCATGGAGCATTTGCGAATGAGGATCAGCCCGCGAAGGCGAGCGTGGTGCTGACGCTGCGGCGCAATTTGGATCCGCGGACGGAAGGCGCGGCAATGCGGGCGTTGGTGTCCGGCGCGGTGGAGGGTCTTTCGCCCGGTGCGGTCGCGCTGATCGACGCGGACGGGCGCGTCGACTTTGCCGGGGTGGATGGACATGGCCTGTCGCACGAAGAAGAGACGGCGCTGCAGCAGAAGGTGATCGCGTTGCTGGAGCCGTTGGCCGGCGTTGGCAATGTGCGAGCGACGGTCAACATCAGCTATCTGACCGGCAGCGAAGAGCGGAGCGACGAGGTGTACGACCCGAACAGCGCGGTTCCCGTTTCCACCCAGAAAACGGAACAGACGTCGCAGACGATGCGTGCGGGTGGCGTGGCTGGCACGGCCAGCAATACTCCAGCACTGGTGCCGTCGGTCGCACCTGCAAAGGATGGAACACAGGGCGCCGCGCCTTCAACGCCTTCGGCTGCGGCGAGTTCGACGGTCTCCGGTGCAAGCGGGCCGATGCAGTCGAGCCGCGAGGAGACCAGCAGCTATGCCGTGACGCGGCACACCGTGCACACGGAGGAAGGTCCGGGCCGTGTTCGCCGCATCGCGGCGGCGGTGGTGATCAACGATCGCGCCGCGTTGAGTGGCGACGGCAAGAGCGGCCGCACGGTATGGAAGTCGCGCAGCGCGGATGAGATGAAGCGCCTGCAGCAGATCGCGCAGGCTGCGGTCGGCTTCGACGCGGCGCGTGGGGATGAGGTGGTGGTCCAGAATGTGGCTTTCTCTGGGAACGCGGACGAAGCGGCGCCGTCGGGCTTTGCCGCCGTCCTAAGCCAGGGCAAGGATCTGCTGCGGAGTCAGCCGTCGCTGCTGCGATCGTTGACCGTCGGAGCGTCGTTGCTGGCGCTGGGCCTCTTGGTGCTCAGACCGTTGGGGAGACAGACTGTTGCCGCACTGGCACTGCCGGAACGGGGGGCCCGCATCCAGGATGCGCAGTTACTGATGGATGGAGACCGTGCCCGCTCCGACGAGCGCAGGCCTTTGCTGACGGAGACGCCAGCGCGCGATCCGGTGCAGCTGCTGCAGCACGTGGCGGCGCGCATTCATGCGGAGCCACAGGGGAGCGCGCGCCTGGTGGAATCGTGGATTGCGTCGGGTGGGGAGGTGGAACTGTGACGGCCTTGCTGGAAGCCAACAACCCGGTGAACCGGGCCGCAGCGTCGCCGCAGCGGGGGCCGCGCAAAGCCGCCATTCTGTTGATGGCGCTGGGTGAGGCAGACGCCAAGCCGATCCTGCGCAGCCTGCAGCCGTCTGAGCTGCAGAAAGTGACGCAGGAGATTGCTGCCATCCGCGATGTGACGCCGGAGGAGCAGACCGCGGTGCTGCTCAGCTTTTACCAGCTGCAGCAGGCGCAGGAGTTTGTGCTGCATGGTGGACCGGAGCATGCGCAACGTCTGCTGACCGAAGCGGTCGGGCGTCAGCGCGCTGAGGACCTCTTGCGCGAGGTGCATGGCGCGACTGCAACCGTGCAGGCCGACTTGGCCGAGTTGCAGAAGATGGATCCGGCGCACCTGAGCAAGTTCCTCGAAGGCGAGCATCCGCAAACCGTGGCGTTGGTGCTGGCGCACCTGAACCCGAAGCGCGGCTCGGTGGTGCTGATGCAATTGCCTGAGAACCTGCGTGTGGATGCGATCCGGCGGCTGGCGGAGATGCGGCAGTTTTCGCCGGAGATGGCGCAAAAGGTAGCCAACATCCTGTACAAGCGCATTCAGGCGCTGGGCAGCCACGGACGGCAGAACTATGCGGGGTTTCGCGCTGTGGCGGACCTGCTGAACCGGCTGGACCAGAACGCCAGCAAGAGCATTCTGGAGCAGATCGAAACCAATGAGCCTGGGGTGGCGGTGAACATCCGCAACCTGATGTTTACCTTCAACGACCTCCTCACCGTGCAGCCGAACAGCATTCGCGAACTGGTGGGTGCGGCGGACAAGCGGGTGCTCGCGCTGGCGCTGAAGAATGCCGATGAAAACCTGCAGGCGCACCTGTTCCGTGCCATGAGCTCGCGTGCGGTGGAGATGATGCAGGAGGACATGGAGGCGCTTGGTCCCGTGCGAGGCAAGGACGTGGCGCAGGCGCAACAGGAGTTGCTTGCGCTGGCGCGCAAGCTGGAGGCGGAAGGGAAGATGACCTTGAAGGTGGAGGTGGATGGCGATGCAATCTGAGGCGCAGCAGGCGTTCCCGGGATCGGGTGGAGGAGAGGGCGCGATCGAGGCAGGGCCTTTGCAATTTCGCAACCTGAGCTGGAGCACGCGGGCAGTGGAGGCTGAGCCTGCGCTGGCAGCGGCGGCCGTACCCACGGTGGACCTGCCGAGTGTGGTGGAAGCGGCGCGCGAGGAGGGACGGCGGGAGGCCGTTGCCAGGCTGCGCGAGGACATGGAGCGGCGTGTGCAGAGCGAACGGGACCACGTGAGCTCGGCGCTGGATGCATTTATGGCGGAGAAACGGAAGTACTTTGCCGGTCTGGAGAAGGAAGTGGTGCGACTCGCGCTGGCGATTGCAGAGCGCGTGCTGCACCGGGAAAGCGCCATGGATCCCACGCTGCTGGCCGGTGCCGCGAGAGTGGTCCTGGAACAGGTGGACCAGGACAGCGGGGCGACGCTGCTGGTGGCGCCTGGCGAAGCCGCACAATGGCAAGCCGCGGTTGCGGCACTTGGCCGTGAGGTTGAGGTGCAAGAGGCGAGCTCGCTCGCACGCGGAGAATGCCTGTTGCAGACGGAGGCCGGATCGTTTGAGCTTGGCCTGCGATCGCAGCTGTGCGAAATCGAGCGTGGCTTTTTTGAACTGCTCGGCCGAAGTGCGGCCGTAGCGGTCTGACGCGATGCTGCTTCAGCCCTACGTTGCACAGCTCCACGCGATGTCGCCGTTGCGCAGCTTTGGCACGGTGGTGCAGGCGAATGCCGTTGCTGTGGAAGCGGAGGGCGTTCGCTGCGCGCTGGGCGATGCATGCGAGATCGTTGCGCAGTCGGGACAGCGGCACGCGGCGGAGATCATCGGCTTTCGCGGAACGCGGGTGATCGCGATGCCGCTCGAGACGGTGCAGGGCATCCGCTTTGGGGACCGCCTGTTTCGCGACAGCGGCACGGCGGGTTTGCCGGTCAGCGACCAGATGCTGGGCCGTGTATTACGTGGGGATGGAACGGCGATCGACGGTGGCCCGCCGCTGCCCGCGACCATGCGGGTGCCGCTGGACCGGCTTGGGCCGGGACCGATGGAGCGTGAGCCCATCCGGTCCGCGCTGGGAACCGGCGTTCGCGCGATCGACGCGATGCTAACGATCGGCCGCGGCCAGCGCGTGGGTTTGTTCGGTGGCTCCGGCGTTGGGAAGAGCACGTTGATCGGCATGATGACGCGCAACACCGCTGCGGATATTACCGTGGTGGGCATGGTGGGGGAGCGTGGCCGCGAGGTGCGCGAATTCCTGCAGGATGCGCTTGGAGAACAGGGTCTGCGCCGAAGCGTGGTGATCGTTTCGACCTCGGACGAGTCGCCGCTGATGCGTATGCGCGCAGCCTTGGCGGCGGTGGCGACGGCGGAATACTTTGCATTGCAAAGTAAAAGCGTGTTGCTGGTGCTGGATTCCCTGACGCGCTACGCGATGGCCGCGCGCGAGGTCGGTTTGGCGGCGGGGGAACCGCCTGCGTCCAAGGGTTATCCGCCCAGTGTGTTTGCTCGCCTGGCGAAATTGCTGGAGCGTGCGGGCCGCTTTGAGCGGGGCAGCATTACCGGGCTGTACACGGTGTTGATGGAGGGTGACGACGAGCAGGATCCGGTGGTCGATGCGGCACGGTCGATCCTGGACGGGCACGTTGTGCTGTCGCGCGACCTTGCCGGCGCCGGACATTACCCGCCCATCGATGTGCTGCGATCGCTGAGCCGCCTGATGCCGGCGGTGACGTCGCCGGAACATCGTGAGTGCGCACGCGATGCGCGGCGGCTGCTCTCCGCGTATCAGCGCGGCGAAGACCTGCTGCGGGTGGGAGCGTATCGCCCCGGCAGCGACCCGGATCTGGACAGCGCGGTGGAGCACCGGCCGCAGTTGCAGAGGGTATTGCAGCAGAGCGTGGAAGAGTCCGTATCCATGCAGGATGCAGTGGCATCGCTCGCGTTTCTGAAGGGTCCACGGTGAAGGAAAACGCGGCGCGGCTTGAGCGGCTGCACGCGTTGCGATGCCGCATGGCAGAGGCAGCGTGCGCGGAGCGTGAGCGAATGACGCGGGAGGTGCGGTTCGCAGAGCAGGCCATCGATGATCTTCGAGCGGTCATGGCGGCGGTGCTGCACCGGGCAGAAGGCAAGGCACCATCGTGGTGCGAACGCCAGGCGCAGCTGCAGGTCGCGGCGGGGCAAAGGCAATACCTGACGTTGCGGCGGGCAGGTTTGCGCTAAGCCGAGGAGGCGTCCCTGCGACACGAGCGAGCGGCCGTGCAGGCGCGTGAGCAGATGGGCCGGATGCTTGAGCGGATGCAGGCGGCAGTGGCGATGGAACAGTCACGGAGGGAGCAGGCACGGATGGATGACCTGTTTGCGATAACGCGTGTTCGCGCGGGTATGGCTACGACTTTCTAATACTGTAGGCCGCGGCTTCGGAACATCGCGTGCATTTCTTGCAGGCGTGATGTCCTCGGGGATGTACGGCGGCGGTGTTGTGTTGAACGCGGGCCCGGTTGGGAATCCGACGGGCAGCGGCGGCGCACCCAACTTGCAAAAACCTACCGGGGAAGAGACAGGGTCGTTCGGCGACCTGCTCCTGGGCGCCGCAGGTCAGACACACAGTTGCCTGGGAAGGGCCGTGAGCAAAGAGACCGATCCCAAGACCACCACGCAGGTGCAACGTGCTACCGATGCTGCAGCCGCTCAGGGGAACGCCAAAGCCCCTGCCGCACTGCCGGCCGATATTGCGGCGGACAAGCTGCAGCCTGCCGATGACGCGCAGGGAGCGCCCGAACAGCAGCAGAAAACCCACCCGTCGCTGCATGCGTTCGCGGCGACGCAAGTCAGCCTTTGCGAGATTGTTGGATCCGGGAAAGCCGGTCAGAAACACACTTCTTCGGAGCGCGAGAAAGCCAGGCATGGATCCGATGCCGCTAACACCGGCGACTCGCAGATTGCGCCTGCTGTGACGCAGTTGGCCACCGTTTCGATGCCGCGGTTCGAAACGACCCCGACAGTCGTAACGCCGCCAGTGACGACGGGCAGCGGTGGTTTGGGTTCAGCCTTGCCGGCTACGACTATGGGGAGTCACCCGGCACACGTCGCGCAAGGCGGACCTGCAACCCGGCTGGCCGGAGGTGTACAGACGAAGCTTAACGCGGCAGACGGATTGAACGGTTCCGGCGGCGCTGTCACGATCGACGCGCAGGCCGCCTCCGACGGAGCAGATGTCAACGCTGCCCCGAAGGTCGATGGCTCCGCGACGCAGGAGGTCGAGGCGATCGACGAGACGACACAGCCGGACTTTCAAGCGTTCGTGCAGGGCCTGAGCGAGGCAGCGCAACCGCGCAAGCCCATTGCAGCAGAGATGGCGGCAGGCCAGAGCACGGGGAAGGCGCAGGTACAAGGCGTGCCCGACGGACCTGCGGCACGTGCAACCAAGGCAACAACGCAAACTCAGGCCGCGCGTGGGAAGCTGGCCAGCGGCGGCGCGGATCACGCTGCGACTCCGTCGCCTGTCTCCGATTCGCAGTCCGCGACTGCGACAGGGGGCGGCACTGCTTCTGCGAGCGCCGGGTTCAGCGGCGCGACGTCTCTGGAACATGCACCATCGCAGGCCAGACAGGCAGCAATGAGTGCAGGAACCGGTGCTTCCGCTTTGGTAGGCGCTCGCGAAACAAAGACCGTCGAGGCACATGCGGCGACCAGCGGAGCGCGGGTAGAGATAGGCATCCAGGATCCGTCGCTCGGCGAAGTGCGGGTGCAGGCCTCGTTGGACCGTACGGGCTTGATGCACATCGATGTGGCCGGCCGGTCACCCGGGACGGACGCGATGCTGGATCAGATCGCGCCGCTGCTGCATGCGGCCGTGGTGCAGCAGATTGACGGGCACGGCCAGGCTCGCGCGGTACAACTGACGGCCGCCGCCACCTTCTCAGAGCACGGCGGCGGTGGTTCGGGGGCGATTACAGGAAGCGGCGCAGCGGCGCTTGGACAGGGTAGTTCGCTTGCCTCTTCGCTTGCCAGCTCTCCGCAGCAGGAACAGCAATCACAGCAGCAGCGCCGGCCATACACAGAGCAGCTATCTTCTTTCTTCGCCAGCGACGGGCCGGACCCCAAGCCGGCTGCGGCCGCCATGTTATCCAGCCTTCATCTAGCTCAGCCCGGCGGAAGCTCTGGCTTGAGCGTTCGCATTTAACCCTTGCCCATAGGAGATGCAATGAGTTCCATCCTGCCCACGTCTTTCACCGATCCGCGCGCAGCGGTTGTTGCCGCGGCCACACCTGCCGGAAACGGCGCTACCT
>CAXUEG010000050.1:0-564 GCA_964249935.1 uncultured Terriglobus sp.
GCGGACTGTGGCGCGGCCAAAGCCACGGGGGTCCACTACCTCCCTGCTTTCCTCCCTCTCCAGTCATGTTCGTTGCCCACAACTTCGATAGCGCCCGAGCGTTTGCGAAGAGTATTGCTCGGCGCGGCGAAGCGGACGGAGCCTTCTGGGTAAGGCTTGCAGCCATATGCGAACTGGCCGGCTTACCTCTGAATGGCTGTTTTTTCACGAACGCCCTGATGGGGCTGCAACCAGAGAAGGCCGAGGGCAAGATGCCCGCAACGCCTGCCTATCTCTTACAATGCGCGCAGTTCCTGCGAAAGCAGGCCGAGATTACGAATGCCAAGCTTGTCGTTACGCTCGGTCAACCGGCAAAGAACGCGCTGACTCGATCACAGATAGATCTGCCATACGTTAACCTCCGCCACCCGAGTGGACTTACCTACGTGCGGAGAGAAGCGAGAAAAGAATGGCTGCAGATCGAAGCGGAACTTCTCAAAGCTGCATTGAGTGACCTCTGAACGCACGATAGGCGATCGACAACCTGGCATGGTTCGACCCGAAACAGGCATCTCAGGAGCTGCA
>CAXUEG010000050.1:574-14173 GCA_964249935.1 uncultured Terriglobus sp.
TCGACCTGACGGCGCATTTCCTCAAGAACAATCGAGACTGAGAACCTGCGTCCTGCCGACAGCAACAGTGCGTCTGCCGCAGCAATTGCCTATTCCCACTCGATCGTGCCCGGCGGCTTCGATGTCACGTCATAGACGACGCGGTTGATTCCGCGCACCTCGTTCACGATGCGGCTTGAGATGGTGCGCAGCACTTCATACGGCAGCGGCGCCCAGTCCGCGGTCATGCCGTCGTCCGAGTGCACTGCCCGGATCGCGCACGTGTACGCATAGGTCCGCTGGTCACCCATGACACCGACCGATTTGACCGGGAGGAGCACCGCAAAACTCTGCCAGATGCTGCGGTACAGACCGGCCTTGCGGATCTCATCCACCACGATCTCATCCGCGTTCTGGAGGATGGCCACGCGCTCCGGCGTCACCTCGCCGACGATGCGCACGGCCAGTCCCGGCCCAGGGAATGGCTGCCGCTCCAGCACTTCGGCCGGCATGCCGAGCTCCGCGCCAACGCGGCGCACCTCGTCCTTAAACAGGTCACGCAGCGGCTCGATGAGCTTCAGCTTCATGTTCTCCGGCAACCCGCCCACGTTGTGGTGCGACTTGATCGTCTGCGACGGCCCCTTCACGCTCGACGACTCGATCACATCCGGATACAGCGTGCCCTGCACCAGCCAGGCGACCTCCTTGCCGCTCGCGTCGTGCCCAACTTCGCCGGCCCGCTCCTGCCCTCGCAGGATCTTCGCGGCCTCCTCATCGAACACCGCAATAAACTCACGCCCAATGATCTTCCGCTTCGTCTCCGGATCGGTAATTCCGCCCAGCTGCGACAGGAATTTCTTCGAAGCATCCACCGCAACCACGTTGAGCCGGAGCTTCTCGCGCATGTTGCGCTGCACCTGCTCGAACTCATGTTTGCGCAATACACCGTTGTTCACAAAAATGCACGTGAGCCGGTCACCAATGGCCCGCGACACCAGCACCGCTGCGACCGCCGAATCCACGCCACCACTCAGCCCGCAAATCGCGTGACCATCCTCGCCCACCTGCTCGCGAATGCGGGAAATCGTCGAGTCAATAAACGCCTCAGAAGTCCAGTCCGCCTTCGCCCCGCAAATTCCAAAAACGAAGTTCCGCAAGAGCTCCGTTCCCTGCTTCGAATGCGCAACTTCCGGGTGCCACTGCACTGCATACATCGCACGCGCCTCATCCGCGATGCTCGCCAGCGCGCTGTGTGACTCGGCCGCCACCACAAACCCTTCGGGAAGCTCGATTACGCTGTCGCCATGCGACATCCACACCTGCAGCTCTTCCGACAATCCAGCAAAGAGCTTGTTTTGCCACGTCACGGTCGCAACTGCGTCGCCATACTCGCGCTTGTCCGCCGGCTCTACGCGGCCGCCGAGATGGTGCGCCATGAACTGCATGCCGTAGCAGATTCCAAGCAGCGGCAGACCCAGCCCCAGCACCGCCGGATCGGCCTTCGGCGCATCAGCGTCATACACCGAACTCGGTCCACCCGAGAGCACGATGCCCGACGGTGCCAATGCCCGCACCTCATCCAGCGACGCCGTGCACGGGAGAACCACGCTAAACACGTTGAACTCGCGAATCCGCCGCGCGATCAATTGCGTGTACTGCGCTCCAAAATCGAGAATGGCGATCGTCGAACTACTCACGCCCCCAGTGTACCGGGCATACACAGCTCGCCGCACCGATGCACCGCACGCACCCATCAGGCTTCTGGAGGAGCACAGACTTTCTCGGCTGAAGCGGCTAGTTTCTCGTGCTGCGCAGCGGAAGCGTTCCACTCAGCCAGGCACAGGACGAGGCGGAGCTAATTCGGATCCTTCGTGCGCGTATTCTTCACAGCCGTCAAAATACCCGCGCCCAACATGATCACAGCCACCGCGGCGATCCACTGCGAGTGGATGTGCGCCAGGTTCATCATGTACACCACACCCGCAATCACGATGATGTAGCCGATCAGATAGATGCCGAAGTTCATAAGCCAAGCTCCTGGACGCAGACGTTCGCACACCGCAAGGTAGGCGCGTCTACTCGGATGCGGCCACCACTCCCTGCGTCAACTCGCGCCGCCGCAAAAGCTCCGCAAAAGCATGCAACCGCGTTACGTGGAAGAAGTCTGAAGCCGCGAAATACCAAAGGGCAACCAACGCCGACCAGATCAATACGTATTCGTCCGTGACCACATTGGTAAACGGCAGCGGAAATGCTGAGAACGCCATTGCCAGCACGATCAGCATGATCTTCACCACACTCAAAACCAGGTTGATCTCTGCCATACCGCCGCGCGCACCTTGCGCGCTCGCGGCCTGAATGAGGCTCGCGAACACGCCCGACCCATCCCGCATCGCCACGATCGGTGCCGCCGCAAACATCCAGCTCAACGCGCCCGCAAGCACAAATATTCCGAGCGTCAGCACGATGGCTCCGCCGGTGTACAGCATGATCTGCGGATCGCCGCCTGCCGCAATCGGATCCACAATGCTGACGCGCGCCAACCACTGCACACCGGTCCACCATATCCACGTCACTGCGGCCGATAGCAGCAGCCGCATGCCCTGCAGGCCGCACAGCGTCGTCCACGTCCCGCGCAACGCCGAATCCATGCGCCGCAACAGCAGCAAACGCCCTGCCGAAGACAGGGCGCCCCACAGCACCGCAAACACCGGCACCATCCATAGCCCCGATCGCCTGAATCCGGGCCACAGCATCTGCGCAAAGGTGCCCACCGCCGCAGCCGCGCCCATCGGGTCCGTCAACAACTGGTTCGCCGAAACCTGCTGCACACCCGTCGATCGCCACGGCACCTCGGCAAGCACCCTCTGCCAGACAAACCAGCACGCAGCCAGCAGCGGAGCGCCGAACAGCCAGCGCCAACTGATCTCGATCAGCGTCACTGACGGGTGCCGCCACGCCCAGGTCACGTTCGCGACGAAGCCCTGCGTCACCCGTCGCGGCGGCGCTGAACCGGGCTGCATGCCGCGGCGCGGCGGCGCGCTTGCCTCTGTCCGCATTGCGCTACTTGACCACAAAGTTGATCAGCTTGCCTGGAACCACAATCATCTTCACGACCGTCTTGCCGGCAAGCCGCGCCGCAATCCGCTCATCCCGCATCGCGGCCGCCTTTACCGCCTCGTTGTCCGTATCAGCTGCAACGCGGACTACGTTCGCCAGCTTGCCATTGATCTGAACCGGGATCTCGACCTCATGCTCACGCGCCAGTTCCGCATCTGCCATCGGCCACGGTTGACGAAACACAATCCCCTCATAACCCAGCTCGCCCCACAACTCCTGCGCCAGAAACGGCGCAAACGGCGCCACGAGCAATGTCAGCGTCCGAAACAACTCGCGCTGCGTCGCCTCGCTCACCTCGCCGGAGTCCATCTTCGTTTCAGCGTCGATCAGCTCATTGACCAGAATCATCACGCTCGCGATGCACGTGTTGAAGTGCCAGCGCTCGCTGAAGTCCAGCGTGATCTTCGCAATCGTCTGGTGCAGCGTGCGCAGCAGCTTCTGCCCCGCGGGGGACAACGCCTCCGTCGCGCTCGACCCCTCGTGCGCCCGCAGCCCAGGCGCAAACTTCATCGTGATCCGGTACACCCGCGACAGGAACCGCGACACCCCCGCAACCCCATCCTCCTGCCACTCCAGGTCACGATCCGGCGGCGCCGCAAACAGAGAGTACATCCGCGTCGCATCCGCGCCATACTTCGCGATCATGTCGTCCGGCGACACCACATTGCCCTTCGACTTCGACATCTTCGCGCCGTTCTTGATCACCATGCCCTGCGTGAACAACCGCGTCGCCGGCTCGCTATTCTCAATCAGTCCCATGTCGCGCATCACCTTGGTCCAGAACCGCGAATAAATCAGGTGCAGAATCGCGTGCTCCACGCCGCCGATGTACTGATCGATCTCGAACCAGTAGTTCGCGACATCACTCGCAAACGGTGCCGTCGCATTCTTCGGATCGGTGTAGCGGTAGAAGTACCAGGACGAATCGACAAACGTGTCCATCGTGTCCGTCTCGCGCTTCGCCGCACCACCGCACGCCGGGCACGTCGTGTTCAAAAATTCGGGCACACTTGCCAGCGGCGATCCCTGCACGTTCTGCACGTCGATGCTCTCAGGCAACAGCACAGGCAACTGCTCCACCGGCACCGGCTGCATGCCGCACGCATTGCAGTAGACCACCGGAATCGGCGTACCCCAATACCGCTGCCGGCTCACGCCCCAGTCCTTCAACCGGAACGTCACCGTCGGCTTGCCGAAGCCCTCTGCCTCGGCGTGCTTCGCCATCTTCTCCAGCGCCTCCAGCACCGGCTCGCCCGTCCACTCGCCACTGTCGACCAGCACCGCTTCTGCTTTGTCGGTGAACGGCAGATTCAGCTCATCGGTATCCAGGTTCGGCGCAACCACGCGCGTGATCGGCAGTCCATACTTCGTCGCAAACTCAAAATCGCGCGCATCATGCGCCGGCACGCTCATCACCGCGCCCGTGCCGTACCCGCTCAGCACGTAGTTCGCGACCCAGATCGGCACCGGCTTACCCGTAAACGGATTTACCGCGCGCCGCCCCGTGTCGATGCCATGCTTCTCCAACTCGCCCAGCGCATCCGTGTCGCGCGCCGTCTTCTGCTCGGCCAGCATCGCCTCTACTTGGGGCCGCAGCTTGTCATCGAAGCCGCACCAGTGCTGCACAATCGGGTGATCCGGCGCCACCTGCAGACTCGTCGCACCAAAGATCGTATCGATGCGCGTCGTGAACACCGTGATCGTCATCGAGTCCGTACATCCCTCGACAGGAAACGTCACCTCCGCGCCCTCGCTCCGGCCAATCCAGTTGCGCTGCATCGTGCGCACCTTCTCCGGCCACCCATCCAGCGCGTCCAGGCCGTCCAGCAACTCGTCTGCGTACTTCGTAATGCGAAAGAACCACTGCGTCAGGTCGCGCTGCTCCACCAGCGTGTCTTCATGCCGCCAGCAGTAGCCGCCCACCACCTGCTCATTCGCCAGCACCGTATTGCATTTGGGGCACCAGTTCAGCCGGCTCTTCTTGCGATACGCCAGGTCGCGCTTCAGCATCTCCAGAAAGAACCACTGATTCCACCGGTAGTACTCGGGCAGGCACGTCGTGACCTCGCTGCCCCAGTCATAGCTCAGCCCGATCCGCTGCATCTGCTTGCGCATCGCCGCTATGTTCCGCAACGTCCACTCACGCGGCGCGACGTTGTTCTTGATTGCCGCATTCTCCGCCGGCAGACCGAACGCATCCCAGCCCATCGGATGCAGCACATTCTTGCCGCTCATCCATCCCTGCCGCGCCAGCGCATCGCCTATTGCGTACAGCCGCATGTGCCCCATGTGCAGCACACCGCTCGGATACGGCAGCATCTCCACCAGGAAGTATTTCGGCTTGCCGCCGGTATGCGGCTCAGCAGCATACAGCGTGGGATCGGCATCCCACTGCGCCTGCAGCCGCGGCTCAATCTCGGCTGGGTAATAGCGAATCTCGGGACCGCTCTGGTTTTCGTTCTGGGCGACTTCAGCCATTCCTCTTCATTGTAGAGAAATGCCCGACCGGACGTCGCTTGCGATCAGCTCAAGCGAATCGAATCATCCCCCGTATGCTCCCGTAGGAGCCGCTCCGTCAGCGGCAGCAAGATCTCACCCGTCTTCGCCAGCGCAAATGCCTCACCATTCCAGTCCAGCTTGAAGCTCGTCGACAGCGCCGAAATCCAGATCTGCCGCACCGGCGTATTCGGCGTGAACACGAATTTGCCCTTTGGATCGTCGAAGACCACGTTGAGCACGCCGCTGTTCTCTTCCACCTCAAAGCCGCCGTCTTCCTCGGCTTCGATCAGGCTTTGCTTCAGCGCGTGCAGCGCGCGATCGGCTTCCCGCCGAAACGTCGTCTCGTCCATCATGGGCCAAGTCTATCGAAACGGCCGGCGCGCTCGCCACCAGCGGCGCCGTCCATCGATATGCCCATGCGCCTATCGCAACGGGGCAAACACAAAGACCGAAACCCGGCAGGTCTGCAGAACGGTTGTGTACGCCAGCTTCCGGATTTACCTTTCTTACAGAGACGTTGAAGGGCCACCAGGCGGCCACAGCAATCGTTGCCGAGGGAGTGAGCTCTTGAAAGAAGATGCCAACACGCTGAGCGCAGCCGCCGAAAGGGCGAACGCCCCGCAGAGCGCCTCGCGGGCAGTGCCGATCAAGAAAGTTCACGCTGCGCAAACGATCGAGTGCGAAGATTCCATCGCTGTGGAAGAGCCACTCGAACTTCAGCTTGAATACGGGCCACGCGATGCACGCATCACGCGATCGATCTCCGTCACCATGCGAACACCAGGACACGACCAGGAGCTGGTCGCTGGATTCATGCTGACCGAAGGCATTCTGACCGATGCCGCGGATATTGAAAACATCGCCCTGGTACACGGTTACGGCGGACAGGACGCCCATTCCTCACGCAACACACTGCGCGTGGCGCTCGTGCCCTCGGTGAGCGTCAACTTGGCGTCACTCGAACGAAACTTCTACACCACTTCGAGCTGCGGCATCTGTGGCAAGGCTTCCCTCCTCGCCCTGCGCAGCGTCTGCCCTCCGCGGGCGCGCAACTATCTTTCTGTTGATGCAGAGGTGCTCTACACCCTTCCGGCGAAGCTTCGGGCCGGGCAAACGGTGTTCCAACGCACTGGTGGCCTCCATGCCTGCGGGCTTTTCGATCGGGACGGCAACCTGCTCGGATTGCGTGAAGATGTTGGCCGCCACAACGCATGCGATAAACTCATCGGCCGCGAGTTCCTCGCCGACCGCACGCCATTGCGCGACCGCATCCTTCTACTCTCAGGCCGGGCGAGTTTTGAACTCCTGCAAAAGAGTGTCATGGCTGGTATTCCCATGGTGATCTCCGTCGGAGCACCGTCGAGCCTGGCCATCGAAGTCGCGCGTAACTTTGACGTCACGCTGGCTGGATTTCTGCGCGACCGGAGCTTCAACGTGTACCACGGGGCCGAGCGCATGCGGATGTGTCCTCAGGAAAGGTTGCGGGATGAAATTGCGATTGGGTAAGAACTCGATAAGGCTGCGTGTGCTCCGGTCTGAGGTGGAGATTCTTCGAGCAGGGACGCGCCTGGACGAAACACTGCACTTCGGGCCGAAAGACAGCGAGCATCTGACCTTTGCGCTGGAAAGCTCGGCAGGTGCGGCCAGCACGGCGCTCCGATTCAGCGGGAACGAAATCCTGGTATCCATTGCCGCGGACCGCCTGCAGCAGTGGGCGTCCAGCGAACAGGTTGGCGTTTACGATCGGATCGATACTGGGCAGGGCCGCACCATTGAGATACTGGTTGAAAAAGATTTCGCCTGCCTCGATCGCAGCGATGCCGAAAACGCCGACACCTTTGACAATCCGAATCTCACTTGCTGATACGTGCCGAACCACCCGGCGCGTGCGCATGCTCGAAAGCGTTCAGCGTCTCGTACTCGGCCCTGCACCGGTCGACGAGCAAGCCGACTGAACTTACTTAAGGCGTGGAGCGCTTCGCCGATGCCGGCCGTCGCGCAAAGAGCGCATCAGGAACGGAACATACGGGCCGCGAGTTATCACTGGTAAACTTATGGATGGCACGACGTGTGCCCGCCCGACATCTCTTTTCTGAAACGAGCTACCTTCTTTTGAACACGAACGTCGTCTCTCGCACGAACCCCGCGCTTGCCACCAATCCGCAAAAGAGCGGACCGCTGTACATCCCGCAGATCCGCAACCGGATGCTGACGTACGCAATCGGCGCGATTGGACTGGCCATCCTGCTGCTGGGTGCGGTGCTGCTCTACAACCACCGCTCGGCCGTGGGAAACCAGAAGCTGAGCGATGCGATGCGGACCTTTGAGACGCCCGTGGTGCAGCCCGGGCAGCCGGTGCCGGCGGGTGAGCGTAGCTTTGCGAGCAGCGAGGAGCGGGCGCGCGCCGCGAATGCCGAGTTCGCCGGTGTGGCCAGTCACTATGGCATGACAGCGGCAGGCAGAAATGCGAAATACCTGCAAGGTGTGACCGCCATGCAAATGGGCCAGACCGCAACGGCGGAGGACCTGCTGAAGTCATCGGCATCCTCCTGGAACAGCGATGTGGCATCCCTGGCCAAGCTGGCGCTGGCGAGCCTGTATCACAGCTCGAACCGCGACGCGCAGGCAATCGAGATCTACCAAAAGCTGGTGGCGAAGCCGACCACTGCGGTGCCGGCGGGGCTCGCGCAGCTAGATCTGGCCGACCTGTACAACAGCGAAGGCAAGAAGGACCAGGCGCGCAAAATCTACGCGCAGATCAAGGACAAGGACCCCAAGAGCGCGGCGGCGGAGATTGCCACGCAAGACCTGGGCGACGCTCCCGCGCGCTAGCGGCTAAGGACAGACATGGGCAGCGAACCGGTCGCACGAAGCCTGGCGCAACTGCACATGCAGCGGAACCGCGCCCGGCAGGCGCCGTGGTCGCCGGAGCCGACGGCCGACGCGCTCGGGCAGTTCGGCTTGTTGTTTGAGACTCCGGCTGCCGCGGCCGTCTCAGCTTCGGCAGTTGCGGTTGCGGCGGAGCCGGTGCAGCCTCCCGAACCGAAGGGCATACTGCCGGAGCGCCATCGCGACGATGCGCCCTGGACGGTAGGCGAACTGGTCAGTACCCTGCGTGGAAAGCTCGAAAACCACGGCACGGTCTGGATCGTGGGCGAGATCTGTAACTTCCGTGCGGCACAGTCGGGACATATCTACTTCACATTAAAGGACGGCGAGGCGCAGCTGGGTGCCGTGCTGTTCCGGCGCCAGGCCGCGATGCTGCGATGGCAGCCCTCGGATGGCGCGGCGGTGCTGCTGCGTGGTCGGCTATCGGTGTTTGAGGGCCGCGGACAACTGCAGTTGATCGCGGAGTCGCTGGAGCCGCGCGGAGCGGGCGCGCTGCAGTTGCAGTTCGAACAGCTAAAGACGAAGCTGCGCGATGAAGGCTTGTTTGACGCGTCGCGCAAGCGTGCGCTCCCGGCGTTTCCGCGTCGTGTCGGCGTTGTCACGTCGCTCAAGGGCGCGGTCATCCGGGACATCGTCACGGTGTGCCAGAGGCGGCATGGGTGCATGGACCTCCTGATCTATCCGGCGGCGGTGCAGGGCGTAACCGCCGCGGCGGAGATTGCAGCGGGCATCCGTTACCTGAACCGCGCGGCGGAGCGTGGGAATGTCACGCAAGCGGTGGACGTTATCGTGATCGCGCGCGGTGGCGGGTCGGCGGAAGACCTTGCCGCGTTCAACGATGAAGCGCTGGCGCGAACCGTTGCGGCTTCGGCGCTGCCAGTGGTTTCAGCCGTGGGGCACGAGACCGACTTCACCATCGCGGACTTCGTGGCAGACCTGCGCGCACCCACACCAAGCGCCGCGGCGGAGATTATCACGGAATCGCAGCATCGCGTGGAGGAGCGCGTGCAGGCGCTCGATGCCCGGCTGTACCGCGCAGTACGGTTCCAGCAGGTGAGCGCGCGGCAGCGGTTTACGCGGCTGGCGACCGGCGGCGTCCTGCAGCGGACGCAGGACGGGATCGAGCGGCGGCAGCAGCGCGTAGACATCCTCGGTGAGCGGCTGGAGCGAGCCCTGGCGGACTCGCGGCGGAGCGCACGCGAGCGATTGCGCGGGCTGGAAGCGCGCCAGCAGCGGCAGGATGTTCGCACGCAGCTGCGCTATGCAAAGACGGTGCTTGCCGCGCGCACGGAACGTCTGCGACAGGCGGGCGCGGCGCAGGCTGTGCGTTTGGCACACCGGCTGGAGCAGGCATCGGCGCGGCTGCTGGCGCTGTCACCGCTTGCGGTACTCGAACGCGGATATGCGCTCGCGTTTACCGCGGATGGCACGCTGGTGCGATCGGCGGAGCAGCTCGCGCATGGCGACATGCTCGTCGCGCGGTTCGCGAAAGGTAGCGCGGTGGCGCAGGTTGCCGAGGTTCAGACACAAGATCGAGGTGCGGGGAAGGCATGAGGAAGCTGTTTGGCACGGATGGCATTCGCGGCGTTGCAAACGAGCCGCCGCTGGACCGGCGCACCGTGTTCGCCGTGGGTGTGGCGCTGGCGCACCATGCCGGCAGTTCGCCGCGCGTGGTGCTGGGCATGGACACGCGCGAGTCCAGCGAATGGATCGCCGCGACGCTGGCCGCGGGTCTCCGCAGCGGCGGCGCGACCGTTGAAAGCGCCGGCGTCATCACGACACCGGCGGTTGCATTTTTAACCGTGTCGCACGGCTTCAGCGCGGGCGTGGTCATCTCCGCGTCGCACAATCCATGGCAGGACAACGGCATCAAGGTCTTCGGACCGGACGGCTACAAGCTACCGGACGCCACCGAGCTCGCCATTGAGGAGGAAATCTTCCGGCAACTGGAGTCTGACCACGCCGCCCATGAGCATGAGCCGGTGCCGGACGTGGAAGAAGGCGATCGCGCCGAGTATGCGCGCGCGCTGCTGGCCTCGGTGCCGGGCCTGTCGCTCGATGGCAAGCGCATTGTTGTCGACTGCGCGAATGGCGCTGCAAGCGCGGTTGCGCCGCAGTTGTTTGCCGGCCTGCGCGGCGAGGTGCAGGTGCGCAACGCGTCGCCGGACGGGCGCAACATCAACGAAGGGTGCGGCGCGCTGCACCCTGAGGTGGTGGCGCGCATGGTCGTGGAAGCGAAAGCCGACCTCGGTGTGACCTTCGACGGCGATGCCGACCGGGCGCTCTTCGCGGACAGGCATGGCCGTGTGGTGAATGGGGATGCGGTGCTGCTGTTGGCCGCGCGCGACCTGAAGCGCCGCGGTCTACTTCACGGCGATGTCGTGGTGGCGACCACCATGTCGAACATGGGTCTGGAAAGTGCCCTCAAGCGCGACGGCATTCGCATGCTGCGCGCCCCCGTGGGCGACAAGTACGTGCTGGAGGAAATGCGCAAATCCGGCGCATCGCTCGGCGGCGAGCAGAGCGGTCACATCCTGTTTGCCGGCCAGAGCACGACCGGAGACGGTCTGCTGACGGCGTTGCTGGTCTTGAACATCGTGCATCAGTGGGGCAAATCGCTGGATCAGCTCATCGCGGACCTGAAAACGTTCCCGCAAACCATCGTGAATGTGCGTGTGCGCGAGAAAAAGCCGTTGGCAACGATCCCCTCTGTGCAGACCGCGATCCGCGACGCGGAACAGGATCTGCAGGATTCGGGCCGGGTCGTCATTCGCTACTCGGGAACAGAGGCGCTGGCACGCGTGATGATTGAAGCCGAGGACGAAGGCGCGATGCGCAAACATGCGGACGCAATCGCGGCAGCGATCCGCTCCGAGCTTGGGGCGTAAGCGCTCCAGGACAGCGCAGGGCAGGCTCGAGCGACCGCCGGATCGCGGAATCACTGCTGCGAATTCACCTGCCCACGCCTCAGGCTATTTGACTCGATCCTGCTCCGGTCGAAGTCACAGTTCGGCCAAACGGGTAGCTCGATAGAACTTACGACCTTCAGCTTCGCTGGCGTGTTCAGAGCGCCTCAAAGCCACTGCTTCCTCCGGCTTACTGCACCTGGTCGCGAGGAGTCTGCGTATGAATCTCGGATTGCTGTGCACTGCCGGGTTCCAGCATGCTGCGCAGTAGTTCGTTGCCGCAGTCCAGATTCGTGAGCTGCTGCTGCAACTGAGCACGCGCCGCGTGGCCGGCAGCGGTCGCGGGCCGCAGATGTTCCAGAACTCTCAGGAACTCTCGATTCGCCTCGCGAAAGTGCTCGGCCGCGTGCAACAGCTCTTCGGTGACAGCGGTGTTCCCCAGCTGAAGACTGTCGGCCATGTGGACGGCGTGGCGGACCCTCGCCAGCATATCGTTCCCGCTCATGGCTAGATGGATGCCGGCTGTGCCCAATGTGTTCGCTTCCAGGTGGGCTCCCTTTTGCGCCGGTCAACAGTTTTGCAAGAGCGACTGGTAGACGGCATCGCGCATGGCCTCGCGCGGCGCAGTCTGCCCGGTCCATGTTTCATATTGCGCCGCGCCCTGCGCTAGGAACATCTCCACGCCGGGAACCACAGCGATACCGTGCTCGCGGGCCGCGCGGATGAGCGGCGTTTCGACCGGGTTGTAGACAAGATCGAAGAACAGGCCGCAGCGCGTCGCGGCAAAGTCGACCGGCGCGGTCATCGTGGAAGAGGGCATGCCGTAGGGTGTGCCGTTCAGGATCAGGTCAAAGCGTTTTCCGGATACCTCGGCGTGTGAGAGCACCGCCGCACCGCTAGGCTCAGCAAGTGCCTCGGCGCGGGTCCGGGTGCGGTTACTGATCGTGATGCGGCAGCTGCGCTGTTGCAAGGCAAACACGGCCGCGCGTGCAACACCGCCGGCGCCAAGCACAAGAGCGGTCTTGCCGGGCAGCGACATGCGCGACTCCAGCGGTACGAGTATGCCGGAAACGTCGGTATTGCTGCCGCGCGCGCTCCCGTCTGGCTGTCGCGTCAAGGTATTGGCGGCGCCCAGCACTTCGGCCTCCGGCTCCAGCTCCGCAATCAGCGGGAGAATGCGCTCTTTCAACGGCATGGTGACGCTGGCTCCGGAAAGGCCGAGGCGGTCCCAGGCCACAAAAACCTCATCCGCGTCTTCGGTTTCCAGCGGGAGGTACACGGCGTCGCGACCGGCCGTGCGAAACGCGGTGTTGAGCATGACCGGCGAGCGGGAGCCGGAGATCGGCTTGCCAAAGACACCATAGATCCCGGTCGCGGGCGTGATGGCGTTGATGCGGTACAGGTCACGGAGAACCATGGCGTCGATCTGGCCGGGGGCGGTTTCCGCGCCGGTCTCTCCCGCGCCGAAGGTGAAGCGCGAGCCGAAACGCGGACCGAGCACGCGCGTGAGCATGCCCGGCGTCCCCATGCTCATGGCGACCACGTCGCCTCGGCCGCCGTGCTGGCCGAGAAGATCGAGCAGGACAAAACTGTCGCGAAGGCTGGTCGCGGTGGGCACGATCTTGTAAAGGTCTGCCCCGATGGTGCGCATGCGTCGCAGGACGGGCGGGAGCGCCGGCGTGCCCCGGAAGTCGTGCCAGGACAGTAGCAGGGCGTTGGGGCCTCGGCGCAGCGGCGCGAGCGCGTAAGGGTTGATGGCCATCTCCTCTGCCGTTTCGAGCGACAGGTCGACGATGTGGGCGCCGACGGAAACGGCTTGGCGCAGCATTTCGATCTCGTCAGCCCCCGTTCCTGCAAAGCTGCCGCCGTTTGCGACACGCCGGCACGTCGCAATGGCGTTCACAGACGAATGCTTCTGCAGGAAATTACCCATCTCGAAGACGGCTTCGAAGTGATCTGGACAAGTGTCAAGACGGAATTAGAAAAACCGGAAATCCGCGGCGAGCCGGAGGGCACGGGTGACCATGCCTTCGCCGCCAACGGCGACGCAGATACGGGAAAGCTCAGGGTTTTGGAGTGAGATGGGCATGCGTTCCGCCCCTGAGGGCTCTAGTCTCATGGTATCTGCTAGGCTTTTGTTGATCCGGATGAGGTGCGCATGGCGAAGGGTGTAAACAAGGTACTGCTGCTGGGCAATGTGGGGAAG
>CAXUEG010000051.1:0-1296 GCA_964249935.1 uncultured Terriglobus sp.
GGGCGAGAGCGTCTTTGAGACGGGGCTGATCTCGCCGGACGCGATGGCCACCACGATTCGCGCGCTCAAACGATTCCAAAAGGCGGTGCAGACTGAGGTGGTGGACCGGGTGCGCGTGGTGGCCACCAGTGCCATGCGCGATGCGCAGAATGCCGGTGCCTTCACTGCCTGGGTCAAATCCGAGCTTGGCTGGAACGTGGAGGTGATCTCCGGGTTGGAAGAGGGACGCCTGATCCACCTGGGCGTGACGACGCATGAGCCTGGCGCGCGTGGACGCTGCCTGCTCATCGACCTGGGCGGCGGGTCGTGCGAGATCACGCTGAGCGAGAACGGTCGCGTGCAGGAGATGGTCTCGCTGCCGCTGGGCTCGGTGCGGCTGCAGCAGGAATTCCTGCGGAGCGATCCACCCACGCGCGAAGAGGGCAACCAGCTGCGGACCTACATCGACCGGGAGTTGCGCAAGCTGCAACGCAAGTTCGGTCCGCAGGCGCCAATTCCACTGGTCATCGCAACCAGCGGCTCAGCGGCGGCGCTGGCGGAGGCGAGCACCGTGCTGGCGGAGGCGAAGCCCGCGAAGGCCAAGGGCAAGAGCGGCGCGAAGCTGCCCGCGCGCAAGCCGCAGAATTTTGCAGCGCACGAACTGCGGTCCGCCCTGCGCCTGGAGCCGCTGACCGCAAGCACGCCGACGGTGCGATCGCTGGCGACGCGGCTGCTCGCCATGAACAACGAGCAGCGCATGGCCGTGCCGGGCATCGGACCGAAGCGCAGCGAGATCATCATCGGCGGCGCGTTTGTGTATGCGGAGCTGCTGGAGAGGCTGAAGCTTTCGGGGTTTCGCTACTCACCGCTGGGGCTGCGCGACGGCATGCTGGCGCAGATGCTCAGCGACGTGGACAACCGCGCCTCGGTGCATCGTGCCATCGAGCAGGAGCGATGGGAAGGCGTCTTGCAGATCTGCAAGCGTTACAGCGTGGACGTGAAGCGGGCTGAGCCGATACGCAACGACGCTGCGCGCCTTTTCGACGACCTCCAGCGGGTGCACCTGCTTTCGCCGGAGTTCCGCGAATGGCTTGCCGCCGCCGCCATGATGCAGGGTGTGGGCCGCTTTGTGTCACACCAGGGGCACCACCGTCACACGCATTACCTGATTGCGAACTCGGAGATGTTCGGCTTCTCACCATCGCAGCGCGCGCTGGTTGCGGCCATCGCGCGCTACCAGGGCAAGAGCCGGCCCGTGCCCATGGACAAGCCCATGCGTGTGCTGCCGATAGAGCTGCACACTTCAGTGGTGCGTTC
>CAXUEG010000051.1:1306-14027 GCA_964249935.1 uncultured Terriglobus sp.
GTTCCATCACAGTGCTGCGGCTTGCCATCGCGCTCAACCAGGACCTGGCGAGCGAGCCCACGCGGTTCGTTACACGCGTCTACCCGAAGCGCGTGCTCCTGCAATTACAGGTGCGCCGCGGATCGGCAGAGTTGGAGCGGTGGGCGCTGCGCAAGGAGCGCGCTTACTTCCGTGAGGTCTTTCGCCGCGACTTGGATGTGGAGCTGGCGTAGAGCTTACCGACGACGCGCGGATCGAGCATCCATTGCAGCATGGCCGCGCCGCGGTCGAGGCTGAGCCGTGCGATGGCGCCTTTGCGCAGCCGTACCGCCGCCGGGCGGCGCTCGCAGTTTTCCTGCGCGGTTGCGGCGGGCTGCAGAAGCAAGCCGAGGAACTGCACCAGGTTGGGACTGTGACCGACGACCAGCAATGAGTCGGAACCGCTGCACTCGGCGAGCATCTTTTGGAATTGCACAAAGGTCGCCTGCGGGGCCAACGCGTCAGAAAGCAGGATCTTCTGCTCATAGCCGGTTTCTGTACCGACCAGCGATGCTGTTTGGAGGCTTCGCTTGAGCGGGCTCGACACCACCAGGTCGAAGGAGATGTTCATGCTCGACAAGGTGTTGCCGAGCAGAAGACAGTCCCGCTTCCCCTGCTTATCGAGCGGGCGGCGCACGTCCAGCACCGGATTCGCGCGGCGCGTGCCGGCCGAGGCGTGCCGCATCACGTACAGGTTCATCACTCTGATGATAACGATGCCGTACCGCCGGTGCCCTCGTAAATGCCTGGATCGGGCATGCCAAGCGACGGCTGTTCCGGCTCAGGATTGGGCACGGGATCGCCCGGAATGGATGGCAGGATCTCGTCTTCGGGCGAGGGCGGATACCCCGCGCCGACGATGCCGTCGTCGATGGAACCGGGCGCGCTGGTTTGTGAACGATCGCTCATGGTGTATTGGATGTCTGGCACTCGCGTTCGGTCTGCTCTTCCGGGCGGAGGACCCACATCTCCGCACGCAAAATGCCGCCGAGCCGGGTTTGGACCGCGATGCACTGCAGACCGGCAACGTGCAGGGCTGCGGTGTAGTCGGGCAGATGTTTGACGCGAAGTCCAGTGAGCACGCCAAATGCCGCGTACAGGCCGCGCAGGAGCAGGCGTGCGGGCCAGCGCAAGCGGCCCTCCGGTATGGCGAACTCTGAAAGAACCCAGCATGCGGTGGGGTGCATGTGCTTCGCCACCCGGTCTGCGAGCAGGCAGCACTCCGCCTCGGTCAGGCAGTCGAGGAAAAAATGGCTGCACACCAGGTCGAAGCGGCTTGGCGGCAGTGTGGTTGTCGCATCCGCATGCACGGCACTCAGGCGCGAAGCATCGCCCTGTGCAGCGGCGCGCATGTGCAGCCGGCTGAGCATGGCGGCGCTCGCGTCCACGGCGTGCACGCGCACCTGGCGATTCGAGCGCAGCAGCGCCGCGGTGAATCGGCCGTCGCCGTCGCCCAGCACCAACGCCTGACGGGCACCGGCCATGCGCGCCAGGAAAGCGGTACGGGTCCGCCAGAGCATCGGGCCGAAGGTCAGGTACTCCAGCGAGCGGTACAGACCTGCGAGTTTGTCGAAGCCGTTGCGAGCCTGTAGGCCGGTCCGCGCCGCCACGTCAGCGGACAAGCAGCGTGCCGGCGACAACGGCCAGCGCGGGGACGACAAGGGCCGCGTCGACCAGGGCGCGCCAGGAGAGCCAGCCAAGCCGGGCACAGATAGCCTCGCGCTTGCCTACCAGCAACGCCAGCAGAACCAGAGCGCACACGCAGGCGGGGGCAATCGCGCGTGTTTCCGCGAATCGCAACGGGAGCAGCGCAACGGCCATGCTGACAGCGAGCACGATGTGCAGACGCCGGGAAGGCGCGCGCAGCACTGCGCAGTTCGCACGGCAAACGCCGCCGAAGGCCAGGGTGGCGAAGACCAACGGCCATGCGATGCCGCCCTGCACCGCCGCGGGCAACGCCACCGCGACCGCGAAGAAGATGCCGACGCACACCGCCTTCCAACGTGCTGCAAGGCGCAGCAGGTGCACCGCAGCCGCGTACAGGGCCAGCGGTACCGTGAGCAGCAACCAAGCCTCGACCAGAGATCGCGGCAAGGCGGACAGCAAGGCCAGGGCCGCTAGCCCGACTGCCACACCTGTCAGCAGGAACCCGCGCGCATGCTCCCGATAGAGTCGCGACAAGGCGCTCCCGGGAGTGCCCGGCCACGCGGATTCCGGGAGGCGCCGGGCGTCCAGCACGCGGTCCGCGACATAGACGAGCCACACCGCACAGCTCAGTGCGCCAGCCGCGGGAAGCGCGTGCGCCACGTGCATGGTGTGCGCGAACAGCAGCATCCAGCAGAGGGCAACGGTCGGCGCGTCCAGGCTGAGCAGATGCCAGGCTTGCAACATGCGCAGCGGTGCGGCCACCGCAGGCGCCGGAGCGCGGAGAGCAACCGCCGGTGCGCCCAAGCGCTACTCGCCCGCGACCGCACGCACGGCTTCGTCATGCGCGCCGCGGACCCAGAACTCGGGATTCACCTCGGCAAAGAGGCTGTCTTGAGTCTCCAGGGCGGCGAGCGCGGAGAGTCCTGCCTGATCGAGCGCACGTGCATCGCGCCAGGCACGCCACAGCCGCAGAAGCTCCCCAAAGGCTTCGTCATGCTCGCGGAAACGCCGCTCCGCGTAGTCGCGCGCGGCTCCGGTTGTCATCAGGAACTGCCAGTCGCTGGATTCCAGCAGGAGCAGTTCGCGGCACATCTGTTTGGCAAGGCGTTCGCCCACGCCGCCGTCGCGCCATGCGCCTTCCGTGCACAGCTCGCGCAGCTCATGCTCCGCTGCGTAGATGCGGGCGTAGGTCCAGCTTGTGTCCTGGTTGAGCCAAACACGGTTGTCCCCGCCCGCGCCCCAGGACCCTTCGGGCAGACGCACCGGCGCGGCCGTTCCTTCCCGCCGCAGATATTCCGCGGGTGTGACCAGCTGCGGCAGGCTGCGCCCTGAGGCCTCATCGCTTGGCGCGAGCAGACGCGTGACCTCTTCGAGGAAAACGACGCCCTCGTGCCACCAGTGTCCGAACAGCTCCGCGTCGAATGGGGCTGCGATCATAGGGCTGTTCGTATCGTGCGCGGCGCCGGCAATGCTTTCGCAGACCAGCTCAACAAAGTGGCGGGCGTGCTCGCGCGCCTGTTGCGCGGCGTCAAGCGGCTGGTAGGCGTGCTTTGCGTCCATGGCCACATTGGGCCCGGTCACGCGCCAGTAACGGTGGCCACCGGGCCAGCGCTTTTTGTGGAAGTCGAGATAGACGCCGTCGGCAGGATAGCCGCCGTCGCCGCTCCACACCTGGTAGCCGGTGCGTGGGTCGCGCGGCAGCACCGCAACCTGAGACGGGCCGTCGCTGCCCTGCACCGTGTACGCGCGGTAAAGCTGGTCGTTGCTGCCGTCTTGGGGAGGCGCCGGCACATGGCTGCCGCCGTCCATGGCACTGTAGGGCGATGCGTAACGATCGCTGCCCTGGATCAGGTGCCCGTCGGCGTAGAAGAAGCGCAGTGAGCTTTCGCCGAGCGCCTGCTCAATGCCGATGCGGTGAAAGCCGGGGTATGCGCGCGGGTCCACATCGGGCAGGAGCGGCACCTGCCAGTATCCTGCAGGACGGTAGCCGCACTCCGGGAGCCACACGCCCGGCGGCATGGCGCCGAAGTGGCGGCGATGCACCGCGGTGGCGACGCGCCACTGTGCGCGGACGCTTTCATCGGTACCCAGTAGTGGCATGTAGCCGTGCGTGGCGGCGCAGGTGAGCAGGTCGATGCTGCCGCGCTCCCCCTCTGTACGCAGAGCCGCGACCAGGTCGCCGTTCAGAGCTTCGAACAGGGCGAGTGCTTCGCTGTAGCGGCCCTGCCACCATTGCGCGAGCCATCGAAGGTGCCCCTCATTTGCCTGGGCGAAGAAGGCTTCATCTTCCTGCGCGAACTGAATCTTACGACGGAGATACTCCGGGAACTCGCGAACAAATACGGGGTGCGACAGCTGCTCCAAAAGCACCGGAGAGACGTCCAGGCTCCAGCGCGCGCGGATGCCTTCCGCGCCGAGTCGCCGCAGCGTCTGGAGCAGCGGCAGGTACGTTTCTGCGGCGGCCTCATGGAGCCACTCCAGGCCGTGAGGCCACGTGCCGTGGTTGACCACAAACGGCAGGTGCGCGTGGAGATGGATGTTCAGAAAACCGCGGGTGCCTGGCAAAAGAAGAACTCCGCGGACTGACGGTCCACGATCGTCGCCACTTTACGAGCCATGCTGTGGCGGAAGCTGCTTGCATTGCAGGGGCTGAGGCGTCCTGCCGAAGACGTTTCCAGTGTACGGCCAGATTCCGATGAAAACGGGGGCGGGCCCGCCGCAATGCGACAGGCCCGCCCGATCGGTCACGACGATTACTGCCGGTTCAGCACCGGCCCGTTGTCGGAACTCTGGCTGCTGCTGTTTGCCGTTTGCGTGGTGGAGACGCGCACGTTGAAAGAGTTCGTGGTGGAGAAGCGCACAACTGTTTCACTCGGGAACGAGACCTGCTGGCCGCGGGTGACGCCGTTGATGGCCGCGCCTGTGCCGCCGCCCGCCACGCTGCCGATGGCGGCGCCCTTGCCACCACCGAAGATGCCGCCAAGCACGGCGCCGCCGACCGCACCAACACCAGTTTTGATGGCCGTGTTCTTGCCGCGGGCGTCACCCTGTTTCACCACAGGATCGGTGGAGATGGCAATCTGCTGCCCGCGGCGGCTGATACTCGTCAGCTGGATGCTGAGCTCTGACCGGCCTTTGAAATGGCCGGCGTCTTTCGCGTCCGCGACCGTGCCGGATACGGCGCTGCCACGTGGCAGGACGACCAGGCCGTCCTGCACGAAGTCTGTTGCGAGCGCACCGCTGAACGAGTCGCCCGTGTGGGCGTTGTCACTGTCCAGTGTTTGCGTGATGCGCACGGGAAGAGTGGAGCCCGCGGGCACTGTGACCGTGCGGAACGCTGGCGGCGGTGGTAGAGGCGGCGGTGGCGGTGCCTGCTGTGCACGCTCCACTGGGGGTGGCCCCTGGATTGGCGGCGTTGCCATTACGGGTGCCTGGCGCGTCACGGGCGCGGGCTGGCGCGGCTCGACGCGTGCGCGGGGCACCGGGATCGGCTCGGGCTGTGTCATGGGTTGCGGTGTGGTGGTGGTCGCGCTTACCGGCGGTGTATTTGGCGCCACGGTGATGTCATTCACCACCTTGAGCACGCCTTGAACGCCAGCGGCATCGTTGGCGGCCAGGGTACGGGCAGCGGCGTTGCTCACCTGCCCGGTAAGCGTGACCGTGCCGGTGGTGGTGGATACCTGGATCGGCTCTGTGCTGATGGCGCCGTCACCTTGCAGCCTGGATTGCACCGCTGCCGTGACGGCCGGGTCCGCTACCGTCGGTCCAGCCTTTTTGCAGCCGGAAGGAAGCCGCAGCGTTGACGCCAGTGCAAGGGCGAAGGTGGTGGATGCGGCGCTTGCGTTACGTTGAACTGTTTCTGCCATTCGAATCCCCTTGTGCTTTCCCTGGTTCCTTTGGATGACGGGATCCCGATGTTGCCGGGGCGTCGCACACTGCAGAGTTCGATGCGTTTGAGTGCATTGCACGATGTACCGCGGTGCGGCCCGGTCGTGCGTTGCGGCAACCGTGCGCATGGCTATGGCATCCGTCCACTCAGTCGCATTTCACCCAGGCGGGTGCAAGTGTCGCATCCCGGCGAACTGGCCGGCATAGGGAGGGGAAAGAAATGGCAGACGAGAATAGCAGCGGTTTGGGTTGGTTCCTGGCGGGTCTTGGGATTGGCGCATTGATCGGAGTACTGTACGCGCCCAAGAGCGGCCGCGAGACGCGGGACGATCTCGCGTCAGGCGCGCGCGACGTCCAGGAGAAGGCGAACCAGTATGTGCAGCAGGGTAAAGAGCAGATCAATACCTATGTTGCGCAGGGTAAGGATCAGTTGAACGACTACGTGGACAAGGGGCGTGACTACTACGACAAGGGCCGCACCCAGTGGTCGCAGTACGTCGACAAGGGCAAGGACTTCCTTGCCGAGCAGCAGAGCAAGCTGAACGGCGCCGTCGAAGCCGGCAAGCAGGTTTACCAGGAGCAGTCAGGCCAGAACAACTAGGCCGCAGCTTGCGCCCGGGTATTTGGAAGCCGGCGATCCGTCGCCGGCTTCCTGCATCGCTCGCCGCGTCCGCGGGCGCGCTTTCACCAGGAGTTTTCCATCATGCACGCCGCATTCACCGCTCTCGCGCTGTTCCAGGCGCCGACTTACACCATGTCCGACGGCCAGTTCCATACGTTGCTGTGGTTCACCGGACTTATCGCCTTCTGGCTCTTTCTACAGGCGGCGGCCCTTGTTGCGGTCGCGTTTATGGTGGTGAAACTGCTGCGCACCGTGAACGAGTTTGCGACCCGCATGGAGGCCAAGACGCTCGCCATCACGGACCGGTTCGAGGGCAAGCTTTATCCGCTGGTGGACAACTTCCAAGACCTGATGAACGACTCCGTACCCAAGATCAAGCGTGTCACGGAAAGCATCGCGGACACCACCGACGTGTACCGCGCCAAGCTGGCGCAAGTGGATGCTCTGATTACGGACACAACGACCAAGGTGAAGGAACAGAGCGATCGCATCGATGGCATGGTTACCGGCACGTTGAACACGGCGGGGAAGTTCGTCGGGCGGGTTGAACACGTTGTACTCTCGCCGGTGCGCCAGGCTGGCGCGCTATTCAGTGGGATTCGAGCCGCCGCGACGAAGCTGGTCGATGAGTTTGGGCCGGCATCAGAGGTCAAGACACCGAAGCCGGTCGCGTTTGAGGGCGAGAACGTCTACACGGGTTTAGAAGACGACTACCACGCGTAGCCGGAGCAGCGAGCACGGAGAGGCCGGGATGAAGCCCGGCCCTTTCACTTTGTAATGAATCAGACTTTGCGGAAGAGCTCGTCCCGCGGGGCTTCAGGATTGAGCCGCGCCAGCTCACGCAGGATCTCCTTGGACCGCTCGTCCTGAATTTTCGGAACGACGATCTTGATCTCCACAATCTGATCACCGCGTACACCTTCCTTGGCGGCAGACGCCACGCCCTTTTCGCGCAGCCGCAGCTTCTGTCCGGTCTGTGTGCCGGGCGGGATCTTGAGCTGGGTGCGTCCGTCGATCGTCGGCACATCCACCTTGATCCCGAGCGCCGCCTCGAACGCCATGACCGGCAGGGTGAGGCGGATATCGTCGCCCGCGCGCGTGAACACCGGGTGCGTACCCGCCTTGATGATCAAGTACAGGTCGCCCGCGGGAGCACCTTTGGTGCCCGCGTTGCCCTTGCCCGGCAGGCGGATGCGCTGTCCATCGCGTGTGCCCGGCTTGATGCGGAATTCCAGCGGATCACGCCGCGTAACGGTCCCGACGCCATGGCACGTTGGACACGGGTCGCCGACCTTGCCGGTGCCACCGCACATGGGGCAAGCCGTATTGAATTTCATGCGACCGCTCACCTGTTGCACCTGGCCTGTGCCGTTGCACTGCGGGCAGGTGTGCGGCGTCCCGGTGATTCCCTGCCCTTTGCAGGTGCCGCACAAGTCGTTGCGCTGGATCTCGATTTTGGCCGTACCGCCACGGATCGCCGTCCAGAAATCGACCTCCACCTGATATTCCAGATCGGTGCCGGCCTCGGGTCCGCGCGCTTCCGCGCCGCGTCCGGCACCACCAAACATGCTGCCAAAGATGTCCTTGAAAGACGAGCCGCGACGGGCACCCGGCTCCTGCTGGGCCGGGCGTCCACCAGCGGCACCGCCCTGGAAGCCGGAAAAGTCGAAGCCCCCGAAGTCAAACGGCACGCCGCCCTGTGCGCCTGCACCCGCGCCGCCGCCCGTGTACACGTCGCCTCCATAGCTACCGTAACCGCCCCGCGCCGCTGCCTCGGCCTGCGCCGGGTCGATAGAGTCTGAGTAGAAACCCAACTGGTCGTAGACCTTTCGTTTCTTCTCGTCGCTCAGAACGTCATTTGCCTCGGAAATCTCCTTAAATTTCTCTTCGGCTTTCTTGTCGCCCGGGTTTACGTCCGGGTGGTACTTGCGCGCGAGCTTGCGAAATGCCTTGCGTATCTCATCCTGCGAAGCTGCTTTCTTGACGCCAAGCGCGCCGTAAAAATCCTTATTTGGTGGCGCTGCCATTGTCTTCCTATATACCGCTCTTCCAGATTAGATGAGTGAGACGCACGCAGGAAGCGCTTCGCCGCACGATCGTCAGTCACCCAGGACGGCGCCGACACGCTTACGTGCGCTTGCGCCGGGCTTTGCCGCTTCGCGGCCTGCGCGCAGGCTCGTGCCGTGTGCGTAAGCGGTCTTGTTCTCGGCTGCCGAGGTGTGTTGGTCCTTCGGACACCAATACAGCGTGCGCCCGACCAGGTCGCGCCGGAGGATCTTCTCTCCGCAGAGGAAGCATGGTTTGCCGTGCCGGCGGTACACATAGTGTTCTTCACCGCGTTCGGCCGGCTCTTTCTTACTTGGCCGGTCCGCGCGCTTCGTGCACACAATCCGGCGGTCGACCATGCCTGCCTTCAGCAGCGGAATCGAGTCCTTCCAGATCGCCTTCAGCGTCTTTGCATCCATCGCATCGCCCGGGGTGAACGGGTTTACCCGATGGCGGAAGAGCAGCTCGGCGCGATAGATGTTGCCGATTCCCGAGATGATCTGCTGGTCCATCAGCAACTCCGCGATGGGCTTCTTCGATTTCAGGATCGCGTCGTAGGCGCGCTGCGGATTGTCGTGATCGCCGGGCTCATGCGCAAGAGGGTCTGGACCCAGACGGTCGAGCAACGCCTGCCACTTCGCCTTGTCGTACACGCTGCAATCGGTGGGCCCGCGCAGTTCGCACCAGTCCACGTCCTCGGGCGGGAACGGCTGCGTGCCGTCGTCCTTGGCGCAGGTCAGGTTGTGCGGCTGCCCTTTCACGCTGCGCGAAGGCTTGCCGCTGCCCGCGCGCTGCAGCACCGCGCGCAAAGCGCCTTTCGGTTCCGGCAACGGACCGCAGCCCTCGGTAAAGTCACCGAAGCGGCCAAGGTGAATGTGCAGGTAGAGGTCATCGCCAAAGTCATAGCCCAGGTGCTTGCCGACGGCATGCACTTCGCGGAGCTTTTTGCCATCGACCCGGTGCGCGTCTGTGAAGCGGTGGTTCGGCCCTGGCAGCACGTTTAGCCTCCGCCCGGCAAATGCAGCGTTGTGCCGCGCTGCCCAGCGGTGTACCTCATTACCCTCTGGCATGCTTGGAAATCCTCAACGCATCCGATTCGGCAGGAGGAGGATATGTTGTTTCCGCGCGAACGCCGGCCTGTCGACACAATCCCAAACAGTCGGTGTGCTGCGCACCGGCGACGTCTGACAGCCAGCGTGGCGGATGCGCGGTTTACGTCAACGCCCAACGTCCGCGAGCGTTGCCTGTACGTGCAGCACGGGCCTTCCGTGGTACCGCACATGACGCTTGAACCATCGCATGATCGGCAGGTCCAGCCAGAGATAGCCCAGCGATCCTACGCCAAGTGAAATGGCTACCGTGCCCAGTTCGGACAGGAGCGGGCTGGCGATGCCGAGCTTTACCAGCAGTGACGGACTCAGCTGTCCAAACAACCCGTGAAAGAGGTAGATCGCGTACGACGCGTCGCCGAGAAAGATGACCCACGCCGGTATGTGGGGCAGCCTGCCTTCGAGCGACGCGGCACCGTATACGACGAGGGCGGCGGGCACGCCCTGCACCCATCCGCTGTGCCACTCCTTCGGTGGCACCGGTGCAAACCATATGAAGAGCGCAACCAGGCCGCCTGCGATGCAGAGCCATGCCAGCCAAGGTACGAGCTTCTTGCCGTGCAGAATCGCGCTTGCCAGAAGCATTCCGAAGAAGAACTCAAGAACAATGCTTTGCTGATAGAACGTCCAGGCGGAGCCGCCTGGCACTCGGAACAGCGCTGCCACGCTCAGCAGTACCAGTGGCACGCCAAGGGACCAGTAGACGTTGCGGCGAAACAAGAGTGCGAGGGTAAACAGGAGATAGAAAAACATCTCCAGGTTCAGCGTCCAGCCCACATTCAACACGGGCTGAATGTCGCCCATGGTGTTGACCGCAGGAAGAAAGAAGAGCGCCTTGCCGATCGAGGCAAACGAGAGGTCCGTCGTCAGGTTCGCACCCGCATCGATCTTGAGCAGGATGATTTTGATCAGCGTCGCCAGCCAGTAGAGCGGAACGATGCGGGTAAGCCTGCGCTCGGCGAAGATCTTCCAGCCATTCGGGCTTTCCTGCAACGTTTGGGTGGACAGCACCATGACAAAGCCGCTGAGGACGAAGAAAAGGTCCACGCCGTTGGACCCGCAATGCCAGACCTGCGCAACCACGTGCAACCGCGTGTTCACGAACACGGTGGCGTGATACATCACAACGGCAAGCGCCGCCACCGCGCGCAGCACCTGGAGCCCCACATACCTCTGAGGCGGTCGCACGTGCTGCTCCCTGGTCATGCTTTTTGGGATTTTACTGGATGCGAGTCTTGCGTCTGGAAATAGCAAGCCGCCGCGGGCGTCCGCAGCGGCTGATGGATCGTGACCGAGGGCGATTGAGGCCGACTCAATTCCATACGTGCTGGATCGGCATGGGCTCGATGCGCAGGATCGTATCCGGGCGAACGCCGTAGAGCTTCTGGGCGAACTCACGGGCCTGGGCTTCGGACTCAAAGATGGTCTTTTCGTGGAGCTTGCCGGCAACGTATTGCTCGCACTTCCAAATCACTGTACTCATGGCTGGTCTCCCTCCCCCGAGCGGTCTTGCTCTGTTCAACTTGTTCTCCATGGTTAGACACTTCAGCTTCTGGCGAGTTGCAGACTCGCCGAAGCCATACGCACATGGACTTTCAGATATTTCTGTCCTGTGAAGACCGGAGGAGACCGGAGCGGCGTGAACGCTGTTGCGGTTCAACGCAGTGCTCCGGCTCCAGCCTGTTGCGCATGCATCTGCGGACGAGCGACGCCAGTTGCGTGCTGGCTCGCTCACCCGCGGACACGCTGCGCTTACTTCGTGTCCACATACTCGGCGTCGATCACGCCCTCTTCGGGCTTGGTCTCCGCCGTTGTGCCTTCCGCAGCGGCCGCACCGTCAGTGGGCGCCGCGGTGGACTTATACATGGCCTCCGCCAGCTTGAAGCTGGCCTGCTGCAGCTTCTCATGCGCGGACTTAAGATCGGCGGCGCTCGGAGTTCCGCTCAGCGTGCTCTTTGCGTCGGCCAGGGCAGTTTCTACCTGTCCACGCTCGTCGCCGCTGATCTTGTCGCCGTTCTCACGGAACATCTTCTCGACCTGGTAGACGAGCGAGTCGAGCTGATTGCGCGACTCAACTTCGTCGCGCTTTTCCTTGTCTTCGCCAGCGTGTGCCTCGGCTTCTTTCGCCATGCGCTCCACCTCATCCTTGCTCAGACCCGAAGAGCTGGTGATGGTGATCTTCTGGTCCTTGCCGGTGGCGTTGTCCTTCGCCGTTACGTTCAGGATGCCGTTCGCATCGATGTCGAACGTGACCTCGATCTGCGGCACGCCACGCGGGGCCGGCGGGATCCCACTCAGCTTGAACTTGCCCAGTGTGCGGTTCTGGCCCGCCATGGGACGCTCACCCTGAAGAACGTGGACCTCAACCTCGGTCTGCGAATCCGCCGCCGTTGAGAACGTCTCCGTCTTCTTGGTCGGGATCGTCGTGTTGCGCGGGATCATGGGCGTTGCAACGGAGCCCATCGTTTCGATGGCCAGCGTGAGCGGCGTTACATCCAGCAGCAGCAGGTCCTTGACCTCGCCGCCCAGGACGCCGCCCTGAACCGCGGCGCCGATCGCGACGACCTCGTCCGGGTTTACACCCTTATGCGGCTCCTTGCCGAACAGCTCCTTTACGATCGCCTGCATGCGCGGCATGCGGGTCTGACCGCCGACCAGGACGACTTCGTCCACCTTGCCTGCATCGATGCCGGCATCCTGCATGGCCTGCTTGCAGGGCCCAACCGACTTCTGTAGAAGGTCTTCAACGAGAGCTTCGAACCTGGCGCGGGTCAACTTGACAACCAGGTGCTTCGGTCCGGTCGCGTCTGCCGTGATAAAGGGCAGATTGATCTCGGTCTCCATGGTTGTGGAGAGCTCAATTTTCGCGCGCTCGGCTGCGTCCTTCAGGCGTTGCAGGGCCATTTCGTTGCCCTTGCCGCGCAGGTCCAGGCCTTCCTGCTTGCGGAACTCATCGATCAGGAAGTCCACCAGGCGCTGGTCCAGGTTGTCGCCGCCCAGGTGGGTGTCACCGTTGGTGGCCTTGACCTCAATCACGCCTTCGCCGACTTCGAGCACGGACACATCGAACGTGCCGCCGCCGAAGTCATAGACCACGATGGTTTCGTCCTTCTTCTTGTCGAGGCCGTAGGCGAGCGCAGCCGCTGTTGGCTCGTTCACGATGCGTTTGACGTCGAGGCCGGCAATCTTGCCTGCATCCTTGGTCGCCTGGCGCTGCGAGTCGTTGAAATACGCCGGAACAGTAATCACGGCCTCAGAGACGGACTGGCCCAGGTAGTCTTCGGCGGCCTTCTTGAGCTTCTGCAGGATCATCGCGCTGATTTCGGGGGCGGTGTACTCCTTGCCCTGCGCTTCGATCACCACGTTGTCACCCTTGGGGATGACCTTGTAC
>CAXUEG010000052.1:0-2129 GCA_964249935.1 uncultured Terriglobus sp.
GCATCGTCGGAGGTGATGGTCTTCGACAGGCCTTCGATCTCGAGGGCTCTGCTGTAGAAGGGTTGCAGGTCTGCCTTGCAGAGAGGCCAGCCGCTTCCAGCCACCCAGGACCGGTGCTCAAAGTCGATATCCCCGAGCGGCAGGATCTGACCGCCCCAAAGTGCGGTCGTGCCGCCAAGGCCTTGTGTTCGGCCCTCACGGATGCCTCGGTAGTAGAGACCGCTCACATCTGCGTGAAAACTATCGTCGCTGTCATCCGCAGCGGCACCGCCGCCCTCCAGAAGCGTGACCTGTTTGCCTGCACGACTGAGCAGAACCGCTAGGCTGATCCCTGCTGCTCCTGCACCAACGATGCAGATTTGACTGCGGTGCTCGGTTCCAGCGGTTTGCTGCAGCAGGTCACGGATCATGCCTGGACCAGCTCAGAATCGGGTGCGGCGACCGTGTCGTTGCTCAAGCGAAGCTGCGAGGTAGCGAAGCTCACGACACCCTCACGAAAGCGTCGCCACGTGTATTGTTCCGCACGTTCACGTGCCGCAACCGACATGGAGCGCAAAGCTGACGGATGCTCGCTTGCCCAGCGAATGTGGTCGGCGAGCTGCTGCACATCTCGCGGCGCAACGATCCATCCCTGCACGCCGTCTTCGACCAGGTCCGGTGCGGCTGTATGCGTGGTGGACAGAATGGGTAAGCCGCTGGCGAGCGCTTCCAGCAGCACTTGCCCGAAGCCTTCCGCGACCGAGGGAAACACGAAGAGATCGGCCTGCTGATATGCCGCGACAAGCTCGCCCTCTGAGACAGACGGACGAACCGTGACACGCTCTGCGAAAGGACGAAAAAGCTCAAGATCGTCTACCACTCGTCCACATATCGTCAGGTGAAGCTTTACATCAGCGAGTTGCGCGAGCGCTTGCAATAGATAGAGCAGACCCTTGCGTTGATTGATGCGACCGACAAAGAGAAGCCGAAGTGTGCCGTCCTGCAGGCGCTTGCCCGGTGAGGGATGGAAGCGTTCGAGGTCGACTCCATACGGCACGACCGAAATCTTTTCTGATGCGACACCATGCTCGACCAGGCTGTTCCGCGTAAAGCTGGATGCGACGATGTACGCACGTGCGGTTTGCGATTCACGGACAAGGCTCCGGAGATCGTGTGCGGGAAGCGCTAACTCCCACTCCTGATCCAACGATGCAGCACATTCAGGGTGCAGGAGGCGTTCTTCCCGCAGAATGCGTTGGACTGTAAGTGGATGTGGATGCACTTGAAACAGCAGTGCGGGACGTCCATTCGCCTTGAATGCGGGGGTCCCGAAATAACTGTAAGCAAGTAGTTCGGAGTCGGTCTTTGCGGCAATCCGGCCGGCGGTCTTGCCGAGAGAAAAATCCGAAAGACGGCGCGCAAACCGGCGCACGGAAAAGGGCATCCATCCACAGCGCTCCAGCGCGGTGGCGGCGATACCTGTGAGAGCGCACTGCTTCACATACGCAGATGGTATGGGCGCCGTGCGTGCGCGCAGCAGCGCCTGCACGCGGCTTGGTAGCAAGCGGCTCCAACCCATTTTTCCCGGTTGCGAAAGGAAGAGATCGGTAACGAGCGTTTTCAACAGCCCGGCCTCATGCAAGGCCAGCGCGACCTGATAGTTGTCACGTGCGCCGCCGTGTACGACGACGAAGTTATGGGTGTCGCGGTGCTCTCTGCAATCGGTTCGCATGCGTTCGCTAGAGAAGGGATGAGAAGTGATCGTGAAGCTCGTGCGCGCACTTCTCCCACGTGTAACGCTGGGCTCGCACCTTGCCAGCATCGGCGAAATGGAGGCGGGCACGATCATCCGTCAGCAGCTGGCTGAGGGCATCCACATGAGCGCTGGGCGATCCAGGATCGGCTAAGAGGGCAGCGGCTCCCGCAATCTCGGGAATGCACGTGCTGTCACTGGCCACCACCGGAGCACCGCAAGCCATCGCCTCCACGATCGGCAAACCGAAGCCCTCATAGCGCGAGGGATACCAGACTGCGCTGGCCGAAGTGTAGAGCGCTTTCAGGGCATCGTCTGAGACGAAGCCGAGAAGACGAAAGCGAGGACCGAGGGTCCTGCTTCGCTCTGCATACCCAGGATTGGTGTGGTTTACGAC
>CAXUEG010000052.1:2139-13841 GCA_964249935.1 uncultured Terriglobus sp.
GGAAAGCGCTCCAGTAATGCTGGCGCAGCTTCAAGAATCAGGTCTGCGTTTTTTCGGAAGTGCAGGCCACCCGGAATGAGCACATACCTCCGGTCGAGTAACCCACTCTGTTCCATGTAGGCGTTTCCGTCGGCTGTGACCGGCGCGAAAAAGTGCGGTGTCACGCCGTTATAAACCCACCGAATGCGGGATTTGATCCGAGGAAAATAGTGTGCCAGCCTCTCTGCGGAGAATGCAGAGACCGTGTGAAACAAATCCACGCGCCGCTCTAGCTTCTTGTAGAGCAGCTCCCACTTCAAACGCGTCTTCCAATAGGTGCGATCTCGAACGTGTGCTTCCGATTCGAAGTAACCGGCGTCATGTGCGGTCATGGCCAGCTTCGCTTTGGTCACGGGCACATACGATTCGCCTGTACAGAAAACGATATCTGCTTCTGGCCAAAACCGCTCAGCTTTCGGCTGATCCAGGAAGAACCACTTTGCTTGCTGACGGCTCGTATCCGCGGAGAACAGGGAGTACTTGTACTCCGTCCAAGGCTGTTGAACCAGCGGAAGAATGCGACGGGCATCCCCCGCATCGGCGAGCACACGAAGGTTCACGTCACTGCGCAGGGCAAGATGTTCTACGATCTGGCGTGCTGTTCGCCCCGCGCCGGTTGAACCATGAATATTCCGTAAATGTACGTACGCCAGTAAGTTCAATGGAGACGACGATGCAGAAGTGGACCTCACAGGTGTTTCGTTCGCTGCGGCTACATCTCCGAAGGGAACATCCAGGGTAGATCCAGTCATTGCGGCTCCATGTTCACAGTGGGTACGAGTCGTGCTCCTGTAAGGATGCCGGAACGGTGAGGAAGTTTTGTCGTCGATCGCCTAACCTAGGCAGGATGCCGCCGACATCTGTACAGTGGTGGGTTACGTATAACCATCATATGCCTATGCGGGATTTAACCCGACCTAGGGTGCTTACTGGACTTTTCAGCATACCTGCTTATCTCTGTCTGTTTGTCCTGGCATCCATCGCCGCCGCGCAACCGGCGTTGCAGCGGCGTGACGCGCCCGAGCCAGAAGTCCAGTTGGGTGCTGGCGATCAGATTGCGTTGCATGTAGCCGACCTGGACGAAGTTCCACGAGAGCCGGTGCGCATCGATCCGAACGGCAATCTGGATCTACCGCTGATTGGTTTGACGCACGCGGCCGGTCTGACTCCGACAGAGTTAAAGCAGACTCTGGTGACGGCATACAGCGTTTACATCCAAAAGCCGCAGGTCACTATTAATGTGACGGAGTATCTGAGCCGCCCGGTTTCGGTGCTCGGTTCCGTCACGCATGCGGGTGTGTACCAGATGCAAGGGCCCAAGCGTTTGGCAGAAGTTCTGTCGCTTGCCGGGGGAGCATCGGCGGATGCTGGGCCGAATGTGGTAGTAACCCGCAAACAGAAGTGGGGCAGCGTTTCGGCGCCAGGAGTTACCACGACTCTTGCGGGCGGCGACAGCAGCGTGGCCATTCCGCTGGAAAACATCACCTCCGGTACGGTCCCCGAAGACAACATTGTGGTCAAGCCGGACGACGTGATTGCTGTGCCTCGGGCGGAGCTGGTGTACGTGGTCGGGAACGTTCATCGCGCCGGGGCTTTCTCGCTCAACCATCACAGCACCATGACAGTGCTGCAGGCGATCTCGCTGGCGGAAGGGTTCACGCCGGATGCGTCCGCGAGCCATGCACGCATTCTGCGTCGCATTGAAAACGATCCGACACCGCGCGAGATCAAGGTCGATGCCAACCGCATTCTGGCCGGAAAGGCTGCCGATGAGCCTTTGCTGGCGAACGACATCCTGTTTATCCCAAACAGCACAACCAAAGCTACCTCGAAGCGGATCATGGAGGCGGCCATCGGGATCTCTACGGGCATGCTGATCTACCGCTGACTCGAGCACGAAGACTCACGAAACCGGAAAGACAGAGAATGCGCAACATCATAAGTTCCGATTCCAACTACGCCGTTTCTCCCGTGTCGCGCTTGCGCGAAGCGAGCGCGTCGCGGGTTACCCAGGCGCCTGCAGCGGAAGCTCCGCAAAGTCTCTTTATGGAGTACCTGCATCTGCTGCGGCGGCACTGGGTTGCGATTCTCTGCTGGGCTGTTGCCGGCTGCATCGCAGCACTGGCACTGTCCTTGCTGGCGCGCCCGCTGTACCGCACTCGCGCATCGGTCGACATCGAAGGCCTGAACGGTGACTTCATGAATATGCGTGAGGTGGCGCGCACGGATGCTTCGAGCGCGGAGAGCAACGAAGTAAAGCAGCAAACGCAGATCAAGCTGCTGCAGAGCGATACGCTGATCGGCAGCACGATCCACAGCCTGTTGCAGGAAGGCGATCGCGAAGCAGTGGGCGATCCCGGCGTTTTCGATCATTTTGCGCAAAGATTGAAGCTGCCCGGCCACAGCCAGTTGAGCTTTGAAGACGTGGTGATGGATACGGCCAAGCGCGTCAAAGTGAAGCCGCTGGGCATGACACGTCTGGTTGAACTTTCGTGTGAGTCGACACGGCCCGATGTTGGCGCGCGTTTTTGCAATCAAATGATTCGCGAGTTTGAGAGCGAGGACATCGAAACGCGTGCCGAGGAAGCACAGAAGACGAGCACGTGGCTGACCCGCCAGCTCGCGGATGTCAAGGCGAAGGCGCAGGACTCCCAGAGCAAGCTGGAAGCCGCGGTGGGTGGCAACGGCCTGATGTTGAGCCAGGAGACCACCACCACGGGTGAGGAGCGCCTGCGTGAGCTGCAGCAGGAGCTTGTGAAGGCGCAGGCGGATCGCATGCAGCGCGAAGCCGATTTGTCGGTGGCGCACAGCGCCTCGGTCGATACGCTTCCAAGCGTGCAGGACAACCCCGCTTACCGCCAATACGAGACGCGTCTCGCAGATCTGCGCGGCAAGCTGGCCGAGCTTGTTCCCCCGCTGACCGAGCAGAATCCGAAGGTGATTCATCTCCGGTCGCAGATCCGCGAGGCCGAGGCAGGACTGGCCGCGTCCCGTTCCACCAGCACGGGCAGGGATAGCAGTGAATTGGCCGCTGCACAGCACCGCGAAAACCTGCTTCAGGTGGCGTACAACGCGCAACTGGCAAATGTGTCTTCTGACCTGCAGCGGGTAGCACAGGTGAGTTTGCTGCGGCGCGAGGTGGAATCAGAACAGCAGCTGTATCAGACCATGCTGCAGCGTGCAAAAGAGGCGGGCTTTGCCTCCGCAATGCAGGCGTCTACCGTACGGGTGGTGGATCCCGCCAGGCCTGCCGACGGCCCGTCATCGCCCAACCGTGGCGCCGACGGAGTTGCAGGGTTTGCCCTTGCCGGCGTACTCAGCGCCGGGTTCTTTCTATACAGCGATCGGACGCGAAAGGTCTTCCGTTTGCCTGGAGAAACCCAGACCGTGCTCCAGGTGCAGGAGCTAGGCGTGATCCCGCACGCAACACGGGCGATCGCAACGGGAGCGCAACCCAGCTATTCCATGATGCCAGCCTTGCTTGAGTCCGGCCTGCCGGGTGGCAAAGTGGGTGAAGCAGTCGCTCTGACACGGTGGGAAGATCGCTCCTCGATCACCGCGGAGGCGTACCGCAGCACGGGCTTTTCGCTGCTGCTCGCAGATACCAAGAAGAAGTCGAAGATCTATGCGGTTTCGAGCGCGAGCGATGGCGAAGGCAAGACCACCGTCGTATCCAATCTCGGGATTGCGCTCAGCCGCACGCGCCTCCGCGTCCTGCTCATCGACGGTGACCTGCGTAAGCCCAGGCTGCACACGTCTTTCGGCATGAGAAGCGATTTTGGCCTGCGAAACCTGCTGCGCGGCGACGTGGATGTGATGGGGGCGGCGTCGAGCACCCTGTACCGCCAGACACCCATTCACAATCTGGCCATTATTCCAGCCGGCGGCGGCTCAGAGGATAGCGTCGAACTGCTGCATTCCCCAAACGTTGACAAGCTTCTGAATCGGCTCCGGTCGGAGTTCGACATCATCCTGGTGGACACGCCGCCGATGCTGCACATGGCGGATGCGCGCGTGCTTGCAGTGCGTTGTGACGGCGGCATTCTTGTCGTGCGCGCGCACGAAACCGGAGTCGATCAGGCACAGGCCGCGCGAGACATCTTCGACAGTGACGGTATTCCGATCATAGGCACGATCCTGAACAGCTTCATTCCGACACGCGAAGGACTTCACGACTACTACCGGTCCTATGAGCGGTACCAGACGGATGAAAGCGGGAACAAGGTGGCTGCCGCATGAGTTTGGGCGCAGTGATTGCACAAACCCAGATCGCAGACCCGCTGTTTGAGGAGACGTCCGGGCCGCCTGAGGTACCGCTCAGCATTCCATCGCCGGCGCCGGTGCTTTCGACCGTGGTCAAGCAGAACTGGATCGAAGGAACCGCCGCGCTAACAACAGCGCTCATGGTGGAGCGGGGAACAGGGCTGCTCGCAAATGTGCTCGCCGCCCGTCTCGGGGGTGCCGCCGTTTTTGGATCATACTCACTGGCCATCTCTACCGCGAACAACGTGAGCACCTACGCGGCGGGCGGCATTGGTGCGACCGCGACGCGGTTTTCCGGCAAATACCCCTATGGTTCGCGGGAGTATGGCCCACTGGCCCGGGCGCTCACGGTCGTGGTGATGGTTTCGGCAGTGCTCGCCGCGCTGGCTTTGTGGGTGGGCGCGGTACCGCTGGCGCACCTGTTGGAAAAGCCTGCGCTGGCCGGACTCCTCCGTTTGGCATCGCTTTCCGCGGCCGCGATGATCCTGCTGGAGTGTGCGCGCGGATTTTTTGTGGGCCAGCGGCGCGTGGCCGCTCTGCTTTTGTTGTCACTGTTGGTGGGCGGCGGTCTGCTGCTCTTCCTGCCCCTGGCGGCACGCGAACACAGCGCCTCGCGCATGGTCGTCCTGCAGGCGAGTGTCTGCTGTGCCGCCGTGATCGCTTGCCTTGCACTCGGCAAGCCTCTTGCTTTGCGTAGCAAAGCGGGCAAGGTGCACGGGGTGAGGCCGATGCTGCGCGAGGTCTGGGGATTCGGCCTGGTTCAGCTGTCTGGCATGGTTGCTGCGAACGTCGCGGGTTGGTGGCTGACCACCTTGATTGCGCGCTCCGACCGAACTCTGGCGCAGGTCGGTTTCTTCGCGATTGCAAGCCAGATGCGTAACCTGGCGGGTGTCGTCCCAGGTCTGCTGACGGAGGGCAGTTACGCCGTGATGGCGGCGCCCGAAGAAGCGGACTTGATTGCCCGCGAAGGTGCACCACACCGTGTGATGGCGCTTGCCAGCTTCGGATCGACCGCAGTTGGTTTCTGCATCGCTTGCATCGGCATCATCGCTGCTCCATGGGCTCTGCGCCTGATGTATGGCACGGCTTACGTTTCTGCACAGTCCGCCCTGGCAGTCGCCTTGGCTCTCGCAGTTGCACACATGAGCAACGCTCCGGCGTCGGCGCGGCTCACCATTGTGGACATCCGTGCCGCCGGTGTGATCAACACGATCTGGGCTGTCTTTGTTGGCATCGCAGCAACGCTGCTCCTGCTGCATCGCGGAGGTGCATGGCAGGGCATGGCCATTCTGCTGGTAGCGCACCTTTTGTCCGGCGCACTGGTGCTGCAAGTTTTGGAGCGTAAAGATCGTGTGCCGGCCGGAATGCGGACGGCTTACTATCTTGGCTCGCTCGGCTCGGCCGTGCTGGCTGCGCTGGCGCTGCTGCGTGCGGCTGCGCCGCGGCATACCGGCTCGCTTACCGCGTGCATGTGTGTGGCGGCGTTGGTTCAAATCGGCTGGTTGGCTTACCTGGGGAAACGCCATCGTTGGCTACCCTCGCGTGCGGCGTTGCTGGACGTGCGCGACCGCATCCTTCTCCGGATATCGCGGAAGGAGGCAACGCATGTTTGAGTTTCTGCTCTGCTGTACCGCGGTGGCGTTGGTGCTTGGCATGGCTGCAGCCTATGACGGAAGCCGCGACATCCTGCATCCACTGTTTCTGATATGTCCCATGATGGGGCTGCTCTATGTGTGGATGCCGTTCAAGCTGCTGACCAGTGGCGGCCTGGACGCGTTCTTCGACCGGGACCAGCTGGTGCACGTGCAGCTGCTCTACTTGCTGGGCGTGGTGGCATGCATCTGCGGATGCCTGTTTGCGGGCACGCGCGTGCGCAAGACGTTCCAGGAAAAGGAGCCCTCACTGCCCGCACGCATGCAGGCACGGCTCCTCGCGGCGTCGGCCGTGTTGGGATCGGTGGGTTTGTCCTGCTGGATGATCACGATCATCAATGTGGGTGGATTTCGCAACGCGTTCAGCACGTCCTACAGTGGCGGATGGGACGACAATGGCTATGTACGTGATGGGGCGATGCTGCTGCTGATCGGCGTGTCGCTCGCGCTCATGGCACGAGCGGGTGGAGCTCCGCGAATCCCGTCCTTCCTGCTGATGGCAGCCTTCGCTCTGCCGTGGCTTGCGAGCGCCTTGCTCATGGGCCGGCGAGGCCCGACGTTCGGCTTGGCGATCATCGTTCTGTTGAGCTGGTATCTTCCACGCGGAACCCGGCCACCAATCCTCGCGTCCGCGGCGCTGGCCGGTACGTTGGGATTCCTTGTGCTCCTGCTGGTTACAAATCGCCAGAACATCTATCTGGGCTCGGATCGGGAGATGACGAGCGATGTCAGCGACATTCTCGAAAAGCCGCAGACCGGCAATGAATACATCTATGGCAGCGGCGCCGTGCTCAGCGCCGAGCGGCGCGATCACTTCTTCTGGATGCGCCGGTATCTGGCCCAGATCTTTGTGCGTCCCGTGCCGAGCTCCATCTGGCCCGACAAGTATGCAGACTTCGGTGTGCCGGAACTGCTCTACAACGCGGGAACCGGCGAAGGCTTTGGCGACACGCTCGGTTGGGAAGGTGCGCCCGGTTCGGCTCCCGGTATTATTGCGGACCTTTGGCTTGAGGTGTGGTGGCTTGCGGTTCCACTGTTTGGCTTGATCGGCTGGTGTTACGGCGCGGTCTGGAAGCTTGCCGTAACCGAGCGAGGGCCATGGATGTGCTTCTACGCGGCTCTGGCGGCGCTTTCGATCTACCTCATCATGCAGACCATGGAAGCTGTCATCTTCCGCACGCTCGAGCTGGTGGTTCCATGCTGGATCGCGTGGCGCTGGGCGGCCCGCGAGAAGCAGGAGCGTTCGCGTGTGCGCCGCGGCGTGCGGCCGCGCAGGATCTCGCCGGCGATCGCTCAAGAGGAGGCCCAGCATGCGTGACAGTCGCCGCGCCTCCGAGCACGATTCCTGCCGCGTTGCGGTGATCTGGATCGACTGGTATCCGTACCACGTCGCGCGCATGCAGGGGCTCTGCTCCGCACCAACGCTGGCTGGACGCGTGGCCGGCATAGAACTGGTGGGTGGCGTGGGTGTGCACGCCGGTCTCAAGTTCCGTGCGGAGCTTCCGCATGATCTTCCGATCACGACGCTCATGCCGGAGAGCAACTGGTCCACAGCGAACAAGTGGAAGCTTGCATGGCTCCTTTGGCGCAGGCTCGACCGATTGAAACCCAAAGCCGTCATGGTCCCCGGGTATTACACCCTGCCGGGGATTGCGGCCGCGCTTTGGGCGCGTCTGCGTGGGCGTACGAGCATGCTCATGACCGAAAGCGCGTCGTACGACCACGTTCGGCATGGTGGGAGAGAGCTGTTCAAGCGGTTGCTGCTTCGTGTGCTCTTCGATCGAGCCATCGTTGGCGGCATGGATCACCGGACGTATTTACGCCAGCTCGGCTTTCCAGAGGAACGCATCTCGCCGTTCTACGACGTGGTGGACAACGACTATTTTGCTACAGGCGTGGCAGAGCAGCGCACTTCGACCTCGGCCGCGGAGCAGAACTTGCCGGAACAGTATTTCCTTTTTGTGGGTCGCCTTGCCCCTGAAAAGAATGTGCAAGGCCTGCTTGCGGCATGGCTCGACTATCGGGCGCAGGGAGGAACCTGGAAGCTTGTGCTGGCGGGCGATGGCCCTGAACGCGCTGCCTTGGAAAGCACTTTGGAAAGCTCGCCGTTTCGGGCCGAGGTGTCCATCACCGGGCTTTGCAATGCAAAGCAACTGCTGCCACTGTATGCGTTTGCCGGTGCGTTCGTCCTGGCGAGTACTCGAGAACCTTGGGGTCTCGTCGTCAATGAGGCCATGGCCTGCGGGCTTCCATCGATCGTGACCGACCGCTGCGGCTGCGCGAACGACCTGGTGCGCGATGTGGGTTGCGGTGAGATTGTTCCCGCCGGCGACAACCAAGCGCTCACGAACGCAATGAAGGCCATTGCAACTAGCTCGTCGTCGGCGCGCGCCGCCATGGGACTTGCCGCACGTGATCGCGTGCGCGAGTTCAGCCCATGGCGCTTCGGTTTGGAAGTCGCAAGCGTCGTGGACCGCATTGCCGCGCATGCTCACCGTTGGCCACAGGAGGAGACGCTATGAGCGTGCTCATCCAACAGGCCGATCGCACTGCGCCGATTGCGGATCACAGTGCAAAGCCTGCTACATGGCTCCAGGTGCTGGCGGACATACATCCACGCTACGGTGGTCTGAGTTCCGCCATTCCGGAGCTCTCCCGTACGCTTCACTCGTACGGGATAGAGGCGCCGGTCGGTGCACTTTGCCATGCCGACGAGAAGTTTGTTCCATGGCAGATGGCCTCGGATGCCATGCACTTCTTCCCGCGTTCGCGCCGGGCCTGGATGTTGCATGCCGAATCGCATGATGCGCTGGAAAGGCTGGTGCGGAAATCTGACGGTGTGCACGTTCACGGTTTGTGGACGCCTGCATCGTATGCGGCGTGGCGTGCCGCGAGCCGCGCCGATAAGCCACTCTGTGTGACCGCGCACGGCATGCTGGAGCCCTGGTCGCTTCGTCAGCACCGCCTTCGTAAACAGATCTACGCGGCGGTGGTCGAGCATCGCATTCTGCGGGGCGCCACCTGCCTGCATGCACTCACGCGCTCTGAGGCGGAAAGTTATCGTGCCATTACCAGGCACGTTCCGATCGCCATCGTGCCGAACGGCGTCGATGTTCCGGCCGACATCTCAGAGCAACACTTCTTTGCGGTGTACCCGAAATTACGCGAGAAGCGCATCGTATTGTTCTTGAGCCGGCTGCATCCCAAGAAGGCTGTCGATGTTCTGCTGCGCGCATGGCCGAGAGTGCAGGCCCAACATGCAGAGGCGCACTTGGTCATTGCGGGGACGGGTGATGCGGGTTACGAGACGCGTTTGCAGACGTGGGCTGCGCAACACTGTCCTCCTGAGACCGTTACCTTTACGGGCCTGCTGCAAGGGCGCATCAAGTGGTCCGCCTTGAGAGTGGCGGAATGCTTTGTTTTGCCATCGCAATCCGAAGGTTTCAGCGTCGCCATTCTTGAAGCACTCGGCGCGGGAACACCAGTGATCGCGACCACGCAATGCAATATGCCGGAGCTGGAGACGGCAGGCTGCGGATGGCTTACAGATTCAAACGAAGATGCGCTCCGTGCCACGCTGGATGAGGTGCTGAGCCAAAAGCCGGCCGCGAACGAGCAGGTCGGTCAGCGTGGCAGTGCGTTGATTCAGCAGCGCTACACATGGGCCGCGGTCGCCCGGCAGATGGCGGATGTTTATCGCTGGCTGGGCGGCGCAGCGATGCCGGCGGGAACTGAGGTGCTCGCATGAATAGCGGCATCGGGGTACATCTTTCAACCTATGACAATCTTTGGTACCAGCCTGGTCCTTTCTGGAAGCGTGCACTCTGGTTAGCGGTCGGAGATCGTCTTGTGCGGTCCTGGCTGCCGTTCTCCGGCATGCGCACACGACTGCTGCGCCTGTTCGGCGCAACAGTCGGAACTGGTGTGGTGATCAAGCCGGGTGTTCGGGTGAAGTATCCGTGGTTTCTGGTAGTCGGCGATCACCCCTGGATTGGCGAAGACTGTTGGATCGACAACCTGACCACCGTTCGTTTGGGAAGCGACGTATGCCTGTCCCAGGGCGCATACCTCTGCACGGGGAACCATGATTGGACGGATCCTGCCTTCGGGCTTCGCATTGCTCCAGTTCTCTGCATGGACGGCTCATGGGCAGGCGCGAAGAGCGTACTTGGACCGGGTGCGACTCTGGGCGTTTGCGCCGTTGCCGCCGCAGGGGCAGTCGTGACGGGTGTTGTCCCGGACTTTGAAATCTACGCCGGCAATCCAGCGACGTTTGCTCGCCGGCGGGTGCTGAAGCAGAACGCGCCCAAGGAAAAGGAGTTCGTGCGATGAAGATGCTGTTCATTAACCAGTTCTTTTGGCCCGATTCGTCCGCCACGAGTCAGCAGCTTACGGATCTCACCACAGCTCTGGCGCAGCGTGGGCATGAAGTTCACGTCGTGTCCAGCCGTGGCGGCTATGCAGAAGCCGCGGCCACCGACGCACCTCCAGTCACGATGCACCGTTTGGGTAGCCTCGCGTTTTCTCGCGGGAAGCTCCAACGGATCCTGTCGTATATAAGCTTCTACCCCCTCGCATTTGCGCGTGTCCTGACACTGCCACGCATGGATGTTGTCGTTTCCCTTACTACGCCGCCGCTCATTGCAATGGTCGGGCAAGCCGCTAAAGCATTGCGTGGTTCGCGGCATTACATATGGGAGCAGGACATCTACCCGGACGTCGCGATCGAGTTAGGTCATGTTGCATCGGGCGGGATCATCGATCGGGTGGTTGGAAAGATTGCGGACAGTGCGCGCAAGCATGCCGACGGCATCGTTTCGCTGGGTCGCTGCATGAAGCTGCGTCTTGTACGCCGCGGCATCCCCGTGGAACGCATCCACATCGCAGAAAACTGGTCAGACAGCTCGACGATCACGCCGCTCGAACGGCCGGGCTCCTCCCGTGAACTGGTGCTGCTGTACTCGGGCAATCTGGGCCTCGCACATGAAGTGAAGACGCTGCAGCAGAGCATGCTTGCTCTTAGCGGCGACCCGAGGTTCCGGTTCATTTTCGTGGGAGGCGGAGGCCGTCGGCGAGAACTGAAGCAATATCTTTCGGTGTACGACATTCACTCGCTGGAAGAGCGGAGCTACGTACCGCGAGATCAATTGAGTGAGGGCCTCGCGATTGGTGACATCGGTTTAGTGCTGCAGGATAGCGCCTGCTCCGGCCTGGTCGTGCCGAGTAAGGTCTACGGCATCATGGCTTCCGGGCGACCGATCTTGTTCGTAGGGCCTTCGGATGCAACGCCTGCTCTTCACATACGCGAGCACGGCTGTGGCTGGCAGGTGGACAGCGGGGATCATGCCGGTCTCACCCGACTGCTGCTTTACCTTGCTGAACACCGCGAGGAGGTGCACGAAGCGGGAAGGCGCGCGCGTGCCGCGCTGCTGGAGCACTACGACTTGCCAAAGGGCACGGAACGCATTGCGCGCATCCTTGAGCACCTGCCTCAGCAGGAAGAAAGTGCCGTAACGTCGAAGGCGAAGTCGGGGGCGCGGCGGCACGATGTGAGTGTGCCAACGGTGGCGCACGCCTGCGAAGGAGAGCACGCATGACCTTCAGTATGCTTGCCGTTCTCGCCGTTCTTGCGTTCGTGTTTTGTGTCGCGTTGACCCCAGCCTGCCGCAACCTTTTCCTGAGGCTCGGCCTGGTAGATCAACCCGACGACCACCACAAGCTACACGCCACACCGGTACCGCGGTGCGG
>CAXUEG010000053.1:0-245 GCA_964249935.1 uncultured Terriglobus sp.
GTTGTACACGATGGCTTGTGCTGTGCCTTCGACAACATTGCTGGGTGTCTGCGAAACTTCTGGAGCGTCGGGGCGAGGCAAACGTTCGATCTGGGTGCCCGGTGAACGCGGATGAGGAGGCGTGATGAGGTTGCGGCGATGGTGCGGCCTGCTGACGCTTGCCGGGGCTTTGTGCGGCGCTTCCACTCTCACCGGGCAGGAGCAGGATGCGGCGGACGCGCCGACGGTGCGCGTGCAGAGCCGAC
>CAXUEG010000053.1:255-2390 GCA_964249935.1 uncultured Terriglobus sp.
GTGCCAGCCGGTTGCGCGGGCGCTGCCGGTGGGAACGTTCACGAACGCGGCGCTGAGCGGCATCGCACCCACGACGGAGATCCTGCTGATCGACACCGACGACACGGAGCTGCTCGACCAGATGTTTTTGTTGAAGCAGCTGCAGCAGAGCCTGGCGAAGGTCCCGCAGGACCTGCCGGTAATGATCTTTGCGGTGCGCAATGGACGCGTGGTTCCGGTGCTTTCGGCCACAACGGCCCGGGAGGCGATGTCGCGTGCGGTGGGGGAGGTGTTGCCGGTGCAGAACCACGCGATCGACAGCAAGTTCCAATCGGCGGTGAACCAGCTGATGACCGTGGCCGCGTTTCTGCAGCAAACGCCCGGGCGGAAAAACTTGCTTTGGTTTACAGGTGGATTTCCGCTGGTTTCCGTTGCGGCGGGTGAACAAGTCGCGGGAGGTTTGCAGGTGAACTTCTCTGAACGTGAGAACGAGATCCACCAGGTACAAGAGGCACTGGCAGAGGCGCGCATCTCGGTGTACCCGATAGACGTTCGCGGTGTGCTGTTTAACGGCACCCTGATGGTTGATTCCGTGGTGGGACTACGGCCCGCTGGGGAGCGCAACCCACGAGCGGTGAACGCCGCGTCCCAGAAGCGTGAGGTCGCTCCGTTGGAGGGAGCAAACTCCGCCGACCAGCGCAGTGACATGCGGTCGCTGGCGCAGGCGACTGGCGGGCAGGCATATATGCTTAACAATCTGTCGGAAGAGATCGATCAGGCGTTCGATCTTGGGAGGTCGGCTTACATGCTTGCGTACGCGCCGTCGCCGTACAGCACCGACCAGACTTTTCATTCGATTTCGGTGCGCGTGGATGGTGGGTATACGTTGTCGTATCGCACGGGATATTTAGCGACGTTTACCGGTGCGCCGAGCGACCCGCCACGGTTGCGGTTGACCAGGGACGGCGCGAAGACGGTCGATCCGGCACAGAACCGGCCGATGGTCTTCCAGGTGCACCTGACGCCGCATGGTGATGCGCAGCACGTGACGGTGGAGTTCAGCATCGCGTTGAGCGAGTTGAAGCAGGAGCACGCGAACGGCGTTTGGAGCAGCAGGCTGCTGGTGACGACCTATGCCTATGATCCGAGTGGCAAGATGCGCGACGGCAGGATGCAGGAGGTGGACACGGATTTGAGCGATGCGCAGTACGAGCAAGCGCGTGCCGACGAAAAGCATGTTGCGACGAAGCAGGAGCTGCTGGTGCCGAAGGGGGCGAAGTACCTGATGGTGGTGGCGCGCGACCGGGACTCGCAACGGACGGGAGCGCTGCTGCTGCAGACGCGGTTACTGGAGTCGCTGCCGGTGGTGCTCTCGCAGGCTCCGACCGCGGATGTAGCGCCTGCGGCGCCCGCAATGCGGTAGCGGCTTGCGCCCGGTCTCGGGCTGGTTCCGAGGCGGTCCGGGCCTGGCGGGAGGAATTTCCTTGCCACGGGTAGAAGATGCGGGTTTCTCCACGGGGCACCCACGGTGGAGTTGTGGGTGCTCCGGTCGAAATGACAGGGTCGTGGTGGATGAAGTACAGGTTAGAGATGCTCGGGAAGGTGGCTGCCTGGGCCTCCATCGCATTTGGGTGCCGTGGCGGCGTATTGTCGTAGCGGAACCAACATGCAGCGTCCCCTTCTTCGTTTTCTAAGTCTTTCCCTTACAGCCCTGACCATGACAACCGCTGCTGGCGCTCAGGCGCACAGCGCGGCGCAGGCGGTGCCCAGCACGGCGCGTTCGCGTGTGTGCGCCGGGCGGGCGGTGCCGCAGTTTACCGACATCACGGCCAAGGCCGGCATCACGTTCAAGCACCTGGCGGCGCCCGAAAAGAAATACATCCTGGAGTCGATGGGCGGCGGCGTGATCGTGATCGACTACGACCGCGATGGATGGCCGGATCTCTACTTCACGAATGCGCCGACAGTGGACATGACGCTGCGTGGCGAGAAGGCGTCGGGCGCGCTGTACCACAACAACCATGACGGCACGTTCACCGATGTGACGGCGAAGAGCGGGCTGGCAACGCCGGGGTACGCGATGGGCGGCGCCGTTGGCGACTTCAATAACGATGGATGTCCGGACCTGTACATCACCTCGCTGGTCGGCAAAAAGC
>CAXUEG010000053.1:2400-3000 GCA_964249935.1 uncultured Terriglobus sp.
ACCGATGTGACCGCGAAGGCTGGCGTGGCGGACGGGCGATGGTCCACGGGCGCGGCCTTTGCCGACTACGACGGCGATGGGTTTGTGGACCTGGCGGTGAGCAACTATGTGGACTTCCGGCTGGACGACCTGCCGGGGTTTGGCAAGAGCCCGAGCTGCCGGTACCGGGGCATCGATGTGCAGTGCGGCCCGCGGGGTCTGCGCGGCGCGGGCGATTCCCTGTTTCACAACAACGGCGATGGCACGTTTACGGATGTGTCCAAGGCTGCCGGAGCGGACGACAAGCCGGGCTACTACGGGCTGGGCGTGGTGTGGAGCGACCTGTCCGGCACCGGGCGGCCGGACTTGTATGTGGCCGACGACTCCACGCCGAACTATCTGTATCGCAACGATGGGAACGGCAAGTTCACGGATGTTGGCCTGGAGTCGGGAACAGCGGTGAGCGGTGACGGGTCAGAGCAGGGGTCGATGGGCGTGGCCATCGGCGACTACAACCACACGGGCCGCTTTTCCATTTACGTGACGAACTTTGAGAATGAGTTCAATACGCTGTACCGCAACGACGGCAAGGGAGACTTCAGCGATGTGTCGTATGACGCC
>CAXUEG010000053.1:3010-13617 GCA_964249935.1 uncultured Terriglobus sp.
GCTATGCCGAGCCTTCCAACTTCTTTTTGAACGAGAAGGACGGAACCTTCTGTGATGCCAGCAGCCAGGCGGGCGCGCCGGTGACCACGCCGCGTGTGGGGCGCGGTCTGGCGGCTGCTGATTTTGAGAACGACGGCAACCTCGATCTGATTGTGGAGAACCTGGATGGGAGACCCGCGTTGCTGCACAACTCCGGTGTGCCGGGCCGCCACTGGATCAGCTTTGAGCTAGCCGGGACGAAAAGCAACCGGCTCGCGCTGGGCGCTCGCGTGGTGCTGCATGTCGGCGCGGTGACGCAGACCGATGAGGTGCGCAGCGGCGGAAGCTATCTTTCGCAGGGGGATTTGCGCATTCATTTCGGTCTGGGCGCGGCGACGCGCGTGGACTCGGTGGAGGTCCATTGGCCGTCCGGAGCCACGGATACGCTGAGCAGCCTGCCGGCCGATCACTTCTATGCGGTGCGCGAGGGATCAGGGGTGGTATCCGCGGAAGCAATCCGGCCTGGGCATTGAGCTGCCCTGGCAAATAGAACATTCGGCAAGACTTGTGGGACAAGTTGAAGAGATGTTTCAAACCAGAAACTTTATTCGACCTGTTTGCGCAAAAAGTCTTGACATGACAGATTGCGGTGTCGTTTGATGGAGAGCGCTCCAGGCAATCCTTTTACCAGGTCATCCTGGCGACGTAAGCTCTGTTCCACCCAAAGAATGATACGGCTCTCCAATCGCCGTATTGCAACGATGTATGTTTCTCGGAGGCCAATGAAAAGGCATAACTCAATCCTCGGGGCACTGGCCCTGGCCGCCGTACTATCTGGGAGCATGCTCGCCCAGAAGACGAGCGGCGAAGTCACCGGCCAGGTGACGGATCCGTCCGGCGCTGCTGTGCCGAACGCGACCGTCAGCCTGGTCAACAAAGCAACCGCAACCAATCGCACGGTCCACACCAATGGATCGGGCGAATACACCTTTACCGACGTTCAGATCGGCACGTATGAAGTGGACGTTGTCGCGCCCAGCTTCCGCAAGCAGGTAACGCAGGGCGTTGTGGTCAACGTGGACAACGTGACCCGCAACGATGCGCACCTGGTTACCGGCGATGTGAGCGAGTCCGTTACGGTCAGCTCGTCTTCAGTGCAGGTGCAGACCGAGGACGCTTCGGTCGGCGGCGTGGTCGACGGCACGCAGGTCAAGGAACTGCCGCTGAACGGCCGCTCGTTTGTCGAGCTGACGCAGCTGCAGCCCGGCATCTCGCCCGCGAACAACTTCGACTCGAAGAACAAGGGCCTGCAGGCGGGCGTCGACTTTTCGGTGAACGGCAATCCGACGACGAACAACCTGTTCCTGGTCGACGGCGCCAACGACAACGACGTAGGTTCGAATCGAACGATCCTGATTTATCCGTCGGTCGACGCGATCGCCGAGTTCAAGATGCTGACCAACAGCTACGGACCGGAGTACGGCCAGGCTTCGGGCGCGATCATCTCCATCGCGACGCGGCAGGGTACGAACACGATCCACGGGTCGGCGTTCTACGACGGTCGTAACGATGCGCTGGCCAGCTACACCTACTTCTCGGCGCGTAACGCCGGGCAGGGTCAGCCGCTGAACGGCAAGGACAAGCTGCGCCGCAACGATTTCGGCTACTCCATCGGTGGGCCGATCAAGAAGGACAAGCTGTTCGGCTTCTTTAACCAGGAGTTCAACCGGACGATCAGCGGCTTTACGCAATCGGCCTGCGTGGCCACCGCTGCCCAGCAGGCGGGCGACTTTACACAGACCTACGGCACAGTGGCGGGTTCCAGCCAGGCGTCCGCCGGCTGCAACGAGCCACAGCCAACCTTTGCGGATGGTTCACACAGGCTGGCCACGGTCGACAAGGCCGGTGCTCTGCTGGCGCAGTACTACCCAACGCCGAATAAGGCCCTGTCCTCCGGCAACAACAACTGGTCGGTATCGCTGCCGTCCTTTGTGAAGTACCGGCAGGAGAACGTGCGCGTCGACTACAACGTGACGCCACGCAACACCATCATGGGCCGCTACACGCAAGACTCATGGTCCGATCCTTCCTACAATGGCGATCAGTACTGGGGCGATTCGATCTTCCCGGAAATCAACTCGAACTGGGCGCAGCCGGCCAAGTCCATCGTTGGCCGCTGGACGAGCACGATCAGCTCAACGCTGGTCAATGACGCGGAGTTTTCATACGCCAACAATCGCATCAATCTGACGCCAGGCGGAACGACACCGGGTCTGCTGGGGCAGTTGACCGCAGCGATCCCGACGCTCTACCCGACCACGGACAAGAACAACAAGACGGGCAGCACCCCGCAGATCTGGGGCGGTCTCGGCAACTACGGCAGTAACCAGACGATCCAGACGATCGCTCCCTGGAACAATCTGGAGAACCTGTACAACTTCCGCGACGACATCTCGAAGGTCAAGGGCAAGCACCAGCTGAAGGCCGGCATCCTGCTCGGATGGAATGAGAAGGACGAGGACACGAGCACTTCGGCGTCTGAACACCCGACATTTGCCACGGCAGACTACCAGGTGGACACCACCAACGGCGGCTTCCGCACAGGCAACAACCTTGCCAACGTACTGATTCCGTTGAACCCGTTCACCCTGTCGGAAACATCGCAGAACGTGCGTGCCTTTCTTGACTGGCGTGACTACGAGTTCTATGTAGGCGACGTGTGGAAGATCACGCCTCGCGTCACTCTGAGCTATGGCTTCCGCTGGTCGTTCCTGCGCACGCCATACCAGCCGAACGGTGCAGAAACCAATTTTGTACCGTCCCTGTACGTTGCCAGCCGGCCAGCTTCGGACGCCTGCAACGGCCTGGAGTACGTACCCGGCAAGCCCTCGCCCTGCACGGCTGCAAACGCGCAGTTTGGCACCAACTTCTCAGCAGGTACACCGGGTCCAAACAAGTACCTGATCAACCAGAACAACCACGAGATTGCACCGCGCGTGGGTATCGCGTTCGATGTGCTCGGCAACGGCATGACGGCGGTTCGTCTCGGCGGCGGCGAGTTCTACCAGCGTGAACGCGTATCGCGGTACACCCTGGAAGCCAACGCTCCGTTCGCGGTGACGACGAACAACTACTCGCGTGCGCTGACTGGTGCGACGCCGGCATCGCTCTCGGGCGGTTCCGCTTCTCCATCGGGCGGTCTCGATCAATCCAACACGATTCCATCCACCTGGCAGTACAACGTTGCAGTTGAGCAGCAGCTGATGAAGAACACAGCGCTGCAGGTCGGGTATGTCCACAACCGCGGCATGCACCTCACCTCCAGCTACGACATCAACAGCATCCAGCCGAATAACTGGCTGCTCTCCACCTTCGCGCCCACTGGCAGCGGGCCAGGGCAGCAGCAGTCGTACCGTCCCTACCCGAACTTTGGGACGCTGACCTACTTCTCACACAACGGCGACTCGAACTACAACTCGCTGCAGACCGTCTTCCGGACACAGGTGGCGGGCTTCCGCTTCCAGGCGGCTTACACCTGGTCGCATGGCATCGCGGACGTCCTGACCGACGACTCGGGCGGCGGTCTTGGGGGACAGAGCTTCACCTATTACCCCAACCCCTCGCTCGACAAGGGCAACGCGGCCACGAACCGTCCAGACTTCTTTGTTGCGAACGGTACGTATCTGCTGCCCAAGCTGGATGGACACAACAGCCTGGAAAGGCAGACGCTTGGTGGATGGGAAGTCACGGGAATCACAACCGCGGCTTCGGGTAACTCCTTCAGCATCTACCAGAACGGATTGGGTGAAGACACGGCCAACGTACCGACGGGTCTGACCTCCAACGCAATCGTGAACGGCGCGGTCGTACCATACGGTGCCGGTTCCCTGAGCGCTCTTTTCCAGAGCGGCTACGCCCAGTCGCAACGTCCGCTGCTTGCTCCGGGGCAGACCTGCAACAGTGGCGGCACCAACGGCTCCCAAGTAATCAACGCGAGCGCCTTTACTCTCATTGGTTACCACTTGGGAACTTATGAACCCAGCACTGCGCCTCGCGGTGAGTGCCATGGCCCACGGCTGGTCAACACCGACCTGTCGCTTGACAAAAACTGGCGCGTCCACGATCGCTTCAATGTGCAGTTCCGCATGGATGCGTTCGATCTGCTCAACCACGCGAACTTCCGCGCGGACCAGGGTAACTTCACGGCTGTTGCAAGCGTGAACTGCGGACCGCAGAACCAGCGATTGACGGCAGCACAGGGTGGTGGTCTTGGCTACCTGCCTTGCTCGCCAACCAACAACGTCGTTTCCAGCGAGGTCGCCGGACAGAATTTCGGTCAGTCGACGGGTGTGAACGGCAACGCGCAGCGGCAGTTCCAGTACGCCCTGCACATCGAGTTCTAAGCTCGCTGTGCAGCTTTCAAGCCCGGGGCAGGACTACGGTCCTGCCCCGGGGTTTTTCTCGCATCCGATGCGACGCAGGTGCAGCGACCCGGCACTCTGCGAAGCACGACACAGTACGATAGAGGTGGTAGCACCATCGCTGTGATGCGTCATGTTCTCCCCAATCTTTTTGCTCTCTGTCTGCTGTTTACGACCGCAGGTGCCTGCGACGCGCAGGCGCAGCACAACGTACCGGCCCGCGGCAGCCAAGGCGCCTCCCCTGCGCCGGCGGTCAGCACAAAAGGCAGTGAAGCCGACAAAGCGATAGCGGGCGCCCACGGGAACCTCGGCGCGCGCCTTGATATGCTGGCCCGCCTGCAGAGCGCGGCCGTGCAGTCCGGCGATCCGGTACAGATTGCACTCGCCTCTCGCGAGCTGAACGCAGAGTTGCTCAACCTTCTTGGCACCATCGCTGCCGGTGAGCATCGATCGGCTGAGGCAATCGACCTGGACCGCGGATCCATCGCACTGCACCCGGACAGCGAGGTGGCGCTGCGCTTGGCGTCGCTGCTCGCCCATGCGGGGCGGAGTGACGAGGCCATCCGGCTCGCCGAGCAGGTTACCCAAGCCGATCCAAGGAACCCCCGTGCGTTTACGACATTAGCTGCCGTGTTGCGCAGCGTTCACCGCGACCAGGCGGCGATCGCCCCGCTGAACACGGCGCTGGCGCTCAACGATAATCCGGCGATCGCACTGGCGCTTGGCTCGGCGATGCTGGCCGCACACGACCGGTCTGGAGCGGAACAGGTCTTCATGCGCCTGCTCGCGGCAACCGGCGACACCGCCATGTGGCATATTGCGATCGGCGACGCGTATCGCGAGGCCGACGACCCGCTGAGCGCTGCTAAGGAGTTCCAAGAGGCGCTGAGGAGGAGCCCTCGCGCGCCGCACGCCGAATTTTTTCTGGGCCTGGTCAATCTGCAACTTCACGAGTGGGGACCGAACCCGGAGAGTTACACCCACCTGAACAAAGCCGTGGAGCAGGATCCGCGCGAGTACCTGAGCAACTTCTACCTGGGTGCGCTCGAATCTACAGATGGCCGGGACCTTGCCGCGTCCGACCGGCATCTGCGTGTGGCCGCGGAAGCGGATGGAACGCGGCCGGAGGTTTGGATCTACCTGGGCCAGAACGCTAACCGCGAGCACCGCACGGCGGATGCGATTTTGTACCTGCGCAAGGCAGTGCTGCTGACCGGAAGCGACGAGTCGCAGAACCACTTCCAGATCCGCCGCGCCTATTTCACTCTTGGCCGCCTGCTGCTGGCGGATGGCAAGCGCGAAGAAGGGGAGAAGTACCTGGCCGACTATCGCCGCACCGGCGAAGCCGATGCTGCTTCAGCGTCGGCGGGCATTGCAGCCAAGCAGGGCCGCATGGATGGTACGGTGGCCGATGCGCCGAGCCCGGAGAGCATGCACTACCTGGTGAGCACTGCCGCCGCAGAGCAAACGGCGGCCCTGATGACGCACACGGAAGCGAATGCGGTTTCACCGCAGCTTCGCTCCGCTGAGGCGCAGTTGCGGACGATGCTGCGCAACGGCTACAACGACCTGGGTACGGCCGAAGCACGCCAGCAAGACTATGCGCAGGCGCTGCACGACTTCCAGCAGGCGGAGCGGTTTGGGGATGCTTCGCCGGGGCTGCTGCACAATATTGCGATCGCGGCTTACCGGCTGAACGATTCGGCGGAAGTCGCGCGTGCACTGACCGAGTACTTCGGCAGCACACCCACGCCGCAGGACCCGCGCGCCCGCCTCATGCTGGCCATGGCGAATTTTGATCTTGGTCACTTCGGCGAGGCGGCGCACGACTTTCATGCCGCCGGGGACGCTGCGCTGAGCGACCCGCGGACGACCTATAGCTATGCGCTTTCGCTCGCGCGGAGCGGGCAAGCGCAAGAGGCAAACGGATTCGCCGACCGGCTGGTCGCGTCAGCCAACCTGCCGCCGGACAAGCTCGCGCTGGTGTGCAATGTGTACTTCATTGCAGAGAATTACCAGAGCAGCCGGAGCTGCTACATGAACGCGGCGCAGCAGGACCCTGCGCTGCCACGCGCACACTACTTTGTGGGCGAGTCGCTGATCCATCTGGACCGGCCGGCAGAGGCTATTCCCGCATTGCAGGCTGAGCTTGCGCTCTCGCCCGGTGAGCCGAACGTGGAGAGCTCACTGGCGTTTGCGCTTTCGCAGACGGGCCACAAGGACGAGGCGATGACGCTGCTTGAGAAGACGGTCGCTGCTCACCCGGAGAACGCGGAGTCGCAGTACCAGTTGGGAAAGCTGCTCGCGGAGCAGGGCAAGACCGCTGAGGCGATTCCGCACCTGGAGGCGTCGGTGCAACGTGACGCCGGCAAGGATTATGCGCATTACCAATTGGCCACGGCTCTGCGCAAGGCAGGCCGGACGGCGGACGCCGAGCGCGAGTTCGCCGTGTATCGCCAGATCAAGGATCAGCACCGTAACGACCGCGCCGCGCCCAAGGGAGCGCAAGCGGAACGGCAGACGCCATAGCCCGCCGCCCCACGGAAGTCCGGGTGCGGTGGCTGGCGTAGCTTCCTGCGGCCTTTCCCAGCTGCAGGTTCGAGCATCTGGATGCTGAGCGCACGTAGCTTCAGCGCACAGTAGAATCATTCCTTCAGAACCCAAAGGAATCGTCGACGCATGGCCTCAAAGAAGTTCGAAGACAGTGTTATGCGTCCTACACGGCGCGAGTTTCTGGCCGCGACGGCCGCCACCGGCATAGTTCTTGCCGCTGAGCCTGCAGCGTTTGCCGCTGGCCAAGCCGACGCAAAGATCAGTGCCGCGGAGCAGGCGCGCGCAGCAGCAGAAACATTAGCTCCAGGCGCGGCGTCAGGAGGTTTCACGCGTGGCGTGGGCGTTTACCCTGGCCAGCCTGCGGCCTACCATGGGCCGCACATGGTGCCCGCGCCTGCGGGAACGCGGAACCTGGCGCTTCACAAGCCGGCGTATCACTCCTCGAGCTATGACTACAACCTGACAGCGCAGTGTGTGACGGATGGGATCACCGGGACAGAGCTGCCCATGTGGTTCAGCTGCACCTCTGGCGAACGGCTCCTGCCCAAGCCTGAGCGGGAGGTGCTGATCGACCATCACCCGGCGAACACGCTCAGCATGAGCGGCTTGCATCACGTGATCGAATTGGCGGTCGGTGGAGGGACGCCGCTGCCGGAAGTAGACCGCGTGGAGTTGTTTCTGGTGATGCCGCAAGGCGTCGCTCCGGCGAGCCTTCACTTTGCGGTTTCGACGTCGATCGACGGCCATACCTGGCAGCCGCAGGGTACGGTGGATGGCGGAACGCCCGCGGATCCCTCGGCCTACCCTCCAGATATGGTGAGCCGCAACCAGGTGCTCGCGCCAAAGATTGTGTTCGCCGCGCCGGTGCGGCCGCGCCGGTATCGCGTGGAAATGACCGCGACCGCGGGATCATCGCCTTATGGCGCATACATGCGCTGGCAGCTTGGGCAAGTAGCACTCTACCGTGGGGCGGAACGCGTGGAGATCGGCGGCCCGTACCACTTCACCAGCGCGTGGAAGAGCGCGGGGCTGGATGAGGAGTGGGTGTATGTGGACCTGCTGGACGTGTGTGAGATCGAATCCGTAAAGCTGCACTGGATTGCGGCAGCTTTGCACGGCAAAGTGCAGGTGTCGGACGACGCGGCCTCGTGGCGGGATGCTGCGGTGCTGCAGGGGACCGTGCCGGTGGAGGAGCTTCGTTTTGCCGCAACGGAACGCGCGCGGTATGTGCGCGTGCTGTTGACGCAACCGGCGACGGAGCACGGCTACATCCTGAGCGAGTTGGAGGTCCTCGGCAGCGGCGGACGCGTTCCTGCGAAGAACATGGAGCGTGCTGCGCTGCACGGCTCCGATGGTTCGCTGTCGCATACGGCCTGGCGCTTGCGGCGGGATTCACTGGTGCAGGCGAATGGTGCGGCTCTTTCGATGGCAGGGTTCCACGATGCGGAATGGCTGCCTGCTACGGTACCGGGTACCACATTGACCGCGTACCTGAATGCGGGTGCAATTCCCGACCCGAATTTTGGCGAGAACCAGCTGTATGTTTCAGACTCGTATTTCTACGCGGACTTCTGGTACCGCACCGAGTTCCTAACGCCACCGACGCCGCAGCAGCGGACACTGCTATGCCTGGATGGGATCAACTGGAAGGCAGAGGTCTTTCTCAACGGTGAGTCGCTGGGCCGTGTGGATGGAGCGTTTTTCCGCGGCGCGTTTGACGTGACTGGCAAACTGAAGGGCACGGGTCAGACCAACGCGCTGGCCATCCTGGTTCATAAGAATGCGACGCCGGGCACCATTCACCAGAAAACTTACGAATCGCCGAGCCCGAACGGCGGCGGCCTTGGTCACGACAATCCTACCTTCCATGCCTCAGTGGGGTGGGACTGGATTCCGACGATCCGCGGACGCAACACGGGTATCTGGAACGATGTGAGACTTGTGCACGTGGCGGAGGTGTCCGTTGAAGATCCGCTGGTCACGACGAAGCTGAATGAGGACCGGTCCGTTGCGGAGCTCTCTGTGACGGTGATCGTGCGCAATCGGTCGAGCCGCCCGGTGCGCGGCAGCGTGGTGGGTTCACTTGGCGATGCAAAATTTAGTGCGCCGTGTACGGTTGCGGCAGATTCCGAGCAGGCTGTCACGATTACGAGCGCCGGCAATCCTGCGCTGCGCATCCGCAATCCCCGGCTGTGGTGGCCGAACGGGTACGGCGAGGCGTACCTGCACGAGGCGAGCGTAAGCTTTGTACCGCAAAGTGGTGCGGCGTCGGAGCCGGTGCGCTTGCTTGCCGGCCTGCGCGAGGTGACGACGACGGAGACGAACAGCCGGTTGAAAATCTTTGTGAATGGGCGCAGGCTGATCGCGAAGGGTGGCAACTGGGGCTTCTCGGAGTCGATGCTGCGATACCGTGCTCGCGAGTACGACGCGGCGTTGCGGTATCACCGCGAGATGAATTTCAACCTGGTGCGTAACTGGGTGGGACAGATCGGTGAAGACGCGTTCTACGAAGCGTGCGATCGGCACGGCATTCTTGTGTGGCAGGACTTCTGGCTGGCGAATCCGTCGGACGGTCCGATACCGGACGATAACGCGATGTTCCTTGCGAACGGGCGGGACCTGGTGAAGCGTATCCGGCGGCATGCATCCATCGGCATCTACTGCGGCCGTAATGAGGGCGACCCGCCACCGGCACTGGAGCAGGGCATTCGTGCGCTGCTGGCGGAGCTGCACCCGGAGATGCACTACATTCCGAGCTCGGCCGATCACGTGGTCAGCGGCCATGGGCCGTACCGCACGCTCTCTGCGATTGAATACTTCAGCAATCCCGACAACATGCTGCACTCCGAAATCGGCGCGCCGAACATTCCATCGCTCGAGAGCGTGCGCGCCATGATGCCGGAACGCGCGCTGTGGCCGCAGGGGCTGGAGTACGGCCTGCACGACTTCACGCTGGAAGGTGCGCAGGGTGCGCGGACGCTGCTGTCGTTGATCGCGGACGAGTATGGCGGCGCAACCGACGCGGCGGACTGGATCGAGCTGGCGCAATTCCTGAACTACGACACCTACCGTGCCATGTTCGAAGCGCAGAGCCGCGACCGCATGGGCGTTCTGTTGTGGATGAGCCACCCCTGCTGGCCTTCATTTGTGTGGCAGACGTATGACTACTACTTCGATTGCACGGCGGCGTACTTTGCCTGCAAGAAGGCGTGCGAGCCGCTGCATATTCAGTGGAACCCACTGACGAATTCGATCGAGGTGGTGAACTACAGCGCGGGCGATGTGGACGGCATGAGTGCGGAGGCTGAGCTGCTGAACCCAGACGGGACTTCGGTGTGGAAGCACGGCGCTTCCCTGCACACCACGGAGGACTCCACGATGACGGCCTTCCAGATGCAATACCCTGACGGGCTCGCACCATTCCATCTGCTGCGGCTGAAGCTGAGCCGAGGCGGCGCGCTATACAGCGAGAACACTTACCTTCGCGGGAAAGATGAAGGCAACCTGCGAGACATTCGCCGGCTGCCGAAGGCGCAGCTCCATCTGGCAACGCAGCAGGAGCGGCATGGGGACAGCTGGCATCTGAGCACGACGGTGACGAATGCGTCGGCTGTACCCTCGCTGCTGACGCGGTTGCAGGTGGTGGGCGCGGAG